>JBEPZP010000053.1:0-11347 GCA_041640735.1 Thermomicrobium sp.
CCTCGACCGCGACCATCACTTCCCCTTCGAGGGCGACGAGATCGAGTTCACCCTCGCGACAACGCCAGTTACGAGCGAGGATGCGCCATCCCGCCCGCTCAGCCCACCGTGCGACGGCGTCTTCGCCGAGCGCCCCGAGCGACTGTCGCCCACTCACGCCTCACCGACACCTTCCTCGTGCAGTCGAAAAGATCGACGATGGAATGGCGTCAAACCGAACTCGCGGAGCCGTGCGCGGTGGGCACGCGTACCGTAACCGGCGTTCTCGTCCCAACCGTACTGGGGAAAGCGTGCTGCGAGTCGCGCCATCAATGCGTCGCGTGTCACTTTCGCCAAGATCGACGCCGCTGCGATGCTCGCGCACTCGGTGTCTCCAGCCACGATCGCCGTCGAGTGGGACGGATCGAAGCCGGGAAGGGGCAGACCGTCGTAGAGGACATGATCCACCGGCCCCAGCCGCTCCAGGGCACGGCGCATCGCGAGTGCCGTCGCCGCGACGATCCCCAACCGGTCGATCTCGCGGTGGGACGCCGCGGCGACAGCCCACGCGACCGCCTCGGCTCGGATCCAGGCCGCCAGTTCTCGACGCTGCCGCGCGGTCAACCGCTTAGAATCAGCGAAGCCCTCCGGGAGCTGCGTGCCGGGTGCGAAGAGACAGGCAGCCGCCACCACCGGTCCGGCAAGAGCACCACGCCCCACCTCGTCGAGTCCGGCAACTCGACGGACCCCGGCACGCCACAAGGCCTCCTCGTAACGGAACGTCGGACGCTCACCTCGGCCAGCTCTGTTCTCTCTCGGCGAGGCGAGTCGCCGCGACATGCTCGGCTCCTCAGCGCAGATAGCTACCCTCAGGGCGACGGCGCTCCTTGAGACGCGCAGCTTTGCCAGAGCGCTCGCGCAAGTAGTACAGGCGGGCACGACGGACTTTGCCGTGCCGCAACACCTCGATCTTCTCGATCAGTGGACTGTGGAGCGGAAACGTCCGCTCCACGCCGATACCGTGAGAGGCGATCCGTCGCACCGTGAAGGTCGCATCAGTGCCGCTGCCGCGCTTGCGGATCACCACACCTTCGAACGGCTGAATCCGCGTGTTGTTCCCCTCGACGACGCGATAGTGCACCCGTACCGTGTCGCCGGGACTGAACGGTGGCAGATCCGTCCTCATGTACTGTTCCTGCACGCTGCGGATGAGGTCCTGCATGACCACGAACTCCTCGACTGTGTCGCCCCGTTGCTCCATCGAAAAACTGCCGCCGGAACGCGGCTCTTCGGCAGTATAGCAGATAACCCGTTCTCGGTGCCCTTGTAGCACGCGATACCGACAATCGAGGGCACGAACGACGATCCACCGGTGGCCGGCGCGATCGGAGTCATTCTCCGTTCACCCACCGTGCACAACGCCGGGGGACACCCTCGCCCAGTGACCGCAGGGCACGGACTCGCGACACCACACGAACCGGCGAGGTCGCTCGGCGCCCGTCTTTCCGCAGGCAGCGCCTCCTCGCTTCGGCCGCGGTGTCAGGCGCGTCCACAGCACACGTCTCATGGGCTCGCCCTCTCAGCCACACCGACCGGGCATGTGCGCACGCCCGTACCGCACCGAATTGACAATCAGCCGCGCACCGTGTACGATCGGCCCGTCAGGAGCGCTGCCGTGAAGTCACCGCATCCGGACGAGCCGTCGCTCGTTATAGACATTGGAGGAGAACGGATGTCGGGCTCGGTCGCCCTTTCGACGGCAGACGAGTTGCACTGCATCGCCCGCGCCAAAGCGGGCGACGAAGAGGCGTTCACCCTTCTGTACCAAAAATACGAGCGCCCGATTTACCAGTTCATCTACCGCATGGTGGGCAATGCCGACGACGCCAGCGATCTGACGCAGGAATGCTTCATCCGCGCCTACAAGGCCCTCTCGCAGACGACCGACGATCTCAATATCGGGGGCTGGTTGCGACGGATCGCTGCCAATCTCTGTCTGGATGCGCTACGTCGTCGTAGTCGCTTCCATTGGCTGCGGCTGGACCATCTCAACCCGTGGCAGAGTCACTCGCTGCGCTCGACCGTGTCTCCTGACCCAGAGCGTGCGCTCTTACAAGCGGAAACACAGGACTCGGTCGAGCGCGTCTTGTCTCGGCTCCAACCGCGCCACCGTGCCGTACTGATCTTGCGCGAGTACGAGGGATACTCGATCGATGAGATCGCCGAACTGCTGGGCACCTCGCGCTCGGCAGTGAAGTCGTTGCTCTTCCGCGCCCGCGAAGAGTTTCGGCGTCTCTACCATGAATTGGAGGCATCGGGATCCGGATGAGCTCGCTCCGCTGTCGGCGCTATCGACCGCTCCTTTCTGCCTACCTCGACGGTGACCTCGCCGACGAGGAACGACAGCGTTTGCTGGCTCATCTGGCCACGTGTGAGGACTGTCGCCAACGCCTGCAGGAGTACCAAGTCTTTCGCGAGCGGTTGCGCAGTCTCCCGCCCCTCCCGGCACCGCCACAGCATCTCCGACAACGTGTCTGGCAGGAAATCGCCGAACAGGACCGCCGCACCCCCGCGAGCCGCAGGGCACGTCTCGCGCTCGCCACCACCACCCTGAGCGTCCTGCTTCTTCTGCTGGCTCTCGTTTCAGCAGGTATCGGCCTGCACCGCTCCCAACCGCCCCGCATTCTGGCCTCGAGCCCGGCTGCTGGATCGGAGCAGCGCTGGCCCATCTACCAGCCGGTCGAAATCGTCTTTTCCAAACCGATGAACGAGGCTTCAGTGCTCGCCAACCTCCGTATTTCTCCCCCGGGCGAGCGTGAGCGACTCCCGATGAGCTGGAGCGGCACAAAGTTGATCATCGGCGCCGACGACGAGCGGCGCGTTTCCCTGCTTCCCGACACGGTGTACCAGATCGCCATCCTACCGGAGGCACAGGATCGCTGGGGGCAACCGCTAGGCACAACCTTCCTCTTGACTTTCCGGACCACAAGCGCCTTCGCACATACCCAGGAGACGCCGGCCCCGACACCGCAGGCGGCACTGACTCCGCCCACATCCCCGACTCCCGAGGTCGAGACGCCTTTACCGCCACCGACCCCAGCCGCCGTTGCCCCTCCAGACCGGCCGAGCGTGCCCGTCACTCCAGCGCCCGAGCAGCAACCTCATCCTGTCCTCCCGCCCCCGGCTGTGCCGGAACCGACTCCACCGCCGGCACCGACGCCCACGCCGACACCCCAGCCACCGACACCGACGCCGGTGCCGGAGCCCACTCCATCGCCGACTCCGACTGCACCCCCCACACCGGCTACACCAGAGCCGATCCCGGTGACCGGCGCGTTCGCACGCGTCTACTGGGCGAACCCAGCGATCCAACAGCGGCTCGGTCAGCCGGTCTCGCCCGCATTCGTCGTCAATGCCGTCGAACTCGCCTTCCAGCGCGGTATCATGCTCCAGCGTTTCGATACGCTCCGCATCTACATCCTCGAGGCGGGGGGACAGTGGGCGAGCGTCCCCGAGCCAGCGCCAAGCGATCCGCCCCTCGAGTTCCGTTCCGTCGAGGCCAACCTCTGGCTGCCCGGTGGAGCCTTCGGACAGGTCTGGGAGGAACGAGCACTCGCGAGCACGCTCGGTTACGCCATCGAAAGCGACGTCCACGTCATGTCCGCTGGTGCCCGGGTGCAGGAATTCGAACACGGTACGCTCATCCTCAGCGACCGCGGATTCGTCTACGTACTGTTCACCGACGGCTCGTGGCTCCAGGTGCCCGCCAGTGAGTGACGTGACCGACCGGGATCACCCCGCCGAGGCCTGAAGCAACAGAACGATCGTGTTATAGGTGGCGTGCGTGAGGATGCAGGCGGTCGTCCCGAAGAGGCGCCGCTCGACCCCAAGCACGAGCGCGAGACCAGCTACCCCCAGCGTCACGACCGACAGTTCGTATTGGATATGGAGGAGCGTGAACAGCATCGTCGTCAAGAGAAGCCCGTAACGGGGCTGCATCGCACCGCGAAACAGCAGTTCCTCCCCTGTCCCCGAGATCACACCGAGCAGGAGTGCCCCGACCGGTGAACCGAACTCGCTCGCCAGGGGAACGAACCGTTCCTCGATCCGCGCCACGACGTCCGGCTGCACGAGACTGGCGACCCAACCGACCGACGACGAGACGAGGAACAGGATCCCTGTGAAGACGAGCGCCCATACCGCCTCGCGCGCACTGAGCCAGCGTAGACCGAGGCGACGACACGTGTCGCCGAGCGAACGCGAAAACGGAAAGCCGACGAGTACAGCGGCGAGGAGCACTTCCGCCACACCCTGCGCCACGAGTTGTTCGCGGCTGATCGCCAATGGTGGCACCTCACGTGCCGCCAGCGACAGGCCAAGGAGGATTCCGATCGCTCCCTGTATCGCCGCGAGACCGGTCGCATCGAGCATCGAGTTCGGATCGATCCTGAGCCAACGGGTCAGCATGGCTCGGTAGTGCCGCCACCAGGCAAGCGCGATAGCGCATCCACCGAGGAGACCGGAGATCGCCATGGTGTGTGCACCGCGGTACCAGCCGATCAGGCCGGCCGCGAGGGCGACGAACACCGTCATGAGGACGCCGAGAGTCAACAACGTTCGCGCCCAGCGCGAGCGCTCTGCTGCCTCAGCCGTGAGGCGGAGCACCGCCGCCGCCACGACGATCCCGATGAGCTCCACCGTCCACATCGCGGCCTCTCTCCCTTTCGCGCTGCCGTCCTCGGCAGAGCCGGGCGTGCTAGACTGGGGTCGGACGCGGGGTGTGTCGAAGGATGGCACGACGAACCGGTCTCGGACGCGGTCTGGATGCTTTGATCCCGCAATCGACGGCGCTCGATCATGCGTCGATCCGAGACATCGCCGTCGACGACATTGCCCCCAACCCGCGGCAGCCGCGCCAGCACTTCGCTGAGGATAGCTTGCTGGCACTCGCTGAATCCATCCGGCGGCACGGTATCGTTCAGCCGATCATCGTCGCTCGCTCCGGGGGTACCCCTCCCTATCGACTCGTCGCCGGCGAACGACGCTGGCGTGCGGCGAAGCTCGCTGGACTCGCCACGATCCCAGCCATCGTGCGCGACTTGTCTCCTCGCGAGGCCGTCGAGGTGGCACTCGTCGAGAACGTCCAGCGTGCTGACCTGTCACCGATCGAAACCGCGCTGGCCTACCGGACACTGATCGAGGAGTTCGGTCTGAGTCAAGCGGAAGTCGCCGAGCGAGTCGGCAAGAGTCGCTCGGCCGTCGCCAACACGCTCCGGTTGCTCGACGCACCCGCGCCGATCCAGCAGGCCCTCGCTGCCGGGGAGATCGGCGAGGGCCACGCTCGCGCCCTGCTCGCCCTCCCCGACGCGGCGGCGCAGCTGGCAGCGCTCGAGATCGTCCGTGAGCGAGGTTTGACCGTCCGTCAGACCGAGGACCTCGTTCGCAGGTGGAAGGGCCGCGAACCGCGCCCACGTCGATCCGCTGCCTCAGGGGTTCCCACCGAGTACGAGTGGCTGCGCGATGCCCTGCAACGCCGACTGCGCACAAAAGTCGAACTGCGTGGAGGCCCACAGGGCGGGCGTCTCGTGATCCACTACTACACGACCGAGGAACTGCAACGCCTGGTCACCGAGCTCCTCGGCCACCTCGGTGACGAACTCGACGATCCCCTACGCTGAACGCAGGCGACTCTGAATCTCGTCGACGAGTGCACTGATCGGGACACGCACCTGCTCCATGGTATCGCGGTCGCGGATCGTCACCGTCCGATCCTCGAGGGTCTGGTAGTCGATCGTGATGCAATAGGGGGTCCCGATCTCGTCCTGCCGACGGTATCGCCGCCCGATGCTCTGCGTTTCGTCGTACTCGATGCGGAAGTGCTGGCGCAGCTCGCGGGCGACTTCCTTCGCCACCTCGACGAGCTCCGGTTTGCGCATCAGGGGCAAGACTGCAGCCTTGTAGGGTGCGATCCGCGGGTTGAAACGCAGCACGACTCTGGTGTAGGGGTTCCCATTGACGTCGACCGCCGGTTCTTCGTCGTAGGCATCGCAGAGCAGTGCGAGCATCAAGCGCTCGACGCCCATCGTCGGTTCGATCACGTGGGGAATGAAGCGCTCGTTGCGTTCCTGATCGAAGTACGTCAGATCCTCGCCACTGTACTCCTGATGGCGTCGCAAGTCGTAATCGGTTCGGTACGCCAGGCCACACAGTTCCTTCCAGCCGAAGGGGAACAGGTATTCGAAATCGATCGTCTTCTTCGAGTAGTGGGAGAGTTCTTGAGGGCCATGCTCGCGTGTCCGCACGCGATCCGGCTTGAAGCCGATCCAGCGTAAGAAGCGAGCCATTTCCTCCAACCAGTGGTCGAAAAAGCCCTCCCAGGTTTCAGGACGGATGAAGTACTCGATCTCCATCTGCTCGAACTCGAGCAAGCGAAAGATGAAGTTACCCGGCGTGATCTCGTTCCGAAACGCTTTCCCGATCTGGCCGATCCCGAAGGGAGGCTTGACCCGGCTCGTCTGCACGACCTGCTTGAAGTTGACGAAGATGGCTTGCGCCGTTTCCGGCCGGAGATACACCGGTGTCGACTGATCCTCGACCGGTCCGATGAATGTGCGGAACATGAGGTTGAACTTGCGCACCGGAGTCCAGTCGCGTGCCCCACAAACCGGACACGCGAGATTCGACTCCAGAATGATGCGCGACATGTCTTCGAGCGAAAGCCCCTCGGTAGCCTGTCCCAAACGCTCCTCGATCAGCGTATCCGCCCGAAAACGACTCTTGCAGCGTCGGCAGTCGACGAGTGGATCGTTGAATTCCTCGACGTGGCCGGATGCCTCCCAGACCCGGGGATGCAACAAGATCCCGCCATCGAGACCGACCATGTCTTCGCGTCGCTGGATGAAATACTCCCACCAGGCGTTCTTGATGTTGCGCTTGAGCTCCGCTCCTAATGGTCCATAGTCCCAGGTGTTGGCGAGCCCCCCGTAGATCTCGCTTCCTGGGTAGACGAATCCGCGTCGCTTGGCCAGCGACACGATCGTTTCCAACCGCACCGTGGAGGCACGACTCGCGTCCATGTACCGTCCTCTCTTTCGGCACGCACAGCCGCTCGTCACCGACGAGGGGCTGACCAACGGCGATCGTCGCAGCGTTCAGGCATCGATCTGGCGCGGTTCGGCCGCCCCTCTCTCAGGCGCTACCGGATGGAAGTATTCCGCCTCGCTGCCTCGATGACCATCCGGCTGCACGAACCCCTGTACGAGTTGCCGGTAGATCTGCGTCGTCGCTGGGCTGACGTGCCCGAGGACACGTTGGACGTCTCGGAGTTCCCAGCCATTGGCGAGTGCCTGCACCGCGAACGTATGGCGAAGCGTGTGGGGCGTCACATCGGGAATTCCAGCCGCCTGCGCGTACCCTTTGAGGATCAACCAGAAACCCTGCCGGGTGAGACGGGTGCCACGGTGGTTCAGGAACGCAGCCTGCTCCCCCGGCGCGGGAGCGAAGAGCGGTCGTGCCTTCTCGAGGTACTCGCGGAGGGCTTGTGCCGCTTCCTCCGACAACGGGACGCGCCGCTCGCGCCCATTGGCTCGGCGGACCACTAACTCGCGGCGTGCGAGATCGATGTCGGGGACGTCGAGCGCGGTCAGCTCGCTCACGCGCAACCCGGTGGTGGCCAGCGTGAGGAGCATCGCTCGGTCACGCAACCCCTCGGGCGACCGATCCCCCGAAGCCGCCGCGATCAAGGAACGCACTGCGTCGACCGGTAACGCGCGTGGTGTGAAGCGGCCGACCCTCGGCGTCGGCAGCCCGTCCGTCGGATTACTCTCCAACATTCCTGAGCGCACCAAATGCTGGCAGAACGCTTTGATCGCTGCCAGCTTGCGAGCCGTCGTCGTATCGGCATACTGTCGCTCGCGGAGATACCGCAGGAACGCTTCGAGGTGTTCGCTGCGGAGCGTATGCCAATCGGCGAGGTGATGCTGTTGGCGGAGATAGCTCGCGAACTGCTCGAGATCGTTTCGGTAGGCCGCTATGGTATTCGGCGAGAGCCCCCGTTCGCGAACCACACCAGCGAGGAACTGCTCGATCACCTCATGCATCGGCATCGCCTCCACTCTCCCGCGCATACTCCGTTGTGCATCGAACGGGCAAGCGCCGTACGCCCCACTCACAACAGCGACTCGAGCGGAGTGTACGGAAGCCCGAGCGATTCAGCCACGGAAGGATGCGTGATCCTCCCTCTAAACACATTAACGCCTTTGGCGAGTGCTGGGTCGCGCTGAAGCGCATCTTGCAGACCCAGATCTGCGAGCTCGAGGATATAGCGAAGCGTCACGTTACTCAACGCCAGAGTGCTGGTGCGCGGCACCGCTCCGGGCATATTGGTGACCATATAGTGCAGAACCCCTTCGGCCTCGTACACCGGGTCGTCGTGCGTCGTCGGGCGGGCCGTCTCGACACAGCCACCTTGGTCGATCGAAACGTCGACGATCACGCTCCCAGGGCGCATCGACGCCACCATGGCGCGCGTGACCACCTTCGGAGCCCGAGCGCCTGGAACCAATACGGCACCGATCACCAGGTCCGCTTCGCTGATCACCTCGCCGAGCACCTGCTCGCTCACCATCCGGGTATGGAACCGTCCGTGTAGGATCGACTCGAGATGACGCAGGCGATCGATGTTGATATCGAAGAGGATGACGTCGGCACCCAGTCCCAAAGCCATCTGCGCGGCATTGGTGCCGACGGTCCCGCCCCCGACGATGACGACCCGACCAGGCTGCACACCCGGTACTCCGCCCAAAAGGACACCGCGCCCTCCGTACGGCTCCATCAGGTAGTAAGCGCCCACTTGCACAGCCAGCCGCCCAGCCACCTCGCTCATCGGGGCGAGCAAGGGCAGTGATCCGTCGGCCAACTGGACCGTCTCGTAGGCGATCGCCGTGACCTGGCGGTCGAGTAGGACGCGTGCCAGCTGTTCGTTGGCCGCCAGATGCAGGTACGCGAACAGGATGAGTCCCGGACGCAGATACGGATACTCCGGCTCGATCGGCTCCTTGACCTTGATGATCACATCCGCTTCGGCCCAGACTGTCGCCGCATCGTCGACGAGCTGCGCACCGGCCGCGAGGTAAGCCTCGTCGTCGAAGCCGCTCCCGCGACCGGCGCCACGTTCGACCAACACCGTGTGACCGTGCCGCACGAGTTCGCGCACCCCGTGAGGCGGTTGCGCCACTCGATATTCCCGCAGCTTGATCTCCCGCGGAATTCCGATGATCAAGGCTCGACCTCCCTATCCATCCCGGACCGACCGTATCCTGCCGCCCCATGCCGCACTTTCCGGCAGGACGCGGCTATTGTCTCCGAGCCACGATCTGTTGACAAGACGTACCTCCTGCTTACTTCACCCCCTGAAGCGCAGCTCTCGGTCCCGCAGATACTCCAACGACCGAAAATGCGATCGCTCCCCTCGTTTGACAGTGGAGGTGACCGGCCGATACAGTTAGGCGGTCCGGCCGGACGTTCGGCCGCGGAAGGCGACGACACGATGCAAGCGCTCTACATCGTCCCGATCCTGGCCATCCTTATCCTCGCTCACGAACTCGGGCATTTTTTGGCGGCACGCTTGTTCGGCATCAGAGTGCTCGAGTTCGGCATTGGCCTTCCACCGCGACTCTTCGGGATACGACGCGGTGGAGTCCTCTACTCCATCAACGCGATTCCGCTGGGGGGCTTCGTGCGCGTCGTCGGCGAAGACGATGCAGGCGAAGGACCCGACAGCCTCCATGCCAAGCCACGCTGGCAGCGCGCGGTGTTCTTCGGTGCCGGAGCGCTCATGAACGTATTGGTCGCTTTCCTCCTCGTGCTCGTGTTGGTCCTCTTCCGTGGAGAGCCTCGCTACCACTTGTACGTTGCCGACGTCGCCCCCGATTCGCCAGCAGCAATGGCCGGGTGGCAACCAGGTGACCGGCTGGTCGCAGTCGATGGGAAACCGGTCCGGGATGCCGAGCAACTGATCCGCGCGACGGAACAGGCGGCCGGCAAACCGTTAACCGTCACGATCCAGCGCGGCACGGAGCGTGTAGAAACGGTCGTCGTTCCACGCGAGGCGCCGCCACCAGGGCAGGGTCGCACCGGGATCCGCGTCATGATGGAACCCGCAGCGACTCTGACGGTCACCGCCGTGGAGGATGGTTCTCCGGCAGCACTGGCCGGTATCCGCCCTGGAGACCGGCTCCTCCGCATCGGCATGTATCCGATCGAAGACGCAGCAGCCTACAGCCTCGCGCTCCGTCACTACGCCGGCCAGCGCGTGACGGTAGAACTCGCCCGCGACGGCCAGCCCGTCACCGTCGCACTCGAGGTTCCGCAGGCACCGGACGATGCGTTTCCCCATGTCGGGTTGACCTTGCGCCCCACGCTGGAGATGAGTCGTGTGCCTCTTTGGAGAGCACCGCTCGAAGCCGCGACGCAGACAGTGGCACTCGTCGCGCTCATGATCGGCGGACTCGTCATGCTCCTGCGCGGCGAGGCTTCGCTGAGCGACCTCGCTGGGCCGATCGGTATGGGGCAACTGACCTCGGAGATTCTCCAGATCAGCCCCGAACCGGCGTGGGTCACCTTGGCGCACCTGACGGCGCTCATTTCGATCAATCTGGCGATCCTCAACCTCATCCCGTTCCCTGCACTGGACGGAGGACGCCTCTTCTTCGTCCTGGTGGAAGCGATCCGCAGGCGACGCATCTCTCCCGAAAAGGAGGGACTCATCCATCTTATCGGGTTCGCCCTCCTGCTCATGTTCATGTTCGTCATCGTCTTTGTGGATATCGGTCGCCTGCTCAGCGGTGAATCGTTGTTGCGGTAGCGAGCGATCGACGGCCTCGTCGCGGTTGAGGCACACTTGATACGGTGCAACTCAGGCCGCTGCGAGGCCGACAGGAGGGACCGCAGAACGATGGCGTACCAGCGTCGCAAGACCCGTCCCGTTTGGGTAGGAGACGTTCAGATCGGCGGCGATGCTCCGATCGTCGTGCAATCGATGACGACTGCCGATACCCGCGACCCTGAAGCGACCCTTCGCCAGATCCACGAACTCGCCGACGCGGGATGTGAGATCGTGCGCGTCGCCGTACCCGATCGCGTAGCCGCAGCCGCGCTCGCCGAGATCGTGCCACGATCGCCGATACCGGTGGTGGCCGACATCCACTTCGAGCACACGCTCGCGCTCAAGGCGCTGGAAGCGGGTGTGCATAAACTGCGCCTGAACCCGGGGAACATCCGCAAGCCGGAAGAGGTCCGGGAAGTCGTCAAGAAGGCGAAGGAGCGCGGTGTCCCGATCCGCATCGGCGTCAACTTCGGCTCGCTCCCA
>JBEPZP010000054.1:0-11220 GCA_041640735.1 Thermomicrobium sp.
CGGGAGCAGATCGAAGCGCTCCTGGAGGGCGGTGTCGATCTCATCATCGTGGAGACGATCGCGCAGCTGGAGGAGATGCGTCAGGCCGTGCTGGCCGCCCGCGCGGTCTGCGATCTGCCGATCGTCGCACAGATGACGTTCGCGCAGGACGGGCGCACTGTCGCCGGACAGACACCCGAGGAGGTGCTCGAGGCGTTGGTCGAGCTCGGTGCCACCGTCGTCGGCGTCAACTGCAGCGTGGGGCCGCAAGGCACGCTCCAGGTCTTGCGGCGTATGGCAGCAGCCAACCGTTGGGGGATACCACTCTCGGCGATGCCGAACGCGGGGTGGCCGACCGTCGTCGGCGATCGCGTCATCTTCGGGGCCTCGCCGGAATACTTCGCCGACTTCGCCCGAGAGGCGCGGGCGCTCGGTGTGCGGCTGCTCGGCGGCTGTTGCGGGACCACGCCCGCGCATATCGCGGCGATGCGCCGGGCGCTCGAAGAACGGGACGGTGCGGAGACGCGCCAGCGTATCCGCGTCGGAGAACGTCGGTTGCAACCGATCGTCGCGGCGGACGGTCCGACGCGCCTGGCGCAACGCCTCGGTCGCGACTTCGTCGTCAGCGTCGAGATCGATCCGCCCAAGGGGTTGAACCCGGAAAAGGCGATCGCTGGCGCCAAGATGCTGCGCGAGGTCGGCGTCGAGTTCATCAATGTCGCTGATAGCCCGATGGCGCGCGTACGGATGAGCGCGCTCGCTCTCTGCTATGTCCTGCAGCACGAGGCGGGCGTCGAGACGATCTTGCACTTCACGACGCGCGACCGGAACCTCATGGGGCTCCAGGCCGATCTCCTCGGGGCTCACGCCCTGGGGGTGCGGAACATCCTGGCGCTGACCGGTGACCCGCCGACCTTGGGTGACTATCCGCATGCCACACCGGTGTACGACGTCGACTCGATCGGCCTCGTCCATATCCTCCGCGCGTTCAACCGGGGCGAAGACGCCGGCGGCGCACCGCTCGGCAAGCTCGCCAGCTTCACCATCGGTGTCGCCTGTGACCCGACGCGGCCGAACCGCGACGAGGAGTTGGAGCGACTGCAGCGCAAGATCGCAGCTGGTGCCGACTTCGTGATGACGCAGCCGATCTACGCCGTCGAGACCTGGCACGACTTCCAGCGCGCTTACGAGGAACGGTACGGGCCGCTGACGGTGCCGGTCTTGATCGGTATCCTCCCGCTCCAGAGCTACCGGCATGCGCTCTTCCTCCACAACGAGGTGCCGGGTATCACGTTGACCGAGGAGGCGCTGGAACGGATGCGCCGTGCCGGGCCGAACGGGCGGGCAGAGGGGGTCGCCATGGCGCGGGAACTTGCACTCCAGGTGCAGGAGTTCGCGCACGGGATCTACTTGATGCCGTCGTTCGGTCGTTACGAGGTCGTGGCGGAAGTGCTCGCTGCGCTGCCCGATCGCGAACTCCGGGTACGGCCGGCATCTGCCTCGTGAGCAGCGACGCGGCTGCTCGGTTTTCGGCCAGCAGGCTTTCGACGCGGGAAGTGGGTGCGGTGCTCGAACGGAGGGAAGGTTCGGAGCTGCAGGCGATTGCACGCCTGCAGCGCGCCCTGCGTGTCCTCGTCGCTGCCTGGCGCGACCCGCGGACGCCTTGGTACGCCCGCGTGGCCATCGCCTGCGTCCTCGCCTATGCCCTGAGCCCCCTCGACCTCATCCCGGACGCGATCCCCGTCGTCGGGCACCTGGACGATCTGGTGATCGTGCCGCTCGGCCTCTTCCTCGCCTTCCGCCTGATCCCGCCTGAAGTGCGCGCGGATGCGGCGCGTGCCGCCGCTGACCCGGCGCCGGTGGTCTGGCGCCGCTACGGCACCGCGTTGGTGTTCAGTCTGTGGGCGCTGCTCGTGGCCCTGGTGATCGGTGGGCTGGTGGTGCTCCTACGCGGGTGACCGCTCGGTCGCCTGTGTCAGCCGGTGACGCTACGGCACGGGTACGCTGCCGGTCGTCGCGGCGACCCACTCGATGATGGCACGCAGGTCGCCGTAGCGGTCTTGGCTCCCGAGCACGACGCCGACGAACAAGCGCTCGTCCTGCGTGCGCCAGGCAGCCACCAGGCATTGGCCCGCCTCCGGTGTCGTGCCCGTCTTGACGCCGACCACACCGAGCTGGCCGAGGAGTTCGTTGGTGTTCGTCAGTTGGAGGACGCGTGCCTGAGGGCCCCCGACGCGCACCGCGGCCTCGCGCAGCGCCACGATGGCGGCGAGTTCCGGGTCGGCGAGGACCGCACGGGCGAGGCGAGCGAGGTCGGCGGCGCTCGTCGTTTGGCCTGGCGCGTCGCTCCCGTCCGGCGTCTGGACGTCCGTCTCCTCGAGCCCGAGCGCTGCCGCCTTGGCCCGCATGGCAGTGAGGAACCGTTCCCGCGGCGGACGGTCGCTCGGCTCGGCGAGCCGCTCGCCGGCGACGCGCGCGAGTGCGCGTGCCGCATCGTTCCCGGACGGCAGGAGGAGGCCGATCAGGAGGTCGTGCACGGTCACCGTGTCCCCGGCAGCGAGGCCCATCGCCGACTCGACGGTCGGGTCGACGACGTCCTCCGGCTGGACGGTGACGATCTCTTCGGACGACAGCAGGTCCTTTACCGTCACGGCGGTGAGCAGCTTGAGCGTGCTAGCCGGTGGAAGTGGCCTGCGGCTGTCCTGCTCGAACAGGACGCGATCGTCAGCGAGGTCTACGACGATGACGGCCCGCGCCGTGAGGGGCGGCGGTGTCGGTGTCGGTGAGGGCACCGGCGTCGGTGTCGGGGTCGCCGTGGGTGAAGGGACAGGGGTCGGTGACGCCGCCGGGGTGGACGAGCGCGCGTACCGGACGAGCGTGGCGCTGGCGATGACGACGCTGAGCGTCAAGAGCAGGAGTGCGAGACCGAGGTCCCGGACCCGCTGCCAAGGTCGGTTCATCGCGCTGCTCCTGCTCCAGCGATTCGGTTGGGTGGGATAGGGAGTGCTCTGCCTCGGCGTGCTTCGGGCCAGTGACGGACTGCCCCCGGCAGCCTCGACCAGATGGTCCGTACGCAGGAGCACCATCGCTCGAAGAGCTGCTCGTCGCGCTCGGACCACGGTACCGCGTACGCCTCGCGGAGCCACGCTGGAAGAAGCCCGATCGTCACCCATCGCCACAGACCCACTGCTGGCCCGAGCCACCACGGGTGCGGGGGCTGCAGCACGCGGGCTGCCAGCGCCTGGGCCAACGGTGTCACGACCACGGTCCCGCCGTCGCGGAAGCGCTCGATCATCGCGATCAACTCCGACCATGAACTCGGGAACGTGCCGCGGGGAACGCCCAGCCAGCCTTCCATCGCGGTCGCTTCGGCGCAGTAGCGGTCCCGCGCGGCCGGATCGAGCGGTGCGACGAAGCGCTCGTAGGCGACGAGCGTCGCTTCTATCGTGGTGACGTGGACCCAGGTCAAGAGCTCTGGATCGTGAGCTGAGTACGGCGTACCGGGAGGGAAGCGCCCGAGTGGCTCGCGGAGGGTACCCTGCACGCGGTCATGCGTCCGAGCGATCCGCGTAGCAGCTGCGACTGCGGCGTCGGTGGGCCCGAAGGTGAGCGCACGCATGGCACCGACGGTCCGGCGCCAGCGCTGGAGTGCCGACCACGTGTCTACCGCAAAGCGGGAGTGTTCGGCGACGCCGAGCGTAACGAGGGGATGCGCCAGCTGGGCGAGGATAGCCCGTCCCCAGCCGAGCACGACGATCCGTTCAGCGTTGACCATCTGGACGAGCGGTCGTGCCGTCACGCGTGACCACGTCCTTCCTCGCGGGTGTCCGACTCAGCCGACGACGAGCGGCTCGCTCGTTGCGCTTTCCGTCCTGGCGACTAAGAGCAGCCGAGGTGACCACAGGTCGTACGGACTCCCGTCGTCGTCGCCCCAGCACTCGACAGTGCGGTACCCGGCCCGGCGACAGAGCTGGACGAGCTCGCTCGCCGTGTAGAGGCGCAGGCTCCGCTCGTGCGGCTCGCGCAGGCCGTGTGGGCCGAGCAAGTGCCAGCGCACGCGAAGCGATCCCTCCATTGGTAGCCACCGTTGGTGCACGAGGACGTAGAGTCCGTCGACTTCACCCCACACTCGCTCGACCGAATCGCGGATGAGCAGGTCGCGGTTGGGCAGTTCGAGGACAACGGTGCCGTCCGGCCTGAGCGCGCTCGCCATGGTACGGAGGAGTTCTTCGTCGTCCTCCTCCCGCCCGGTCACTCCGAGGACGAGCGCTGGCGCGAGGACGAGATCGAACGCGCGCCGGAACGGAAGGCGATGCGGGTCGCGTTTGACCCAGTGGACGTGTGCCGACGTCGTCGGCCCGTGTTGGCGTGCCCGTTCCAGGAGCGGCTCGAGCGGCTCGACTGCGGTGACGTGCGCGCCGCGGTCGGCGAGTGCGCCGACCAATTCGGCCGGAGCCAGGAGCGTGAGCACGTCGCTGCCTGACCGCAGCACCCCACGCTGGACCAGCGTCTCCACCAACTGCTGGCGAGCTGGATCCCTGGGAGCGGGTCGTCCGAAGTCGCGGACGAGTTGCTCGACGATGAGCCGGGTCTGGGGCGTCATGACGCGACTCCTCATCGGATGACTGGTGCGGTACCGAGCGTGACCTCGAGACGGAGCTCTCGTCCGTTGCGGTTGACCACGACGGTGACGCGGTCACCTGGCTGGTGACTCGCGAGCGCGGTTTGGAGGTCGTCCGCACTGGCGATCGTGCGATCCTCGAAGCCGATGATGATGTCGCCCGACTGGATACCGGCTTGCGCCGCCGCACTCCCTGGCTCGACGTCGACCACCAGGACGCCGCGACTCACCGCCAGTCCGTAGGCGGCCGCCAAGGCGGGCGTGACGGGTACCGAGATGATGCCGAGGTACGGGCGCGGGCGCGCTTCGAGCAGCTGTTGGACGATCTCCTTCGCCTTGTTGATCGGGATCGCGAAACCGATTCCTTCGGCCGTCTGGATCTTCGCCGTGTTGATGCCCACGACCTCGCCGCGGAGATTGACGAGCGGTCCGCCGGAGTTGCCGGGGTTGATGGCGGCATCGGTCTGGATGAGCGGGCCGAAGGTCGTGCCCGGGGCATCGGCGATGGTGCGGTTGAGGGCGCTGACGACGCCGGCAGTGACTGTCGGCCCTCCCTCGAGCCCGAGCGCGTTCCCGATCGCCACGACCCATTGGCCGACGCGCAGTTGGTCACTGTCGCCGAGCCGGGCTACTGGAAGGTCTTGCCCATCGATCTTGACGACGGCGATATCGTTGGCCGGTGAGCGGCCGACGACCCGACCGGTGAATTGCCGGCCGTCACCGAGCACGACCTGGATTTCCTGTGCGCCGGCGATGACGTGATCGTTGGTGAGGACGTACCCGCGCGGATCGAAGATGACGCCAGATCCCACCCCCTGTTGGATCTGCCCGAAACCGAACAGGCTCGGCACGACAGCGCGGATGGCGACGTAGACGACGGCGGGTGTCACCTGTGCCGCGACGTTCTCGATCGCCGTCTCGAAGTCGCTCGCTCCTACCGGTGCAGCTGGCGCGGTGACTACCAGGGTTACCGGCGTGGTGGGAACCTGAGCGATGGGACTCGCTGCTGCTGTCGGCGTGACCGCAACGGGAGCAGCCGTCGTCGCGGTCGGCGAGCTAGGGGCGATGCGGACGTTCAAACAGCCGCTGCCGGCGAGCCAACCGGCCATGAACGCTAGGAGTGCGGTGACACCGAGTGTCCGTCGTTGCATCGGTCGAGCCCTCCCTCCGCGCGGGAGCGATCGTTCCCCATCGTCAATCCTACGCCGTTCGGGCAGCGCGTATGATAGGGGTAGTGCGGATGACCAAGCACTGGGGCGCGGATGACAAACGATCTCTCCCCAGCGAGCGATGGCGAGGTGATCGCGCGGCTCCGTAGCCGGGACACCGCTGCGCTCGCTGAGCTCTACGACCGTTACGGGCGGTCGGTGTATTCGCTCGCGCTGAGCATCGTCCGCGACCGCACGGTCGCCGAGGACATCACCCACGAGGTGTTCCTCCACCTGTGGCGATACCCCGAGTCGTACGATCCGGAGCGGGGCGCTTTCGCTCCGTGGCTCCTGCGGAGCGTGCGCAACCGTGCCATCGATGCGCTTCGTCGTACTCAGCGCGATCGCTCCTTGGCCCAACGCGTGCACGTTCTCGAGGCGTCCGTCGCTCCCAGTGATCCGGACGAGATGGCGGTCCTCGGCGAGGAGTTCGAGCGGGTTCGCCGCGCGGTCGCGGAGCTGGAGCACGATCAACGCGAGATCGTCGAGCTGGCGTACTTCGGTGGTTTCACCCAGCGCGAGATCGCCGAACGCCTCGGTCTTCCGCTCGGCACGGTCAAGACGCGTCTCCGTGCGGCGCTCCGGCGGCTCGCGGAGGTACTGTTGAGAGAGCGTGAGCGATGGACCGATTCTCGCTGAGCGAGCACGAACCAGCACTGGTCGAGTACGCCTTGGGGGAGTTGGAGCCCGAGGAAGCGGTGCGTGTGGCCCGGCATCTCGAGACCTGCGCACCGTGTCGGGAGTCCTTGCGACGGATCGAGGAGGCGCTCGGCTGGCTCGGCGCTGCCGTGCCACAGCATGCGCCACCACCTGCTCTGCGGTCGCGAGTCTTGGCGATGGCGGCTGGAGAGGGACGACGGCGCTGGCGGCTCGCTTGGGCCCGCGGCCTCGCTGCGGTGGCTGCCGGGCTTCTCGTCCTCGCCCTCATCCTGGCTGTCACGCGAGCGGATCAGCGGCTCGACGACCTCGCTCGTCAGCAGGCGACCGTCGCCGCCGTGCTGGCGGCGGCCGACTGGTCGATCGAGATGCGGGGCGAAGTCCCGGAGCTCCCGGCCGTGGTCGGTCGCGTCTATCTCGCCCGTAGTGGGCGGAGTAGTGTGGTCGCTTTCGACGGGTTACCAGCGTCGGGGCGAGGCCGCGTCTACCAGTTGTGGTTGCTCCGCAGTGACGGCAGCCGCGAGGACGCTGGAGTGTTCGTCCCCGACGCGCGCGGTACCGCGTTGCTGCTCGTGGAAGCAGGCGGCGTCTGGAGCGACTACCGTGGTATGGAGCTCACCATCGAGCCGGGACCAGGGGGGAGCCCGGAACCGACCGGGACGCGCGTGGCTGGTTGCCGCTGGGATTGGGAGATACCGTAGCTGCCCCGGACTGTTTCGGGGCGGGGACAGCAGCGCGGTGGCACCGCAGTCGTGAGGGTGCCACCGCGCTCCGTCGTCTCGGGTCGAAATCAGTGCTTGAGGATCTTGTAATAGTCGTAGTGACGCAAGAAGATATTCCATTCGGGCATAAAATCCCCGTTCCGGTTGCGCGGCAAGTTCGTGACCCACGGCTTCATCAAGCCGTAGTTCCACGGGTTGTAGACGTAGATCGCTGCCGCCTCTTCCAGCTGGATGAGCTGAGCTTGGTAGTAGAGCTGGTAGCGGTTCTGCGGGTCTTGTTCACCGTTGGCCTGGAGGGTAAGACGGTCGAACTCGTCGTTGGACCAATAATGCCGGCGGCCGGTCGGTGCCTTGGAGTACCAGACCTGGAAGAGGGTGTTGGCGGGGTCGGGATAGTCGACGTACCAGCGAACCCACATGAGCGGGATCTCGTGCTTCCACATCCGCTCGTAGGTCTCACGTGGCTCGCCGATGATGTGCTCGATCTCCATACCGAGCACTTCCTTGAGCATCTGGATGATGGCGGCGGCGGCTGCCTTAGGTGCGTCACCCTCCTCGCGGTGGGTGAGCGTCAGTCCTCTTGGCCAGTTCTTGCCGCCTTCATAGGGTGTTCCCTTGAGCCAGGCGCGTGCCTTGTCCGGGTTGTACTCAGTCAACTCGAGGATCTTGTCGTCGGGTTCGATGAAGTACGGCATGCCAGGTGGCGTAAAAGTGTAGGCGACCGTCGCCAGACCCTTGAGGACCTGCTTGACGATCGTCTCGCGATCGATGGCATGAGCCATCGCGCGGCGGACCTCCTTGAGGTTATACGGTTCGTACTGTGGGTCAGGGACGAGGTACCAGGTGCCGAAGAGGTTGAACTGCTTGTATTCCTGGCTCAGCTTGGGGTCGGAGCGTACGCGGTCGAGCTGCCCGAGCGGACCGCGCCACATCCAGTCGATCTCGTTGTTTTCGTAGGCTTGCAACGCTGCTTCGCTCGGGATGATCGGCCGCTCCACCCGCTGCAACGTGATGTTCTTCGCGTTCCAATACTTCTCGTTCTTTTCCAGGACGACGATCTTGTCGTGTTCCCAGCGGACCAGCTTGAAGGGGCCGTTGCAGACGATGTTCTCGGCTTCGGTCCACTTGTCGCCGAACTTCTCGACCGATGGTCGGTGCGCCGGAGCTGCCGCGATGTAGGCGGCGAGGATCGGGAAGTACCCGCGCGGGCCCTCGAGCGTGACTTGCAGCGTGTAGTCGTCGAGTGCTTTGACGCCGACATCGTCGCGCGTCACGCCGGGTTGCTGCGTGTTGAACGCTTCGGCGTTCTTGATGTCGTAGAGGAAGCCGGCGTACGGCGCGGCAGTCGCCGGATCGAGCTGTCGCTTCCACGACCACTCGTAGTCGTGAGCCGTGACGGGGTCGCCGTTGCTCCAGTAGCTGTCCTTGCGCAGGTAGAACGTCCAGACAGAGGCGTCCTCGTTCGGTTCCCACCGCTCGGCGATGTCCGGGACGACTTCGAGGTCCGGGGTGAACATGCCGAGCATGGCGAAGCAGGCCGGATCGCCCTCGCAGTAGAGGTCGCGGTTGAAGTCGAAGCTCTGGGGGTCGCGTTCCATGTTGGTGCGGAACACCTGGTCCTCGGCGAGTTCGCCTTCGACTTCGGTCGGGGTGGGAGCTGCGGTCGGTGTGGGACCGACGGCAACGGGCGGAGTGGGAGTGGGTACGGGGGGTGGTGTCACGGCGACCGCTGGTGTCGGCGGAGCTTCCTCACCGCGTTGGCAGGCAGCGAGCGCCAGGGCGGTGCCGGTGGCGCCGCCGATCGCACCGACGATGCGCACGAACTCGCGGCGGTCCATGTTGATGGCTTGGAAGCGTTTCCAGAGCAGGGCGACCTGTTCAGGGTCTTCCCACCAGCGGAGTTTGTCGTGCATCTGACCTCCTCCTCTCCGATTGACCTCATGAGCAGCTGAGTCGTCTGGATCGCTCGTCGTCCGTCGCGTCGTGCGCGTCACCTCCTTTCGGTCAGTTGCGTTTCCGCGTGCGCGGGTCGAGGGCGTCCCGGAGCCCGTCACCGAGGAAGGTAAAGCTGAGCATCAAGAGCGCGATGAGGATGGTCGGGAAGATCGGCATGTACCAGTACGACGTGATGTACTGCTGCGTCTCTCCGGCCATCTTGCCCCAGCTCGGTCGCGGTTCGGGGATCCCGATACCGATGAAGCTCAACGCTGCCTCGGTGAAGATCGCCTGTGGGACGCCGAAGGTGAGCGTTACGATGATCGGCGAGAGGGCGTTCGGCAACATGTGCCGGGTAATGATTCGCCAGGGCGAGGCACCGGCAGCACGCGCGGCGAGGACGAAGTCGCGCTCGCGCAGCGCCAGGAATTCGGCACGCGTCAAGCGAGCCAGCGTGACCCAGCCGGTCACACCGATCGCGATGAAGATGTTCTGCATGCCGCGTCCGAGCGCGGTCATGATGAGGATCACGAAGAGGAGCTGCGGGAAGGCGTACATCACGTCGACGAAACGCATCAAGAAGGCGTCGACCCGTCCACCGACGTAGCCGGCGAGTGCGCCGATCGGCACGCCGATGAGAAAGACGATCACTTGCGCGCCGAGCCCGACCGCCATCGACACCTGTGCGCCCCAAATGAGCCGGCTGAGCATGTCGCGCCCGACGAGGTCGGTTCCGAGCGGATACTTGCCGGTCCAGGTCGGGAACTGGGAAATGGCGGAGAAGTCGATCCGGTCGTACGGGTATGGTGCGAGGACGGGAGCGAAGATCGCCATCAACGTGAAGAGCGTGACCATGACGAGACCGAACATCGCCAGGCGGTTGGCGAGCAAACGGCTGAAGGCATCGCGCCAGAGCGTCCGATGGGGACGAGCTGCCCAGACGAGCGCGTCCAACCGTTCCGCGCGTCCAGTCGCCCCAGCTCCGGTCGTCGTCATCCACGCGCTCCTTCCATAGCTCGAGCCCGTCTCACGTCAGGCGGATACGCGGATCGACGATGCCGTACAGGATATCGACCACGATGTTCATCACGGCGAGAAAGGCGCCGTAGATCAGGATGACAGCCATGATCATGGGGTAGTCCCGCGCGATCAAACTGTCGACGAAGAAGCGGCCCATGCCGGGGATCCGGAAGATCTTCTCCACGAACGGAGAACCGGTGCCGATGGCGGCGAACATCGGCCCGAGGATGGTGATGGGCGGGATGAGCCCGTTCTTGAGCACGTGGCGCACGATCACTTGCCGATCGCTCAACCCTTTCGCGTAGGCGGTGCGGATGAAGTCCTGGCGCAGGACTTCCACCATGCTCGCCCGGGTGTAGCGGGCGATGATGCCGATCGGACCGAGCGCGAGCGCGATGGTCGGAAGCACCCAGTCGATCGGCGAGTCCCAGCCGCCGGTCCGCGGGATGACCGGGATGAGGAGAACGAAAGTCACGATCAAGAACAGCGCCAGGATGAAGTTGGGGACCGCGACGCCGAGCGTGGCGATGATACTGCACAGGTAATCGACCGGGCCGTTCTGGTTGATCGCGGCGATGACGCCGAGGGGAATGCCGATGAGGATGGCCACGGTCATCGCCATGATGCCCAGGTGGAGGGACACAGGGAGCGTACTAGCCATGATCTCACGGACTTCTCGTGTCTGGTACTGATACGAATACCCGAAGTCCAACGTGAAGATGTTGCGCAGGTAGGTCAAATACTGCTCCCAGAGCGGTTTGTCGAGCCCGTACTTGCGGGCGAGGGCCTCTTGCGCAGCTGGTGGGAGCGGGTTGGCCTGTGGCGCGCGTGGTTGGAGAGGACTCCCTGGCGTCGCATGCATGATGATGAAGGTGATCAACGAAATCGCGATCAACGTCGGAATGACCATCAAGAGCCGACGAACGATGTACGTTGCCATGCTGTCCGTTCCTCGATCGTCTTACAGTGTGACGCTACCGCACTAGGCTGACTTGCGAGGATCTGAGATCTGCATACTAGCACATCGCCGAAACGGGTGTCAATCCTGTCGACCGAAGACGGTACCGACAGTACAGTG
>JBEPZP010000055.1:0-11215 GCA_041640735.1 Thermomicrobium sp.
GGTGGAGCGTTTTCTCTCGTCGGTCGGAACGTGACTGCTCGGAGAACGAGCGGTTCACGGAGAAGGGAGCGAGCATGGAACGGGAACAGCTGCGTGAACTGGATCGCGTCGTGCTGGGCGAGATCTGGACGTCGGACGAGGCCTGGCGCAACCTCGTGTTCCTGTGCGACGACCTCGGTCACCGCTTCGCTGGCTCGGAACAGGAACGGCGTGCCGCGGCCTTCCTCGCCGAGCGCATGCGCGCCTATGGCCTCGAGAACGTCCGCTTGGAGCCGTTCCCGATGGCGACCTGGGAACGCGGCCCGTGCCATCTCACTGTCCTCGAGCCACTCGAGCGGTCATTGCCAGCGATCGCCATGCCGTACTGCCCGAGCGCACACCTCGAGGCGGAGGTGATCGACGTCGGCGAGGGAGAACTCCCCGACTTCGAGCGACTCGCAACTGCGATCCCCGGTCGGATCGTCCTGACCGACGCCGAAACCAACCGCCCGGGTGAGCGGAAGAGCCATCGTACCGACAAGTTCAACTGGGCCGTCCAGCGCGGTGCCGTAGCCGTCCTGTTCATCAACCAGAACCCAGGACAACTGCACATCACCGGCTCGCTGACGGGGCGCAACCCAAACGGCAGCCGGGCAGTCGACCGCGAGGCACCGATACCGGGCCTCGGGCTGAGTTACGAGACGGGGATGTTCCTCCGCCGGTTGGCGCAGCGCGGTCAGCTGCGTGTCCGCATCGCGACGGAGAACCGCACGCGCGATGCGGAGTCGGCCAACGTCATCGGTGAAATCCGCGGGCGCACGCGTCCCGAGGAGATCGTCCTCGTCGGTGGCCATTACGATAGCCACGATATCGCCCAGGGCGCTGGCGACGACGGTGCCGGGACTGTCGTGGGGCTGGAAGTCGGGCGCGCGTTGGCGCGGCTGCGCGGCCAGCTCAGCCGCACGGTCCGGGTGATCTGCTTCGGAGCCGAGGAACTGGGCTTGCTCGGCGCCTACTACCACGCAGCCCAGAGTTCCGCTCGTGGGGAACGCATCCGCTTCGTCCTCAACCTCGACGGAGCCGGACGCGGTAACGGCGGGCAGGAACAACTGGTGCTCTCGGGACTCCCGGAACTGGTACCGTACTTCCAGGCGCTCTCCCGAGCGCTCCCGTACGACTTTACTGTCCGCGACGAGCTCAATGCGCACTCCGATCACTTCCCCTTCGCGCTCCGCGGCATCCCCAACGCGACCTTGAGCAGCCGCGACGCCACCGCCGGCTTGATCGGGCGCGGCTGGGGCCACACGGAAGCGGACACGCTCGACAAAATCACCATGCGCAGCCTGCAACTGGCCGCAGCATTGGCGGCGCGCCTCGTGATCCGGCTGAGCGAGGACGATACCTTCCCCGGTCGTCAGCGCACTCCCGACGAAGTCCGGCAGCAACTGGCCGACGCCGGTTTGCTGGAGCGCGTACGCGCGACCGAGGGGAGCGTGATCTGACTACGCCTCGTACACCGTCTGGCCACCGATCACCGTGCGCAGCACACGGAGCTCGGCCAGCGCTTCCGGCTCGACCTGCCGCGGATCGCGCTCGAGGACGACGAAGTCGGCGAGCATGCCAGGCCGGAGCATCCCTTTCCGGTGCTCCTCGAAGGTCGCGTAGGCGCCGTTCACGGTGTACAGCGGGAGCGCCTGCTCGACCGTGATCGCTTCCTCGAGCGCGAAGGAACGCCCGCTGGCTGTCCGCTCCAGGACGGCGGCCTGGATGCACCGCAGCGGTTGAGAGGCTGAGACCGGACAATCGGTCGAGAAGACGAGCCGGATGCCTGCCTCGAGCAAGCTCCGGAATGGGTAGGTGAGCTGGATGCGGTCGAGCCCGAGATGCCGGATGAACCCGTCACCGTACTCGGCGATGAAGATCGGCTGGCTCACCACTAGGACACCGAGCCGGGCGATCCGATCGATCAGGTCGGGGCGGAGCACCCCACCGTGCTCGATGCGGTGGCGGTGATCCGACCGCGGCATCCGCTCGAGCGCACGCTCGTAGGCATCCAACACCATCTCGATCGCGCGGTCACCGATGGCGTGCGTCGCCACCTGGAAGCCGGCAGCGTGCGCTTGCCAGACCAGCTCGTCGAGTTCCTCCTGCGTCCAGATGGTGATCCCGCAGTTGTCCGGGCGGGGGTCCCCGAGGAACGGGCGGCTGACGGCTGCCGTACGGCCGATCAAACTGCCGTCGGCAAAGAGCTTGACCGGTCCGATGCGGAGCCGATCGCTCCCGAACCCCTGCTTGATCCCGAGTCCGAGCAGGTGCGGCAAGAGCTGGTGACGGATCATCATCGAGGTCCGCAGCACGAGGACACCGCGCTCGACGGCGCGCTGAAAGGCCTCGATCTGGAGCGGGTGATCGGAGCCGGCGTCTTGACTCGAGGTGATCCCTGCCGCGACGTAGGCGTCGTTACAGCGCCGGAGCGCCTCCACCATCTCCTCGAGCGTCGGGGCAGGGATCGCCCGCTCGACGAGTTCCATCGCGTTTTCCTGGAGGAGACCGGTCGGCTCACCATGCTCGTCGCGCACGATGTGGCCGCCCGGCGGATCGGGCGTCTCGCGCGTCACCCCGGCCAGCTGGAGCGCGAGGGAATTAGCGACCAGCATATGTCCCGAACTGTGCGTCAGGACCAGCGGGTGCACCGTACTGGCGCGGTCGAGGTCGTAGCGCGTGGGATGCCGGTGCTCGGCGAGCACGTTGTCGTCGTAGCCGCGGCCCCGGATCCAGCGCCCAGGCGGGGTCTCCTGCACCCGCTCGGCGAACCGTTGCACGATCTCCTCGATCGAGCGCACGTGCGGGTACCGGCAGTTGACTTGTGCGAGCACGAAGCCGAAGTTGATCATGTGGTTGTGTGCTTCGTTGAAGCCTGGCAGGCAGGTCGCACCAGCGAGGTCGAGGCGCCGGAAGCCCCGCGGTAGTGCCGCTTCCACCGTAGCGAGCGAGCCGGTCGCGACGATCCGGTCACCGATCACACCGAACGCTTCGACCTGTGGCTGCGCCGGATCCATGGTCAGAATCGTGCCGTTCGTGACGAGATAGGCGTCCATCGTGTCCTTCCTCGCATCTGCACCGGACGAAGCCGTGCACTGCCGGCACGATACCCAGCCGACCGGCGCCTGGCAAGTGGGAACACGCCCCGGACATGTCTCGTGACTGCTGGCTGTCCTGCTCCTCGGGCTGCCGGGATGCCGTGCCGACCGGTACGAACCAGCGTCGCGAGCAGGAGACGTGCACGACGCGCCCGCGAGCCGGAGACGGTACGCAGCCGCCCGTCACGCCTGGAGCAGCCTGGCCGCGGCGACGAGAGACGACACTCCTCCGCCCGCCAGCGCGAGGAGTGGAGCGTCAGGCACCGTCGCGCACTGGGAGAAGGGAAACACCGCTGGACACCAGCCGAGCGCCGCAGCCGGGGCGAGCGGCGGCTCAGGCTGGCTCGCTCACCATGCGGCGACCTTCCTCGTGGAGCAGCCAGCGTGCCAAGAGCACCAGGATGACGACGACGTAGAGGGTGCCTCCACCGATCCACATCAGGAGACCAGCGACCTGCTGGTCGAGAAGCGGCGTGAAGCCCCACGGCATCGCCGCGGAGCGGTACGGTTCGTAGAGGACGTCGTCGGCCAGGGTCAGGATCGCCCCCACGATCGTACTCACCACCGCGGTGATGAAGACCATGAGGCTGGCCCAGAGACCGCTGACGCGGTGATGCCGCGGTACCGGGTCGATGATCGGCCACCAGAAGAGGAGAGCTGTACCGAAGAAGCTCAGGTGCTGCAGATCGTGCACCCACTGCTTCCACACCGCCTGTGTGTAGAGCGCCGGGAAGTGCCAGACCACGAGCGCCGCGTTGGCGAGCGCCGTGGCCACCAGCGGTGCAGTCAGCAGGCGGAGGAGCTGACGCGTCCAGCGCGGACGGAGCAGCACCCGCGTGAGGGCTCCAGCTCGCTGCGGCGGCAGCGCGCGCAGGAAGACTTGGACGGGCCGCCCCAAGAGAAGCAGGGGCGCCGTGACCTGGATGAGCACGAGGTGCTGCGCCATGTGCATGGTGAGTAGCTCGTCGTTCCAGGTGTCGAGGGGCCCAGCCAGCGCGACGAACGCCGAGAGCATGCCGGTGAAAAAGGCGACCGGCCAGCTCGTCGGTACGGAGCGTCCGTTCCTCCTGAGCCGTGCGAGCGCCAGCGCATAGGCGAGCGTCGGAACGAGAACCAAGAACAGCGTGGGCGGATAGAGCGTAAAGCCCAGCACACTCGGGCAGGTCGGACAGGTATGGAGGACCGGCAAGAGCATACTGGTCACCTCGCGGGCAGAGCCCAGCTCACTGGGCACAAGCGTACCACCGCCGAACGACGCCCTCCCTACTCGCCGAGGTGTATACTCCTGCACCGGCCAGGAGCGGGGCCATAACTCCGCTCGACGAGGTCACGGTATGGAGACAAGCGAGCCGAGCTCGTCGACACAGAACGGCACCAGTATTCCGGGCACCCATCCGGGCGATCGGTATATCCGACGCATCGCCTCGAACGATCTCCCCCTCCGCGAGGTCGCGCCCGGCCGCTACGTCGCCGAACTGGCCGAGCCGGCGAGTCCGATCGGCAAGGCGTGGCAGCGGATCCGACGTGCCCTCATCGGCCGCCCCCTGCGGACAGCTGAGGCTGCGCACGAGCGGATCGGTAAGGCGAAGGCGCTGGCCGTATTCTCGAGCGATGCGCTCTCCTCGACAGCCTATGCCACGGAGGAGATCCTCCGCATCCTCATCTTGGCCGGTAGCGCTGCGTACGCGTTTGTCCTGCCGATCGGCATCGCGGTCGTGCTGTTGCTGGCCATCGTCGTCTTCTCCTATCGGCAAACGATCCGCGCCTATCCGCACGGCGGCGGCACCTACATCGTCACCAAGGACAACCTCGGCACAGCTCCCGGCCTCTTGGCGGCGGCAGCGCTCCTGAGCGACTACGTCTTGACCGTCGCGGTCAGTGTTTCGGCGGGCGTGGCAGCGATCACGTCCGCTGTCCCGAGCCTCTACCCGTACCGTGTCGAGACCGCAGTCGCGGCGATCGCCGTGCTGACGATCGCCAACTTGCGCGGAGTCCGCGAGAGCGCCACGCTCTTCATGCTGCCGACCTACGCGTTCATCGCCAGCATCGGGGTACTGATCCTCCTCGGCCTGGCTTCGATCGTGGGGCTCGGTCCGACGCCACACCCAGTGCGCCACGAGATCCCTGCGCCCTCGAGCCCGCTGACCCTGTTCTTGATCCTGCGCGCTTTCGCCTCGGGGAGTACGGCACTCACCGGTGTAGAAGCGATCGCAGACGGCGTACCAGCCTTCAAAGAACCACAGGCGGAAAACGCGCGCACGACGCTGCTCATCATGGGACTGATCCTCGGTTCTCTCTTCAGTGGGATCACACTGCTGAGCTATCACTTCCACCTCATCCCGAGCGAACGCGAGACCATCGTCTCGCAACTCGCCCGCACGCTGGTCGATCAGTCCCCGTTCTACTACGTGATCCAGGCAGCGACTGCGCTCATCTTGTTCCTGGCGGCCAATACCGCGTTCGCTGACTTTCCGCGTCTGGCCTACTTCCTGGCGCGGGACCGCTTCCTCCCGCGCCAGTTCCGCTTCCAGGGTGACCGGCTGGCCTTCTCCACAGGGATCGTCACGCTCGGTCTCCTCACCAGCCTCTTGGTCATCGTCCGGAAGGCGAGCGTGTCAGCACTCATCCCGCTCTACGCGGTCGGTGTCTTCACTGCCTTCACGCTTTCGCAGTCGAGCATGGTGGTGCACTGGTGGCGCAGCGCCGAGGGGCACTGGCGCGCACTCCCCTGGCACAGCATCGCGATCAACGCGATCGGTGCAGTGGCGACCGGGATCGTCACGCTCGTGGTCATCGTCACCAAGTTCGTCCACGGTGCGTGGATGGTCGTCGTCCTGATCCCGGTTCTGATCGGTATGATGCTGGCTATCCACCGACACTACGTCTCCGTCGCGGAGCAACTCCGCGTGGATCCTGCCGAGGCGCGCCGGCGACTGCGCCTGATTCCCCGGCGCAGCGTCGCCGTCGTCCCGGTCGCCTCGCTCAACCGGGCCTCCGTCACCGCGCTGGCCTACGCGCGGTCGATCGCCGACGACATCGTCGCTGTCCACGTCGCGACCGAACCCGAATCGGGCGAGATGCTCCAGCAACGGTGGCAGGAAGCCGGATTGACCATTCCACTGATCGTCGTCGAGTCACCGTATCGGGAACTCCTCGGCCCACTCGTCGCGGTCATCGAAAAGATCCACCGGGAGAAGGGTGCCCCGCTGATCACCGTGGTGATCCCGGAGTTCGTCACCGCGCACTGGTGGGAACGGCTGCTGCACACGCAGACGGCGTGGCGGCTGCGGCGCGCCCTCGTCCAGATCCCCGACCTGGCGATCACGATGGTGCCGTACCACCTCGAGAATTAGGACGCGTCACGGACGTCGCACCAACACGGGTACCGGTGTGTGCGCCAGTACCTGCTCGGCCGTCGATCCCATCACCACGTCGCGGAGCCCGCTCCAGCCGTGCGTCACCATCGCGATGAGGTCGACAGCCTGCCGCTCGGCAACCTCCACGATCACGCGTTCCGGGTGACCGTCCGCCACCACAGTCTCGACGGTGTAACCGCTCGCCTGCAGCCGCTGCGCCACGTGCTCGAGGTACACCTGCGGATCATCGCCTGGCACGTCGGCTTCGATCCGTCGCGCCCGCGGTTCGCGGACGTGCAGCAGCACGAGGTGCCAACTCGTGCGACCGAGGAGCGGCAAGCTCTCGAGCACGCGCTCAGCGATCCGCGAGCCGTCGAGCGGCACCAGCACGCGATCGAGCACTGGCTCCTCAGCAGGCAGCGGCACGTGCGCGGGAACGACGAAGACGGGCGCTGTCCCACTGACGATGACGCGTGCCGTGACCGACCCGAGGACGAGACGCCGCAGACCGGCACGACCGTGCGCCGCCATCACCACGAGGGAGTCGGGTTGCGCACTGGCCAATGTGCAGAGGACGGTCGCCGGGTCACCTTCCTCGACGAGGATCCGCACCTCGGTCGCCCCGGTGAACGTCGGTGCCACTTGTTCGAGATACTCCTGACACTCGCGGCGCCAGTCGTCGATGAGCGCGCGGAGGAGCTCCTGCTCGCGCACCGAACGAAGCCCCACCGGTACTTCCAGGACCGAAACGAGCAAGACCGCAGCACTCGTCCGCCGCGCCAGAGCGCGCGCCCACGGGAGCACGAGTTCGCTTACCCCGTGCGGTTGTGGCTTCGTCCGGTCGTATTCCAAGGGGACGATCAACGTCGGCACGGTTCCTCCCTTCCCCCACTCACTGCGACTCCCGCGACGCCTGTGTCTCGGCCATTGGCCGTGCAGCATGGCGCTCCGCGAGGAGCAGCGACACGATGACACTGATCGCGAGCGTGACGATCACGATACCGAGCGAAAGCGCAGTCGGAATCTTGTAGAAGTCCTGAATCAGCATCTTGACGCCGATGTAAGTCAGAATGAATGCTAAGCCGTACCGCAGATAGGCCAATCGGCGGACGAGACCGGCCAAGAGGAAGTACATCGAGCGCAAGCCGAGGATCGCGAACGCATTGGACGAGAAGACGATGAAGGGATCGCGTGTCACCGCGAAAATGGCCGGGATGGAATCGATCGCGAACATGAGGTCGGTGATCTCGACGAGCACCAGGACGACGATGAGCGGCGTCGCATAGCGCTTGCCGTCGATCCGGACGAAGAAGCGCTGCTCATAGTAGCGAGGGACGATCGGTGCGAAGCGCGAGACGAGGCGGATAGCGATATTGTTCTCGACATCGACCTGACGCTCTTCCCTTTCGAGGAGCATACGGATTCCGGTAAAGACGAGGAAAGCACCGAAGATATACAGGATCCAATGGAAGCGGTTGATGAGCCAGGCCCCTCCGAGGATCATCGCTCCACGCATGAGCAACGCCCCGAGGATGCCGTAGTACAGCACCCGGTGCTGGTACTGCGCAGGGACCGCGAACGCCGTGAAGATGAGTACGAAGACGAACATGTTGTCAGCCGAGAGCGAGAACTCGATGAGATAGCCCGTGAAATACTGGAGACCTGCTTCGTGCCCCGCGACGTACCACAGAAACACACCGAACAGCAGCGACAGACTCACCCAGAAGCTGACCCAGAGGCCGGCCTCCTTCATTTCGACCACATGAGGCTTGCGGTGAAAAACGGCGAGATCGAGTGTGAGCAGCCCGAGGATCAGCGCGATGAAGGCGATCCAACCCCACAACGGCACGTCGACCATCGCGCCACGCACCTCCACACAGTCACCGCCTGGCGTACCCCTGAACAAGGCGGAGAGGCGAACCAGACGGATACTCCGACCTGTCGTGGTCTCGCCTCTCCGTCCCGCTCGACCGAGGGTGCTCCCCTGTGTTGACGACCGAGCGAACCAGCACTGGCTGGCGGGCTACTCCCCACGCACTGCGCGAGTGTACTCGATCGACCTGCAGCCTACAAGCGGGCATAGATCACTCGACAGCCGCAGAGAGAGCGTACCTGTTCCTGAGTACACGTGCGCGCCGACCGTGGTAGAGTCCTCAGGTGAGGGCCGCTCGCGACGTTCGTCATTCTCGACCACTTCGTACGGCACGATCTGCCGTCCCGAGCGGGCGGGGAAACACCGCGCATCGACGCACGATGACAGGGATCCGAGGCACCGCCGATGGAGTTCTGTCTCGACCTTTCCCATCACCGCTGGGCGCGAGCACGTGACCCGCGTGCTGCCGTCGCCTGGACACTCGAGACGATCGTCGCCGCCGACCGAGCCGGTCTCCATTCGGTCTGGCTCAGCGAAGACCCCGACGGCTGGGACGCTGTGGCAGTGGCGGCGGCTGCCGCTGCGCGCACGGAACGGATCCGTCTCGGCACCGGCGTGACCAACCCGTTTCTCCGCCATCCGGTACAGATCGCGATGGCGATGGCGACGCTCGACCGCCTCTCCGGGGGCCGCGCCTTTCTCGGACTCGGCCGCGGGCAACCGGAATTCTACGCGTACGGCCTCGGCATCCCGGCGACCCAACCACTGACCGCAGTGCGGGAAACGATCGCGCTGCTCCGTCAGTGGTGGCAGCCGCCGCACCGAGCATCAGCGACAGGGAGCCTGTTCCGCGTGCAGGACTGGCCGCTGAGTGTCAGCCCACTCCAGGAGCGATTGCCGATCTACTTGGCCGCGCTCGGCCCGCGCGCTCGTCAGCTGGCGATCGAGCTGGCTGACGGCCTTTTGATCGCCGATTTCGCGAGCGAACCGTTCCTCGCAACGATCCTCCCGGAACTCCGCGCCCAGCTGACCGCTGCCGGGCGCGATCCGGACCGGTTCCCGGTCTTCGTGCGGACGAACCTCGTCCTCACCGACGACCCCGAGCCGCACCTCGAAGAGCGGAAAGTCCCGTTCGCTCTGCTGGCGACCTTGCCTGGCATGAGCCAACAGGTCGTCGTTCCCGGCTTCGACGTCGAACGCCTCATCGCCGACCTCCGGCGGCGCCTCCGCATCGAAGAGCTCCTCCGGAGCGGTCGTCCCTGGCACGACATCCGGCAGGCGGTCGATACCAGGGTGATCCGCCAACTGGTACCGGCGGAGCTGATCGCGCAGTTGTGCCTCATCGGACCGGCCCACGAGCTCCGACCGCGGCTGCAGCGACTCGCCACGCTCGGCGTCACGCACGTCTTTCTCCGCGCGCTGCCGGAGCCGGACGCGGACGCCTATCGCGTTGTCCTCACTCAGCTCGTCAGCGATCCAACGTCGGTGGGGCGGTGAAGCCACCAGCAGCGACCCGGCTGCCGAGATGCGGCACCAGGCGGTCTTCCTCCAGCGTCACCAGAGGGAGGCGACCATCGGCGCCGACGAGCGGTGCCGTCTGCTCCAGCACGACCTGCCGGTAGATCGCCTCGTAGGCATCGGTCATGGCGACACTCGAGAAATGCAGCTCGACGTGGCGCCGGCAGGCACGACGATCGAGCTGCTCGACGCGGCGCACCGCCTCGACCATCTCGTCCAGCGTACGACTGCGGCAGATGAAGCCCGTCACGCCGTCGACGACGATCTCTTCCACTGCACCGCCCGGGAAGGCGATGACCGGGGTTCCGCAGGCCATCGCTTCGGTCAACACGAGCCCGAACGGCTCCGGCCAATCGATCGGAAAGAGCAGGGCGAGCGCGCCACCCAGGAGTTCCGCCTTCTGTACTTCGTCCACTTCGCCGAGGTATTCGACTCCGGGTGTATCGAGCAACGGCAGGAAATGCTCCTCCGCCCACTCGCGATCGGCCGGATCGATCTTGGCTCCGATCTTGAGCGGTAGGCCGGCGCGGCGAGCGACCTCGATCGCCCAGTCCGGCCGCTTTTCCGGCGAGATACGCCCGACGAACGCCAGGTACGGTGGATCGTCCGGTTCCGGACGGAACGGGAAATGCTCCAACCGCACACCGTTGTAGACCGTGCCGACCCAGCGGAGCGGTAGGTCAGCGAGCGGTGCCCGCTGGCTCCAACTGATGCTGACCAGCCGCTGGTCAGTGAAGCGCGCGAGCACGCGCCGCGTCTCCGGCATGTCTAACCGCCCGTGCAACGTCGTCACCGTCGGTGTCGCTACGCCTCGGGCGAAGGGGAAGGTGAGGTAGTCCACGTGCGAGTGTATAATGTCGAACTCGTCGGCCCGCGCATAGACCTCCTCGAGCATCGCGATATGCAGCGCGATCGGATCCTTGGCACCGAGCAGGCGAAGCCCCCCTTCGGCCATCGGTACCAGGCGTGCGCTCGTCCGCGAGTCGGCCGTCGCGAAGAGCGTGACGTCGTGTCCACGCCGGACGAGTTCCTCGACGAGCGCGTAGACGACACGCTCGGTCCCTCCGTAGAGCTTGGGTGGCACTGCCTCGTAGAGCGGGGCGATCTGCGCGATCCGCATGAGCAGTCCTCCCATCCCTGACCCGGTCGCATCGAGTTGTGGTTCGGATTCCGGATCGGCGGTCATCGCCCGTGCAGCCGATCCAAGGGAACATAACGCATTGAGCCCTATCGTGTCAAGAGGAGCCAACGAGGCGACGCAGACATCGGCGCGGAACGGCGGGCTAGAATGCCTCCCGAGACGAGGCAGAGCGATGTGCGAGAGCACCCTGTCGTTTCTGCGCTGTAGT
>JBEPZP010000056.1:0-11190 GCA_041640735.1 Thermomicrobium sp.
TCGAGACGATCGCCAACGTCGACGACATCACGTTCATGTGATTGCTGGAACCCGACCGCGTGCGCGTGGGGGAGCGGTCACGCTCCCCCACGCGCATTTCCTTCGCCGTGACGCGGAGCTAGAGTGCGGTCGACGAATACCAGGACGGTGTCTTGCGTGCTGCGGTCATCGACTTCGTGGACGACCGCGTGCGAAACTACCTCCTGGTGAGTGCCTGAGCGACCGAGGAGCGAACCGTGATCACGCGCTACCGTGTCGCGGCCATCCAGTTCGAGCCGGAGCTGGGCGCGAAAGACCGTAACCTCGACCGCCTGCTCGCCCTCTGTACGGTCGCAGCGCAGGCTGGGGCGCGCCTCATCGTCACGCCCGAGATGGCCACCACTGGCTATTGTTGGTACGATCGGGCCGAAGTGGCGCCCTTCGTCGAGCCGATCCCCGGCCCCACGACCGAGCGTTTCACCGCACTGGCGCGTGCATACGGGTGTTACGTGGTGGTCGGGATGCCGGAGGTCGACCCGGCGACCGGTATCTTCTACAACAGCGCGGCGCTCGTCGGCCCACGAGGACTGGTCGGGAGCTACCGCAAGACGCACAGCTTCGTCAGCGAGCCGAAGTGGGCCAAGAACGGCGACCGCGGCCTGCCGGTGTGGGCGACCGAGCTGGGACGTCTCGGCATCCTGATCTGCATGGACGCGGACTTTTTCGAGCCGGCTCGGCTCCTGACGCTGCAGGGAGCTGATGTCCTCTGTTTTCCGACCAACTGGCTCTTGGAAAAGGGCCCGGCGGCCGCCTGGATGGCACGCGCGCTCGAAAACGGTCGCTACCTCGTTGCAGCTGATCGCTACGGGTGCGAGCGCGGTGTCCAGTTTTCCGGCGGCTCGGCCGTCATCGATCCCGATGGCTCGATCCAGACGCGGCTCGATACCGGCGAGGGAATCGTCTACGGCGAGGTCGATCTGGCCCGCGTCACGCCGGACCTCTTGGCTGCGCGTCGCCCCGCGTACTACGACACGCTGACCCTCGATACTTACCTGTGGAACCCGCTGGAGTTCCACGGTCTCTACGGGTACCGTCCGCTACCGCCCGGCCGGCGCTCCTCGGTCGCGGTTACCCAACTCGACCCGGTCCCCGGTGATCCCGAGCAGAACCTGACCCGCCTCGAGCAGGCGCTCGCCGGAGTGCCGCACCAGGCGCGATTGGTCGTCTTCCCGGAGTACGCGCTGACCGGGGTGCCGCGCGATATGGAGGACGCTGCACGACTCGCGCTCCCCTGTGACGAGCGGCTGGTCCGCGCACTGCGGCGGCTCGCTCGCCGCTTCCGGACAGTACTCGCCGTCGGGTTCCTCGAGCGTCTCGCTGCCGGGTTCGCCTCGAGCGTGCTCCTGGTGGCACCAGCGGGCGTACTCGCGCACTACCGCAAGTTGCACGTCATCGGCTCCGAGCGGTCGTTCCTCGTGCCCGGCGACGCACCGCCACCGGTTGTCGATTTACCGCTCGGTCGTGTCGGCCTGCTCGTCGGGACCGACCTGCTCTTTCCGGAACTGGCGCGCACCTTGGCCGTTGCCGGCTGCGACTTGATCCTCGCCCCGGTTGGGCCGCTCCTGCCTCCGGTGCGCGGGCTCGGCCCCACCACCGTGCCTCTTCCACCTCCGGCAGTGACCGGCGACGATCCGACTCACTTCCACCTCGGGCGTGTCCGTGCCTTCGAGAACATGACCTATGTCGCCTACGCGGCGCTGCCGCAGCCCCAGGGGACCGGCTGGAGCGCGCTCTTCGGCCCCGTGCCGGAGACGCGTGCCGGTGAGCGGCTCCTCGAGCCGAACGCTGTCGGCACCGTCTGGGGCATCGTGGATACCACCAACCTGCGGACGCCCTACCCGACCAATCCGGTGCGCGCCAAGGACCTCCTGCGCATGCGACGCACCGACCTCTACGACCTCTTGCAGGTGCCGCTCGAGCGCCTCTCGGTGATGGTCAGCGCGCATGCTGCGGCCCGCGGAGCGTGACGCTCAGCCACAGGCGGAGCCGCTGGGCGATCGCGTCGCGGACCTGACGGAACGTCGCCAGGCGCTCCTCCTCGCTTCCGTCGACCGCGCTCGGATCCGGGAACGACCAGTGGATCTGCTGCCCTCCCGGGATGAAGGGGCACTGCTCCCGAGCCTGGTCACAGACGGTGATGACGTAGTCGAAGACCTGGTCGCGAAACTCGTCGACCGACTTGGAACGTAACTGGCTGGCGTCGATTCCCACCTCTTCGAGCACGCGGACGGTCAGTGGGTGGACGGTGGTCGGCTCGGTACCCGCCGAGTGCACCTCGACGGCCTCACCGGCCATCCAGCGGAGGAGCGCCTCCGCCATCTGCGAGCGTGCCGCATTGTGCGTGCAGACGATCAGGACGCGGATCGGTCGTGCCGGTTCGTTCATCAGCTGCTCCCTCGCCGTCGTACGCGCCGGAGAGAGTGTGCCACCGCGGAAAGGTAGAGCTGTTGCGGAATCGTGAAGAGTCACAACGGGATGGCGCATCCCTCGGTTCAGGACGGAGCGGTCAGCCGAGCTCTCGGCGCGTTGTGCGTCCGCAGCGAGCCTCCGCTGCGGCGCTGGTAATCAGCGACGTCTTCTACTGGCCGTGCAGCGAGCGGAGCGGACACCCGAGCGGGCGCGCCCGCGCGAGGCATCCCTCTTGGCTTGTGCAGGGCCGAGCGCGTATCCTCGCAACGAGGTCGTCCCTTGAGACCTTCAGAGAGGAGAACGTCATGGCCGACGAGGGAGCAGCGCGGGGTGGGAGTCAGCGTCGTTCCCGTGCGTCGTCGCGTGCGGGGGCGAAGGTCGATGGAGCAGCGCAGGTCCGCGAAGCGATCGCCGCGCTGAGCGAGCCCTGGCGGAGCATCGCCGAGCGGCTGGACGCGTTGATCCGGTCGGCAGCGCCGGAACTGGTGCCGCGTCTCTGGTACGGTATGCCGGCCTATGCCAAGGACGGGAAAGTGGTTTGTTTCTTCCGCGGTCCTGACCGCTTCGACGAGCGGTATCTCACCTTCGGGTTCAACGACGTGGCGCGACTGGACGAGGGAGCGATGTGGCCCGTCGCCTTCGCGATCGTGGCACTCACTCCGGCCGAGGAAGCGCGTATCGTCGAACGCGTCCGACGAGCTGTGCGCTGAGGGTTGGATCGGCTGCGCTCGCTCGAGTCCATGAAGCGTCTCGACTGTGCTCGTCGCCTGGTCGGTCGATCGCTCGCTGAGCGAGCTGAGTAGCCGAGCCCCGGAGGGCTCTCCCGAGCGCACAGTGCTCGCTACGAGACTGATCCTGTGCCATGCTCGTCCCCGGAGGACGCAGGGTGCTGGTAGCTGAGCGTGACCGCGGTTACGCCTGGGTGGTCTTGGCCACCCTCGCGCTCACCGAGACGGTATCCTGGGGCATCCTCTACTACGGCTTCGCCGTCTTCCTCGTCCCGATGGAGCGGGAGTTCGGCTGGTCGCGGGCTACGCTCACCGGTGCCTTCTCGCTGGCGCTCCTCGTCTCCGGTCTCGCTGCGCCGTTCGTCGGTCGCCTCCTCGACCGCCTCGGCCCGCGCCTCCCCATGACGGTCGGCTCGCTCGCAGCCACGATACTCCTCCTCGCCTGGTCGCGGGTCGAGCAGGTGTCGACCCTGTACGTCGTCTGGGGATGCCTCGGGCTGGCGATGGCGCTGGTACTCTACGAGCCAGCTTTCGCGACGGTGGCCAAGTGGTTCGAGCGCCGACGCCGTTTGGCCATCACCCTGCTCACGCTCGTCGGTGGGCTGGCGAGCATCGTCTTCACGCCGCTCCAGACCTGGCTGGTCCACGAGCTCGGTTGGCGTACGGCGCTCGTCGCGCTCGCCCTGCTGTTGGCGGCGGTCACCGTCCTCCCTCATGCGCTCCTTTTGCGCGCGGCACCGGCTGCGCCTCCACGCGCTGGGCGGGAGTCGGAGGTGGACGCCCGCGCGGCCCTGCGGACAGTCACCTTCTGGTCGCTCACGGGAGCGCTCACCCTGGCCGCCTTCGTCACCGTCACCGTCAACGTCCACCTGCTCCCAGCGCTCCTCGGTCGCGGGTACGAGCCGGGGTTCGCAGCGACGGCGACCGGCTTGGTGGGGCTCATGCAGATTCCGGGACGCGTGCTCGTCGCACCCCTCGGGCGCTGGTTCTCCGACCGGCTGCTGACGACGGCTGTCTTCGCGTTGCAAGGCGGCGCCCTGCTCGTCCTGCTCGTCGCTGGTCATCGACCGGCCGGTGTCCTGGCCTTTGTCGCACTGTTCGGCATGGCCAACGGGATGATCACTATCGTGCGTGCCGCGCGCCCGGCTGAACTCTTCGGGAGCGCGGCCTACGGTGCCATCGTCGGGACGATGACGCTCCCGGTGACGCTGGCGCGCGCCGCCGCGCCGCTCGGTGCCGGCGCCCTCTACACGCTCTTCGGCCGGTACGAACCGGTGTGGTGGGGGCTGGTCGCGCTCGGCGTCCTCTCCGCACTGGCTGCGTTGCTCGCCGAGACGAGCGCTCGTCCGTTGCCGGCCCCACACCCTGCACCGCGCTCCGGACCGTGACGACTTGTGTGGATGGCGCGCGGGTCGCCTGGGCAGCGCGCGGGGGCCTCCCGGCCCCCGGGCGTCTCGGGAGGTGTCCAGAACTGCTCTGGCGTGACCGCGCTCGTGTCCGGTCAGGAGGCACCGGCCAGCTTCCAGGAGACGGCGCGGATCGGTTCGTAGAGAGCGCGATAGAGCGGGAAGAGCTGGCGGTACTGCGCGCAGCGCTCCGGGTCGGGCCAGGTGACCGTCTCCTGCAGGCGTACGACCTGGGACGCCTCTTCCACCGAGCGGAAGGCCTCGGCTGCCACCGCACCGAGCAGGGCTGCGCCGTACGCTGCTCCTTCGTCGATGGCGAGCGTCCGGACGGGTACCTCCAAGATATCGGCGACCAGCTGGCGCCAGAGGGGATGCCGCGCTCCACCGCCGGTGATCCGGACGTCGGTACAGTCGCCGATCCCGACCGCCTGCAGGCACTCGTACCCGTCGCGCAGGCTGAAGACGACGCCTTCCATGACAGCGCGCGTCAAGTGCGCCCGCGAGTGCCGTGCGGTCAGCCCGACGAACGCGCCGCGGACGTACGGGTCGCGGTGCGGGGTGCGTTCGCCGGTGAGATAGGGCAAGAAAAGGAGCCCTTCGGAACCGGGTGGGACCGCGGCAGCTGCGTCGGCGAGGGCCTGGTAGTCGTCACCGACGACGTCGCGCCACCAGCGGAGCGATCCGCCAGCCGAGAGCGTCACGGCCATGAGGTGGTAGGCGCCGGGCACGCAATGGCAAAAGGCGTGCACCCGTCCCTCCGGGTCGAAGCGCAGCGTATCGCTGTGCACGAAGAGTACGCCGCTCGTCCCGATCGACACGCTCATCCGCCCGGCACGCACGATTCCCGTAGCGACAGCTGCGGCGGCATTGTCGCCCGCCCCGGCGGCGACCACCACGCTAGGCGGAAGCCCGAGCTCTGCTGCCACGGACGACCGCACGGTGCCGGTCGGCTCCGGACCCTCGAAGACGCGGGGAAACCACGCGCGCGGCAGGTCGAGCGCAGCGAGGAGTTCGTCCGACCAGTCGCGCTTCGCTAGGTCGAGGAGCAACGTGCCCGCAGCGTCGGAGGCATCGGACGCTGCTTCCCCGGTGAGCCGGAGACGGATGAAGTCCTTAGGGAGCAGCACGCGGCGCACCCGCGCGTAGTGGTGCGGTTCTTCCTCACGCAACCAAAGGATCTTGGGCGCCTGGAAGCCGGTGAGCGCCGGGTTCCCCGCGATCGCCCGCAGGCGCTCGCTCCCGACCCGTTCCTCGATCTCCTGGCACTGGCGGGCAGTACGTTGGTCGTTCCAGAGGATGGCAGGGCGGATCACGCGGTCGTGCTCGTCGAGGAAGACTGCCCCGTGCATTTGGCCGGTCAGGCCGATGGCCGTGACCGGTCGGGACAACTCGGCGGTCAAGGCACGGAGGACAGTGCAGGTCGCCTGCCACCAGTCTTCGGGGTCCTGCTCCGTCCAGCCGGGACGGGGCATATGGAGGGGGTACGACGTGGTTGCCGAAGCGAGGACTCGCCCCTGCTCGTCGATCGCGATCCCGCGTGTCCCGGATGTCCCGATGTCGAGTCCAACGAACACCATCGCTTCGCTCCTTCGTCGTGCTCTGGACGTCGGTTGCAGTGCAGCGGCTTTCAGCGCATCGCTCCGCAGTGATCGCGCCGGTGCACCTCACCGACTTCGACCTTCCTGTACCGACGGCAGTTCGCTGAAGCGCGGGTAGATCCCTGCAGCGAGACCGGCCAGCAGAGCAGCCCCGCGTGTCCCTGCTTCCTCGATGGGCGGATAGTCGAGCTGGCCGAAGACCGACTGCTTGACCTGGCGGACGAGCGGCGAGCGCGTCCAGCCGCCGATGGCGACGATGCGGTCCACCGGTCCAGCTACCTGCTCCATCACTGCCAGGATGCTGCGCGCCTCGCGGGCGAGAGCTTCGTGCGCGGCACGCCAGACGTGTGCCGGACCGGTCTGCCAGCCGATGCCGAGGAGGTTCGCCTCGTCAGCGGTGATGCCGGTGATGCGTGGCAAGGGCTCCGCCGGAGGCAGCGCCAGCGCTTGCGCGTCGAGCGCTGCCAGGTCGGCATCGGAGCAGCCGAGAAGACGCAGGAAGCGGTTGAGGGCTTTCCCACCCAGGATGCCGCCGAGGAGCGACCACGAGTCCGGCACCGCGTGCCATCCGACCGTCACCCCACCGCGGTTGGCCGCCAAGATCTGCTCGTCGGTGAGCTGGGGTGAGACAGCGCGGACCAGCGCTTCTGCCGTGCCGTTGGAGTCTAAGACGGTATCGCTCTCCACCACCCCCGCGCCGACTGCTGCGCAGGGGTGGTCGTGGCCCCCGATGGTCAGGACTGCCCCCTCGGCGCCCGGAAGCAGGCCGGGGCGCGCTCGCCCGACCGGCGTACCGGCTGCGACGAGCGGTGGCAGCAGCGAGGGCGCGAAGCCGAGCCACTCGAGCGTCTCCTCCCACCACGCCTGGCTGCGGAGGTCGAGGAACCCGGTACGGCTGGCCAGCGAAAGTTCCGCGGCCGGCTCGGCGCCCCAGGCGTAGGCGACCCACTCGGCCACGTTCAGCCAGCGCCAGGCTCGTCGCAGATCGGGCTCCTGCTTGGTGAGCCAGCGCAGTTTGGCCAGAGTACAGAGGCGGGTCGCCGGGAGGCCGGTGCGCCGCGTGAACGCCTCGGCGCCGAACCGTTCAGCGATCTCGAGGGTCTCTGCATCGCCGCGGAGGTCGTGCCAAGCGATGGCAGGCGCAAGCGGTCGGCCCTGCTCGTCCAGCAGGACTCCGGTCTCGCCCATACTGGTGAAGCCGATGCCGAGGACGCGGACTCCCGGTACTTGGGCGAGGGCAGCCAGGGCGGCCTGCCGGGCGATCTCGACGAACTGGTAGGGGTCGAGTTCGGCGCCGGTCGGTACCTCCTGCCAGGGCGTGCGTACTCGTGCCTGGGCGAGCTCTCGTCCGGCGAGATCGATCACCCCCGCCTTGCAGAACGTCGTACCGAGATCGATCCCGAGCAAGACGTCGCCGTGCATCGCCCGTGCTCCCCTCGTGACAGCCCTTCAGCGTCCGGGTAGACAGCGCACCACGTCTAGCTGGCCGGCGAGGCGGAGGGGCCCGGCGGCGAACGCCGCGAGGACTGCGTCGCCAGCGCTGAGCGGGAGCGTCTCACCGCTGGCTGCCTCGACGACACCGCTCCCAGTGAGGACGATGAGGAGTTGGTACCCCTGCTCGAGCTCCACAGCGTCCGTCACGACCACGCGTTCGCCGCGGAAGTAGGGGTCGGCGACTTCCGGAAACAAGCGGTGCCGACCGGGGGTTGCCGGGACGTGGCGCACATTCGTGCGGGTCCGCTCGTCGTCCCACACGGTCCAGTCCAGTGCCGCCAGCGCGCCGGCTGGGGTGAGTCCCAGGTGCCAGGTCTCGGCGAGTTCACTGTCGAACGGCCACCACTCGAGCAGGACCGACAGATCGCTCGCCTGCTGCAACTCGACGATCACGATCCCTTCCCCGATCGCGTGCGGGGTGCCAGCCGGGACGTAGAGCGCATCGCCCGGGCGGACGGGGACCTCGCGGAGGAGTGCCAGCAAACCGTTCGAATCGCGGGCGGCGAGCAGCTGCTGGAGTTCCTCGGCTGCCACTGGCCGGTGGAAGCCGAGCCACACGCGGCTGTCGGGCTCGGCGCGGATGACGAACCAGGCCTCGGTCTTGCCGCGCGGGTAGCCGAGCCGCTCGCGGGCGACCGTGTCGTCCGGGTGGTAGTGGACGGGGAGCCGCTGGCCGGCTTCGAGCAGCTTGGTCAGGAGGTTCGGTTCCGGGCCGTGCCGAGCGACGTATTGGGGGCCGAGGAAGGCGAGCGGGTCGGCAGCGATGTGGTCGCGCAGGAGAGCGCCGTCGAGCGTGGAGAGCCCGCGCACCGGATCGCCGTAGACCGTCGTAGTGGAGGCGATCCACTCCTCGGGCGCTTGGGGAGGCCAGTGGGTGGCGTGACGGAACTGTGCGATCCACTGCCCGCCGCGGTAGAACCGTTCCACCGGATTCGGCATCAAGCGGTAGAGCCACATGGCCGGAGTCCTTTCTCTGCGGTGTGACGATGCGCCGAGCCCGTCTGGTGCGATACGGTCGTCATCGTGCCGCTCGTCGCGCCAGAATGTGTCGCTCGACCTCCGGCGTGAGCCCGAGCGCGCGGTAGACGGTACGGAACGCTGCGACGGCGTCGGCGCGTGACTGGGCATCGCGCAGCGCCTCGCGGTCGATTCGGGCGGCGAGGTCCCAGATGAACTCCCACTGGATGACCGCCTGGCGCACGGCCTGGATGGGATCTTCCGTGTACGGATAGAGGTCGAAACCGACGCGCTCGCCACGCGCTCCGTAGCCCACGTCCTGGAGGACGGCGGCGAGTTCGAGCGTCTGCATGAAGAAGTTCGTACCGACGATGTTGTCGTCGTCGAACGTGCCCCACCCGTCGTTGGCGTGGAGGTGCCCGAGTCGGCCGTGCATGGCCAGGAAGGCTGCGTACTCGGCCAAGCTTTCGCCGTTCATCAAGAGGTGCTGCCAATCCAGGTTCACGAGGAGCCGATCGGTGGCGACGCCGCGTGCCGCCACACCCTCGATCACCGCCAGCGTCATCCCGACGTTCCGCATCAGGATCTTCATCGCCGGTTCGCTGTTCTTGTGTTCGAGGAAGACCGTCACGCCGCGCTGGTTGGCGTGGTCGACTAGTTCAGCGATGCCGTCGATGAAGCGTTCCCAGGTGACGCGGTAGTCCCGCTGGAAGGGATAGTTGTAGCCCTCCGCTCCTGGCCAGATGATGAAGTGTGCGCCGATCGCTGCGGCGAGATCGATCCCGCGCTTGAGCGTGTCGATGCCGCGCCGTCGCAGGGCGGGATCCGGATTGATGAGGGCGCCCAAGGCATAAGTGGAATCCTTGTGCAGGCCAGCTGCGACCGCGTACAAGTCCATACCGTGGTCGCGGAGGATAGCCAGAATGGTATCGACCGTCTCTTCATTGACCTCGCCGGGATAGTGGTACTCGAGACCGTCGACGATACCGGCCAGGCCGCTAGCGACACGCCTGGTTCGTGCGATCATGTCCTCCCGCGCCGCTTCCGGGTGGTAACCGCCGGGGACGAAGCGCGTAACGCTCGGACCGAACGCCCAGACGCCGACCGAATTCTTCACCGTCATATCCCTACTCCCTTCGGATCCTCAGCTCCTTCATCGGTGCCCGTTCTCGGGCCAAGGAACGAACGCGCAGGCCGCGAGCGAGGCCGTCGCTCGAGGTGATCGACTGCCTGTCGCAGTAGTCGCTAGGCCAGCTGCCGGTCGGTTCGGCTCTCTGCCGGCGCTGAGCTCCGCGAGGGTAACGGTGGAACGAGCCCGGCTACGCGTCGTGCTCGTCCAGAGTTGCTGGTCCGTCACCCCGAGCGCGTCTTCGGGGCCCGGTGTCTACCCCTTCAACGAACCAGCCAGCAAGCCGCGCAAGAAGTACCGTCCGAGCAAGATATAGACCAGGAGCGTAGGCATCGCGACCAGGAGTGCGCCAGCCATTTGGACATTCCACATGGTGTATTGACTCCCGGCGATGTTTTGCAGCGCCACCGTCACTGGCCGCTGTGCCGGCGAATTGGTGATCACCAAGCCGAAGAGGAACTCGTTCCAGATGGACGTGAACTGCCAGATCACGACGACCACGAAGCCGGTCACAGACAGCGGCAGGAGTATGCGCCAGTAGATCCCGAAGAATCCCGCCCCGTCCACCTTGGCTGCTTCGAGCAACTCCGTGGGTACAGCAGCGTAATAATTGCGGAATATCAGCGTCGTGATCGGAATACCATAGACGACGTGGGTCAAGATGAGCCCCGGTATCGATCCCCCGAGTCCCGTGCGGTTGAGCGTGAGGACGAGAGGAATGAGGATGCTCTGATAGGGGATGAACATCCCGAAGAGAATCGCAGTGAACAGGAAGTCGGAGCCGCGGAACTTCCACTTGGCGAGGACATAGCCGTTCATCGAGCCGAGGAGGCTCGAGATGATCGTCGCTGGAATCACCATTTTGGCGCTGTTGAGAAAGCTGTTGCGCAAGGTCTGCCAGGCAGCCACGAAGCTGTCGAAATGGAGACCGGACGGTAGATCCCACATGCGGCTGATGTTCACTTCCTCGAAGCTCTTCATGCCGGTAATGAACATGAGGTACACCGGCAGCAGGTAAAACACGGCGAACGCGCTCATGATCGCATAGATGAGGACGCGGGTCGGTCGAAACGTCCGTGGCCAACGAACCGGCACACTCATCGTTCCGTCTCCGTTCGCAGGCGCCACAAGAGGTAAGGGACGATGAGGACTGACACCATGATGAGCATCACGATGGCGACACTCGCCCCCTCGGCGTACTTATTGCTCTTGAACGTCGTCTCGTACATGTAGATGCCGGGAACATCGGTGGCGAATCCCGGTCCGCCCCCTGTCTGCGTCATGATGAGGTCGAAGATCTTGAGAGAGATATGGCCGAGTATGATGACGGCACTCAGCGTGATCGGCTGCAGGAGGGGGAGCGTGACGTGTCGAAACACCTGCCACTCGCTCGCGCCGTCGACGCGGGCGGCTTCGCGGAGCTCGTCGGG
>JBEPZP010000057.1:0-11181 GCA_041640735.1 Thermomicrobium sp.
TGATCCGCAGCACGCGCGATTACGGCGTCTGTGTCGTGCTCGATCGCCGCATCGTGACCCGGCGGTACGGGCAATCGTTCGTGCAGTCGTTGCCGCCTTGCACGGTGCGGCGGACGCCGGTCGTCCAGATCCCGCGTTTAGCGCAACAGTGGTTGATGCACCACCAGGACCGGCTGGCTGCCAGCGCCGTCACGAGGGAAGGAGGGTGAGGCATGGATCAGCTCGATCGCAATCTCGCGATGGAACTGGTGCGGACGACCGAGGCAGCTGCGCTGGCCGCGGCGCAATGGGTCGGGCGTGGCGACAAGAACGCGGCCGATGCCGCGGCGGTGCGAGCGATGCGGCGCATGCTCGCCACCGTGCACATGAAGGGGATCGTCGTCATCGGGGAAGGGGAAAAGGATCAAGCGCCGATGCTGTACATCGGCGAAGAGGTCGGGACAGGGGAACCGCCCGAGGGCGACCTGGCAGTGGATCCGATCGACGGGACGCGGCTGTGTGCCAACGGTATGCCGGGAGCGGTCTCGGTGGTCGCTTTGGCTGAGCGCGGCTCGATGTATTACCCGCCGGGGATCGTCTATATGAACAAGATCGCGGTCGGCCCGGAGGCGGCGCACGCGATCGATATCCGGCTCTCACCGACGGAAAACTTGCACCGGATCGCTGAAGCCAAGCGGATGAGTGTGCGGCTGTTGACGGTGGTCATCCTCGATCGTCCGCGTCACCAGCCTCTCATCGAAGAGATCCGGCGCGTCGGCGCGCGTATCCGCTTGATCACCGATGGAGATGTGGCCGGCGCGATCATGACCGCGTTCCCGGAGTCGGGGGTCGACGTCTTGATGGGGATCGGCGGTAGCCCTGAAGCGGTGGTCGCGGCGGCAGCGCTCAAGTGCGTGGGTGGTGCGATCCAGTGCACCTTGTACCCGCGGGACGAGGAGGAGCGCCAGCGGGCGCTCGAACAGGGGTTGGAGCTCGACAAAGTGTTTACCGCGGACGATCTGGTGCGTTCGGACAATGTCTTCTTCGCGATGACCGGTATCACGACAGGTGATCTGGTCGAGGGGGTGCGGTTCACGCGCAACGGCGCCCGCACGGAGTCGATCGTGATGCGCTCGCGCACCGGTACGATCCGGCGCATCGAGGCGGAGCATCGGTTGACGAAGGTGCAGGAGTACGAGACCGTGGCATTTGACACGGACGGTCGGACTGTGGTACAGTAACGAGGCGCGGGATCCCCGCGTCTTGTGCCTCTTCACGGCATCCTGGTCTCGATCGCTTCCGTCACACGCTCCCGAGACCGGTGTATCTCACGCGAAACGCGAGCGTACGAGGTTCCTCATTGTCCACCGTTCGACCGTTACCGTTCGGCACGACCGCTCATGGTAGGGTGCGCCTCCGGCGACCGGTGTCCGCCTCAGGAGGCACGTCCTGACCTGTGCGGTCGATGAGGTGTGTGTGCTGCACGATGACACAAAAGGAGATCGAAGAACGTGGCGAAACGAACTGCTTCGAGGAGGACTGAAACCATGGAGACCATCGTTCCCACCACGACGACGACAGTGGAAGAGGTCAAGGAGAGTCCCGGTCTGACTGCTGCCGAATTGCAGGAGAAGAGCCTGGAGGAACTCCAGGCGATCGCGCGTGACCTCGGTGTCCCCAACGCCAACCGTCTGCGCAAGATGGATCTGGTCAACAAGATTCTCCGTGCCCAGATCGAGCGCGAGGGCGGTATCTTCGGCGAGGGCGTGCTGGAGATCACCGAGGACGGCTTCGGGTTCCTGCGCGGCGAGCGCTACTTGCCGGGTCCCAACGACGTCTACGTTTCGCAGTCGCAGATCCGCCGTTTCGGTCTGCGCCAGGGCGACTGGGTCGCCGGTCAGGTGCGACCGCCCAAGGAAAACGAGAAGTACTACAGCTTGTTGCGGGTCGATGCCGTCAATGGGATGGACCCGGAGCTCGCTCGCCGACGCCCCAGCTTCGATAGCCTCACGCCGATCTTCCCGATGGAGCTCATCAACCTGGAGACCGAGCCGCATATCCTCTCGACACGGCTCGTCAACCTGGTCGCGCCGATCGGTCGCGGCCAGCGCGGGTTGATCGTCTCACCGCCGAAGGCCGGTAAGACGGTGCTCCTCAAGCACATCGCGAACGGGATCACCACGAACTACAAGGACATCCACCTCATCGTGCTCCTCATCGGTGAGCGACCGGAAGAAGTCACCGACATGCGCCGCTCGGTCGACGGCGAGGTGATCTCGTCGACCTTCGACGAGCCCGTCGAGGACCATATCCGTGTCGCCGAGATGACGCTCGAGCGGGCCAAGCGGCTGGTCGAGTGCGGGATGGACGTGGTCATCTTGCTCGACTCGATCACGCGTCTGGCGCGGGCCTACAACCTGAACGTGCCGCCGAGTGGTCGCACGCTCTCGGGCGGTATCGACCCGGCCGCACTGTATCCGCCCAAGCGCTTCTTCGGTGCGGCGCGGAACATCGAGGGTGGCGGTAGCCTCACCATCATCGCGACCTGCTTGGTGGATACCGGTTCTCGGATGGACGACGTCATCTACGAGGAGTTCAAGGGTACCGGCAACATGGAGCTCCACCTGGACCGCAAGTTGGCGGAGCGTCGGATTTTCCCGGCAATCGACATCCAGCGCTCGGGGACGCGCCGCGAAGAACTGCTGCTGGACGAGCAAACGCTGCGGCAGGTGTGGACGATGCGGCGCATGGTGTCCATGCTCGGTGGGACGGACGGGACCGAACTGGTGCTCGGCCGCCTGGCACGCACGCAGAACAATGCGGAGTTCCTGGCGACTCTGCACAAGGATCTCTGATCGGCGAACGGATCGACCGTATGGTGCAGCAGTCGTTGCCTTCGCAAGAACACACACGGCGAGAGTGGACCGATCAGGACGTGTTGGCGGCCGTCACTGTCGGTGCCACAGCGGTGCTGTGGCCAGTCGGGCTGCTGTTGACCTGGGCGAGCGGCCGGTGGCGACTCGTCGATAAGCTGGTCGCAACCGGCCTCATCCTCGCTGGGCTGATCGTCTCGCTCTTGGTGCTGCCGGCCGGTGCCCGTGGTTTCGGCCTGAGTGCACCGCGCGAGCTCGATGGCGCGCTCGAGGCCGCGCACTATGCATCGCTCATGGGAGCGCCACTCGTGGCAGCGCTTTACCTCGGTCTCCGGGCGCGGTTGTCGCGCCGTCTGCTCGCGCTGCTCATGGGCGTCGCTCTCGTCGTGCTGGCGCTGGGACAGCTGGCCTTCTTCTTGGGTGAGCAGCTGCGCCCCGGCGGAGCCTGAGAGGGCCCTCAAGCCGGTTCGCGCTCCGCACGCAGGAGAAAGTCGAGCAGAACGCCGGTGGCGAGGTGGGGGACGCTTCGATGCGGGAAGTGACCGGCCCGCGGCAGGAGACACACTTCGCCGCGGGCGAGGCGCTCAGCACGCTCGACCAGCCAGCGGGCCGGAGACACCGGATCGTTGTCACCGGCCATGAGGAGGACCGGGCAGGACAGCGCCTCGAGCCCCTCGTACCACCGTCGCATGTCGAGGGGACGATCGGCCCCATCGCGGGCGAAATTGGCGAGCAGGCGCTCCCGCGCGTGTCCCGGGCCATGTGTCCGGTGCAGGTATTCGTACTCGTCCGCGTTGCTGGGAAATAACTCCTCCACGATGGTGCGCGTGTACTCGGCGGTCGAGGGCGCTTCGAAGTCCGGCGCGCCGATGAGGGCCAGTGAGCGCGGCTGGAGCGCACCGCTCAGCGCGAGGCGTGCAGCCACCATCGCGCCCAGGCTCGCCCCGACGATATGGGCTGTCTCCAGCGCGAGCGCTCGCACGAGCCCGACGATGTCCTCGGTGAACCCGGCGAGCGTCAACCGTCCACCCGGATCGCTCGTCCGACCGTGCGCCCGCAAGTCCGGCGCGATGACGTCGAAGTGCCGACGCAGGGCGTCGAAAACGGTGAGCCAGCTCTCACTCGTGCCGAAGTATTGGTGGAGGAGCAGCACGGCGGAACCGGAACCAGCACGCTGATAGTAGAGCCGGACTGCACCAACCGTACAGTAGGGCATCGGTGACCTCGCTCGCGCTTCACTGCACCACCGCTTCCCGCGGCGAACCAGCGAACCACTATACTCGGGACAGACGTTGACGGGGAGGGATCAGCGTGCGGGACATCGGGGTACTCCGTTCCACCTTGCGACGGATCGACCGGCGCGGCTACAAGGCGTACGAAGAGATCCGGGGGCTCTACCGTGCGGGAGACGTCACGCTGGCGATCGACCACGTCCAGGGTGATCCCTTCGCGCCACCTTCCCGCGTCCGCGTCATCGTCGAACGTGCTCGCTTCTCCTTGCCGGACTGCTCCAGTCGCGTGCGGCGGGTCGCCCTCGAGGATTTCCTGGCGCGTCGGGCCCGCGCCGTCATCGATCGGATCGGTAGGCGGCGGGTTGGTACCGGGCGTTCGGGGCTGATCGCGATCGATGCCGGTGGGCAGGAGGTACTGGAACGCACTGCCTGCCGGATCACCGATGAGCGCGTCGAACTCCGGCTTTCCGTCGGCCTACCAGCGACCGGCCGGACGATTCTCGGCGACCGCGCAGAAGAGTTGCTCGCCGATCTCCTGCCCGAAATCGCGCGTCTGACGCTGACGCTCGATCGGCAGGCGCGCGCGGAGGCCGAACAGTTCATCGCCGTCGTGGAGGATGCTGAAGCTCTGCGTGAGCAACTGCCCGAACGTGGGTTGGTCGCGTTCGTCGGGCGAGGGGCGATCCTCCCGCGGCGGTCGGGAGTGAGCCAAGAGCCGCTGCGCGAAGGGGCGATTCCGTTCGAACCGCCACCGAGTCTCGAGGTGGAACTCCGGACGCCGCACAGCGGCGCGGTGCGGGGCTTGGGTATTCCGGAGGGCGTGACGCTCATCGTCGGTGGTGGCTTCCACGGCAAGTCGACGTTGCTCGAGGCGCTCGCGCGCGGCGTATACAACCATGTCCCAGGCGACGGGCGCGAGCGGGTCGTGACACGCAGCGATGCGGTAGTGATTCGCGCCGAGGATGGGCGCCGCGTCGTCGGTGTCGATCTCTCCGCGTTCATCCGCGGTCTGCCCCTGGGTCGTTCGACGGAGTGTTTTACGAGCGACGACGCCAGCGGGTCCACCTCCCAGGCTGCCAACATCCTGGAGGCTCTCGAGGTCGGTGCGCGCGTGCTCCTCATGGACGAGGACACGTGTGCGACCAACTTCATGATCCGCGACCACCTCATGCGTGAGCTCGTGCCAGCGGACGCTGAACCGATCGTCCCCTTCATCGATCGCGTGCGCCAGCTGCACCGGAGCGCCGGGGTCTCCACCGTGCTCGTCATGGGGGGAGCCGGGGATTACCTCCACGTGGCCGACACGGTGATATGGATGCGGGCCTACCGCCCCGAAGACGTGACCGAACGGGCGCGAGCGTTAGCTCGTCGTCACGGCGAGGGGTGTTTCGAGCCACCCGATCCCTGGCCGGGAGTGGTGCCGCGCATCCCGTTGCCGGAGAGTATCGATCCGCGGCGACGGGACCGAACGCGTGTCAAAGCGTTCGGTACTGAGGAGGTGGCGTTCGGGTACGAATCGATCGACTTGAGTCACGTGGAGCAGCTCGTCGACCCCAGCCAGACGCGGGCCATCGGGTTAGCGTTGGTGTACGCCCTCGAGCAGGGCTTCATCGACGGGCGTCGCCCACTCTCCGCGGTCTTGGACGCGTTGGAGAGCGCGATCGACCGCTACGGCTTGGACGTCCTCTCGCCATTTCGTGGGCATCCGGGTGATTTCGCGCGCCCGCGCCGCTTCGAGTTGGCTGCGGCGCTCAACCGGTTGCGCACGCTGGAGGTGCGGCAGTCGCGGTCGGGGCAGTGACGGTGGCTCGCTCGAGGACGGTTCGGGCACGTACTGCGGCGATACCGGCGATAGCGGCTGTCTCGGCGCGGAGCGTCAATGGACCGAGCGACAGCGGGCGGACGTCGTAGCGCTGGAACAGCTCGATTTCGTCGTCAGTCCATCCTCCCTCCGGCCCCACGAAGAGCGCAAGTGGCGTGTCGGGTGCGAACGTCTCTCCGGCGATGTTGGAGATGCCTTGTGCCTCCCAGAACAGCACGCTGCGGAGCGTGCGCGCGCGCTCCAACGCCTCAGCCAGCGAACACGGCGGCGTGATCTCGGGCAGTACGCCGCGGCCGCACTGCTCGCTCGCTTCCAGAGCGATCCGTTGCCAGCGGGCGAGACGGTTCTGGACGGCCCTCTCGTCGAGACGTACGACTGTACGCTGCGTCCGCAACGGTACCAGGCCGACGACACCGAGTTCCGTCGCCTTTTCGACGACTAGGTCAAAGTGGTCGTGCCGGAGAAGCGCGACGAAGAGGGTGATCGGTGGGGGTGGAAGCGGTCGCGACGGCTGTGCGTCGGTGAGGCGCACGATGACCTGTGTCGGGCGGGCGACCTCCACGGTGGCACGGAAGTCGGTGCCTCGACCGTCGAAGAGGACGATTTCGTCGCCCGGCTGCACGCGCAAGACGCGGAGCAGCTGATGGCGGAGATGTTCCGGCAGTTCGACCGTCTGCCCCGTCTCGAGGGGGGAGGGGAGAAAGAAGCGATGGAGGCTGGGACTCATGGTCGTGTCCGTCGTATGAGAACGCTGACCCAGTCACCGTCCTGCCGGCGGTCGAGCAGCTCGACGCCGAGGGGCTGGTACCGCGCAAGGACAGCGTCTTCGTAGGACGTGATGATCCCGCTGAGCACCAGGAGGCCGTTCGGGCGAACTGCCCGGACGAGTCGTGGTGCGGCCTCGATGAGGACACGGGCGACGATATTGGCCAGCACGATGTCGAACGTCTCTGTCGCGTCGAGTTCGCGGGTGACGTCGCCGACGCGTACGGTCGCTCGGTCGAGTACCCCGTTCCGCGCGAGGTTTTCGCGCAAGACACCCGCTGCGACCGGATCGATCTCCCAGGCGGTGACCTGTGCGGCTCCGAGCTTGAGCGCTGCGATGGAGAGGATGCCGGAACCGGCTCCAGCGTCGAGGATGCGCCGCTCGGTTACCTCGAGCTGCTCGAGCCAGAGAAGGCAGTGCTGGGTCGTCGGATGGAGGCCGGTGCCGAATGCCATGCCGGGATCGAGATCGATGACGACATCGTCGTCGTTCGGCTCGTAGGGTAACCAAGACGGTCGGACGACGATCCGCTGGCCGATACGGGTCACCGGGAAGTGCTGCTTCCACGCCTCCTGCCAGTCCTCCTCGGCGACGGTGCGGAGCTGGAGTTCGCCGACTGTCCCGAGTTGCCCGAGGTGCCAGAGGGCGCGTCGGAGGGCTTCGATGGTTGCATCGACCTGCTCGTCGAGCGGGAGATAGGTCACGACGCGGACCGGAGCGGTGGGGTCGATCACCGCCTGTTCGCCGTCCGGCTCCTGGCTCACAGGGTGAAAGACAGCGACGCCCTGCTGGTACCCATACTGCGCGAAGAGTTCGCTGATCGCATCGGCCGATTCCAGATCAGCATCGACCGCGACCTCGAGCCAGCGGTGCCGCATTGTTCACCCCTCGTCCTGCCGGGTGAAGGCGATTTCCGAGGAATCGCCGACGTTTACCCGCAAGAAGTCGCCCGTGACGCGCGCGCCGCGGCCGACGATCGAGCGGTGCAGCGTCACCCCGGAGATCGTCGCGCCCTCGTCGATGATGGAGTCGGTCACGATCGCGTGCGAAACGACGGCGCCGGGACCGATGCTCACGTACGGTCCCACGACGGCGCGGTCGATCGTCGCGCTCGGTGCGATGGCGACTGGTGGAATGACGACGCTCCTGGGGAAGGTCGGAGGTTCGCCGGCACGCTGCTCGAGCAAGAAGCGGTTGGTCTGGAGCAGTGCCTCCACCGTTCCACAGTCCTCCCAGATCGATACCGGTTGCGGGACGATCGTCCGGCCACGATCGATGAGAATCTGGATCGCCTCCGCCAGGTAGTACTCGTTGCCGCGACGTCGGTCTTCGGCGATCTGTTGCTCGATCGCATCGATGAGCTCAGCGAAATCACGGAAGTAGTACACGCCGACGACAGCCAAACGACTGACGGGGGTCGTCGGCTTTTCGACCAGGCGGACGATCCGTCCGTCCTCGACGACGACCACACCGAACCGTCGTGGATCGTCGACTTCCTTGACGAAGACGACACCGTCCCACGGGCAGGAGACGAGCGATTCCAGATCCGCGTCGAAGATCAGGTCGGGAAACACGACCAACGTCGGCCCCTCGATGAGTCCCTTGGCCTGCAAGAGCGCGTGTGACTGCCCGAGCGGCTCGGGCTGCTCGACGAAAACGGCATCGAACTGGTAGTGTGCTCGCACGTAGGCCTCGATCTGTTCTCCGAGATATCCGGTCACGAAGACGACGCGCCCCAGGGGAAGGTTCAGCAAGCGATCCAAGACATGGCCGAGGATCGGCTTGCCTGCGACGGTGACCAGTGGTTTCGGCTTGCTCCAGGTGTGGGGGCGGAGGCGCGTTCCGAGTCCGGCGACCGGTATCACGATATGCACCGTAGCACCTCCTCGATCTGGCACGGTCGCCCACTCCGATAGCGGGTGCTCGGCAGGCGGCAAAAGCATACCGAGCCGTGCGCGAGTGTGGCGACTCGCCTCATAGTCCTCCGTGGTGTCGTGCGACCGGTGCCTACCCTTCTCACGGAGCGGCGGACGACATTTCTCCGCGGGAGGGCGGATTCCAGCTGTCGCGGCAGACCGTACGGGTGGCAGGACGTTCCTAGGACTCGCACGCTCGAATGGTTCGATCGCGCCCTGCGCTCTCGTGATCGGGACTGTGCGGGAATGAGGACAGTGCCCCCAGCGGGATTCGAACCCGCGATCTCCACCTTGAAAGGGTGGTGTCCTAGGCCTCTAGACGATGGGGGCGCGCTCCCGCGCAATCCCTCTGAGTATAAACTTCAGGACGGTGGTTCGTCAAAGGCGAGGTCAGCGGGATGGTACGGGGCGAGCGGGGAGCGAGAGCGACGACCATTGCTGGACCGGCGGTACGGCAGGTGCGGTTCGAGCGCGCCGTCGACCATGTGGTGGGCCGGGTCGCCCAACACTGGTTAGCAGCGGTGAACGTCCTGGCAGGCCTCTACGCTGGGTTGCCGTTGCTCGCTCCCTGGCTCGTCGCCAACGGGCATTCCACGCTCGCGGCACCGATCTACTTCGTCTACCGGTTCGTCTGTCACCAACGTCCAGAACGCAGCTTCTTTCTCTTCGGGCATCAAGTCGCCTACTGTCAGCGGGACCTGGCGATCTACACTGGTGTCTTCGTGCTCGGACTCGTCTTCGCGCTGGTACGGCGCCGACTGCGACCGCTTTCGTGGCGTGGTGTCGTTCTTCTTTCGCTGCCGATGATGCTCGACGGCACCACGCAGCTCGTGGGGCTACGGGAGAGCACCTGGCAACTGCGGCTCGCCACCGGCGTGCTCTTCGCGCTGGCCGTGGTCTGGTTCGTCTATCCTCGACTGGAGCAGGGCTTCGCGGAGATCAGCGCCGTGTTGACCCAGCGTGAACGGTCGAACGCTGTCGGTAAGGAGCAGGAGACTCGAGGTGCCACGGGTTCTGGAGGGTAAGCGGATCGTCGTCGGGGTGACCGGGGGGATCGCGGCCTACAAAGTACCCGAGTTCGTCCGCCGCGTGCAGCAGGGCGGCGCTCTCGTCGACGTCGTGATGACGCCGGCGGCGACGCAGTTCGTCGGCCCGCTGACGTTCGAGGCCTTGACCAAACGACCCGTCCAGGTCACCACGGTCGGGGTGTGGCGCGGGGACGAAGCGGGACACGTGACGCTCGGCGCGCGCGCCGACGTCATGGTGATCGCTCCGGCGACTGCGGACACGCTCGCCAAACTCGCCCACGGCCTCGCTGACGATGCAGTGACGCTCACTGCATTGGCCTGCCCGGCGCCGCTCATCGTTGCGCCAGCCATGGACCACCATATGGTGCGTCACCCGGCGACCCAGGCCAACCTCGAGCTGTTGCGTGCCCGAGGTGTGACGATCGTTGGCCCCCACCCCGGTCCACTGGCGTCGGGGATGATCGGCGAGGGACGGATGGCCGAGCCAGAGGAACTCGTCGGTGCAGTACGGTCGGTGCTGGGTCGGTCCGGAACGCTCCGCGGTCGCCGCGTCGTGGTCACGGCTGGCCCGACGCGGGAACCGATCGATCCGGTCCGCTTCCTGAGCAATCACTCCAGCGGCAAAATGGGCTACGCGCTCGCCGAGGTCGCGCGGGACCGCGGCGCAGTGACCACACTGATCAGCGGCCCGACCTGTCTCGCCGCTCCGTACGGCGTCCGTACCATCGCGGTGGAAACCGCCGCGGATATGGCGAGAGCGGTGCGGGACGAAGTCGCGGAGGCGGACGTGCTGGTGATGTGCGCGGCCGTCGCTGACTTTCGCCCGCGTGCACCGGCCCGCGAGAAGATCAAGAAGCGGGAGGCGTCGCTGGTGCTGGAGTTGGAAGCGACGGAGGACATTCTGGCGAGCGTGCAGCGGCCTGGGCTACTGAAGGTGGGCTTCGCGGCCGAGACGGAGCGTTTGCTCGAACATGCGCGTGAGAAGTTGGAACGCAAAGGGCTCGATCTCCTGGTGCTCAACGAGGCGCGCCGCACCATGGGTGCGGACAGCGCACAAGTGACGCTGGTTTGGCCTGATCGGGAGCCGGAACCGTTGCCGGAGCGACCCAAGGAAGAGGTGGCCGAGCTGATCTGGGACGCGATCGAGTCGCTCTTGGCGGCGCCGGCTGAGCGCGCCGCGCGGTGAGTGGAGCGATGCTACCGGCTCGGGCCCGACGGCGCACGAGACGAGTCGATTGGGCTCCGCGGCTCGCTTCGTGGACGATCATGGCGGTGTCGGTGTACTGGGCGATCCTGGCCGCGCGGTGGTGCCTTTGGGTCTACGCTCGCGTGATGGGAGACGAGCGAGGATACTTGAGCCTGTTCCACCTTTGGCTGGGTTGGCCGTTCAGCGTCGTTCCAGGAGTCCGGGAGGTCTCTTTCCTTGCGGACCTGCTCGCCGTCGTCGTCTCGGGCGGTATCGCTTTGGGTATCGTCGGTGTGTTGGCTGGCTGGGCGCAGGCGCGGGGCGGCCGGTCCGGTTGACCAGCCGGGGCGAGAGGGTAACGGGAGCATGGTAGACTGCT
>JBEPZP010000058.1:0-11150 GCA_041640735.1 Thermomicrobium sp.
TCGACCAGTGTGCTCCCTCACAACCTGCTTTGCGCCAGGCAGCAGGCGGACGTCGCACGCTGCGTCGGAATCGAGCCGGTGCCGCAACAGCGTTCGGTTCGTGTCGTCAGAACCACCCGCGGCTCCGGCAGCCAGCTGAGCGCATGGTAGGATGGGGCTGTGAGGGGGCGTAATGACGCAGGAGAGTTCTGACTCCCGCGTGCACCGTCGCATCGACGTCCTGTACTCGCTCCGGGTCTATCCGGCGTTCCGGCTGCTCTTCGGCACCACGCTGGCGACGAACGCAGCCTTCTGGATGTGGTCGCTCCTCGCCGGGTGGCTCGCGCTCGTTCTGACTGACTCCGCGTTTTTCGTCGGTCTCACGGGTTTTCTCCACGGGATTCCTCTCCTCATCGTGAGTCTCCCTGCAGGGGTACTCATCGATCGCTTCGACCGCCGGACCGTGTTGTTGGTCGCGCACATCGTGGTTTCGATCGTGACGGTCGGCTTGGTTGTCTTGCTCTGGCTGGAGTGGCTGCGTCCGTGGCAGTTACTGGTGGCCACGTTCCTGTCCGGTGCTGGGATGGCGTTCGTCTTCGCGACGCGGAGTGCGCTCGTCGCGAATCTCGTGGGACGAGAAGCCTTGGCGAATGCCGTCGCATTGACGTCGACGGCGCAAAACGCGCCGCGAATCGTCGGGCCGGCGCTGGCCGGGCCGCTGGTGGGGGCGATCGGGTTGACCGGGGCCTTCGCCGTGTGTGCGTTTTTCCAAGTTCTTTCGGTCGCGATCACCAGTCGTTTGCCGCGGATCGTTCCAGCCGGCAGCAGCCGGAGCTTCTGGCGTTCGTTCCTCGAGGGGTTGCACACGGTCTGGCGGCGAGAACAGCTGCTCGCACTGATGGCGCTGGCAGCGTTGCCCACACTGCTCATCTTCCCATATATGAACTTCCTCCCCGTGTTCGCGCGGGACGAGCTCGGGTTGGGTGCGACAGGACTGGGTATCTTGATGGCCTTGAACGGGCTGGGTGCGGTCGTCGGCTCGGTGGTCGTCGCAGCTCGTCGGCAGATCGGCGAGTCACCGCGCGTGCTCGTGGCGAGCGTCCTCGCCTTCGCACTCACCGTGTTCGCCTTCGCGAATGCGTCCGTCGCTTGGCTCGCTGGACTTTTCCTGCTGCTCGCGGGTGTGGTTGGAGCCATCTACATGGCGGCGACCAATACGTTGTTGCAGCTGGCGGTCGAAGACAGTATCCGCGGTCGCGTGCTCAGCGTCTATCTCCTCACCTGGGGCCTGCTTCCCATCGGCACCCTACCAGCTGGAGCGATAGCCGATGCCTGGGGTGCCCCGGCTGCGGTGACAGTCCTGACGTCGCTCGCGCTCGTCGCGATCGTCGTCGTCGCTCTGCGTTTCCCTGTTCTGCGTCACCCGCATCTCGCGGGGGAACGCGCGCGAGCTGCGACGCGTGCTCGTTGAGTTCACCGGCGCGAGGAGCACAGACGCATGCGGCGACTCGTACCGCGTCCGTGGGTCTTCCAGCAGCCGCAACTACGGGCTGTCCTTCTGATCACGTTGCTGGCCGGGCTCGTGACCGGTCTCATCGTCCCGTTCCTGGCACTCGTGGCGCGCGAGCGCGGCGCCTCGTACGGTACGGTCGGCCTCATGGCCTCGGCCTTCATGGTCGCACAACTGGTCTTCCAGTTCCCTGCCGGTGCGCTCGCCGATCGGTTCGGTCGGGCCAGACCCATCCTGGCCGGTCTCCTCATCGAGGGTGCAGCCACGGTGGCGTTCGTCTGGGCGGAGTCCACAGCGGCCTTTATCGCTTTGCGCTTGGTACAGGGGGTGGGGCTCGCACTCATCTATCCGGCAGTGCGAGCACTGATCGCTGATCTCACGCCGCTGGAGCGCCGCGGAGAGGCGTTCGCTGCGTTCTGGGGAATGCTCAATATCGGGTGGTTGCTCGGCGCGGCGGTCGGTGGGCTTACCGCGGGGCTGGTCGGGAAAGTACCGCTCCTTCTGGTGAGTGGCCTGGGCGAGATGCTCCTCGTCGTTCCTGCGTGGTTCGCCCTGCGCCACGTCGGGGACGTGCGGCCAGCGGTGAGCCAACGGGGAAGGGAGGGATCGTTCCGGACGCTCCTCGGTCCAGCGCACATCGCTGCCATGGTGCTCGCGTTCGGCTTCGAGGTTCCCGTGGGGATCTTTTCCGGCATCTGGAGCATCTATCTCGACGAATTGGGAGCGAGCGAGTTCGTTTTGGGCCTCTCCTACACGACCTTTTCCGTGACCAACATCCTCACCTTGCCGATAGGGGGGCGGCTGGCGAACCGGCGGCCGCGTTGGCGACGGATCGCCCTGTTGGCGGTCGTGTTGGGCCTCCTCGTGCTCGGGTACGGTATCCCGTCGGTGCCGTTGCTGCTCCTCCTCGGGGCAGCCGAAGGAGCGGTCGCCGGGCTGCTGACACCGTCGGTTGACGCGTATCTGTCCTCGATCGCTGGTCGCACGCACCAGGGACGTGTCCAAGGAGCGTACACGACAGCAGGGATCGCTGGTGCAGCGCTGAGTGCACTTGGTAGTTCGGTTCTGTACGGTCACGGCCAGTGGGTACCGTTCGCTGTCGCCGGCAGTGCGCTCGTGAGCCTGGCGGTACCAGCCGCCTTGATCATCCGGGCGACGGAACGCTCGGTTCCTCAGGAAACGTTGTCGGAGCCGCTCGCCACTCGCTGAGCGGAGGGGCTGGTTCGGTCGAGAAGGGAAGGGGTTGCATGCGCGCGGTCGAGATCCCGTTCACCGTCTACTGGGGAGATGCTGATCCGGCACAGCTCATCTTTTATCCCAATGTGTTCCGCTACGTGATGCAGGCCGAGCACGCACTGTTCAGCCAACTCGGCTACACGGCGACCACGCTGATGCGCGAGCTCGGCCTGACCAACCCGCGGGTACACGTCGAAGCGGATTACCAGCGGCCGCTTTGGGTCTACGACCGTGGTGTCTGCCGACTCTGGGTCAGTGCGATCGGCCGGTCGTCGCTCCGGCTCGATTTCGCTCTCGTCAAGGAGGGAGAAAGCGAGCCCGCAGTGCGTGGGCATCTGGTGGAAGTGTTCGTCGACGTCGCGACGATGCGACCGGTGCCGATCCCCGAGCCAGTGCGCCGCGCACTCGAGGCCGAAACACCCGGTGGTGAGGGCTGAAGCGGTCGTGTCAGGGCCTGCGGCTCGTTTCGCGTGGTATCCTCGACGCTCGGAAAGCAGGAGGGGCGAGGATGGCGGGGAAGCCGCGTGCGTTCTCGGGCATCCAGCCGACCGGTGGTATCCACCTCGGGAACTATCTCGGGGCGATTCGGAACTGGGTGCTCCAGCAGGACCAGTACGAGAATATCTTCAGCATCGTTGACCTCCACGCGATGACCGTACCGTACGATCCGCGTGAGCTTCGACAGCGGACGCTCGAGGTCGCCAGTGTCCTGCTCGCGGCCGGCATCGATCCGGAGCGCTCCATCCTCTTCGTCCAGTCCGACGTGCGGGAGCATACCGAGCTGTGCTGGATCCTCGGCACGCTGGCGACCTTCGGTGAACTGCGCCGGATGACACAGTTCAAGGAGAAATCGAAGGGGAACGAGCGAGTCGGCGCTGGCCTCTTCTTCTATCCGGTGTTGCAGGCGGCCGACATCTTGCTCTACGATGCTGCGGTCGTGCCCGTGGGTGAGGACCAGAAGCAGCACATCGAGCTGACGCGCGACCTCGCGATCCGCTTCAACCACACCTTCGGGGAGACCTTCGTGGTGCCGGAGCCGGATATCAAGCCGGCGGGGGCACGGATCATGTCGCTCACCGATCCGCACAAGAAGATGAGCAAGAGCGACCCGGACCCCGACAGCCGTATCGAGTTGCGTGACCCGCCGGACGTGATCCGACGGAAGATCCGGAAAGCGGTCACCGATTCGGAGACGGTCATCCGGTACGACGAAGAGCGCAAGCCAGCGATCTCCAACTTGCTGACGATCTACTCCTTACTCTCCGGCATCCCGATCCCGGAGCTGGAGCAGCGCTATGCCGGGAAGGGGTACGGGCAGTTCAAGCAAGATCTCGCCGAGGTGGTGATCCAGGCGTTGACGCCGATTCAGGAACGGCTCGAGGAACTCGTCGCCGATCCGGGGATCGTGATCCGGACGTTACACGAGGGTGCAGCGAAGGCGCGCGAACTGGCGGCGGCGAAGATGGCGGTCGTCCGCGAGCGGTGCGGCCTGGGGTTACCGCCGCTCGACTGACAGGAGCGAGTTAGAGTCGTGAGGCGAGGAGTTGTTCTTCACCACTGGGCGCGCGTCGCGGAGGAAATGCCGCAGCCGGGTGTGGCGCGGCAGACCCTGCACGGCGAGCGGGCAACGCTCGTCCGGTATCGCTACGCGCCGGGGTCGGTCTTCCCGGTGCATGCTCATCCGGAAGAGCAGATGACGGTCGTCTTGCGGGGTACGCTGGTCTTCGTGGTGGACGGTACGGAGATCGTCGGTGAGCCGGGGGCGGTGATCGTCATCCCGGGCGGGGTGCCGCACGGGGCCCGGGTCGTCGGCGACGCAGAGGTCGAGACCCTCAACGTCTTCGCACCGCGCCGCGAACAGGCGCCGTGAGACAGTGGAGAGCGCGAACGGAGGGGACGGACGATGGCGATCGAGTCGATGGCGAAGAAGTTGCGCCAGCAGGCAGCGAAGCGCATTGGGCAGCGGCTCAAGCAGCCGAAGCACAGTCTACCGCACCGCTATCCCTTCAAGTACCGCCAGTCCGAGCGAGGCCGTGTGCCGTTGACGCCGGAGGATGCTGTCGCCATGCTGCGCTGGCGCGAGGCGAGGCGGGCGCGCAAGCAGCAGGCGCAGGAGGCATAGCAGTTCGGACTCTGGCGTTCAGCCCTCGGATAAGGGTGGAGGGGAGCTGACGCTCAGTCAGCTCCCCCATTCGTTGGCTGGGCAGCCTGCGGTGCCTGGCCACTACTGAGTTCGTGCGTGATGGGGTGATACCGCCCGGAGAGGGCGTCGGAGAAGACCCAGGGCCGGATTCCGGACAGATAGGCGGCGCGTCCGAGGAGGTGACTCGCGATCGGCGTGGTGAGGATGAAAAAGAGGCTCACCAGGAAGGCGTGCAACAGCGCCGAGAGGCTGCCGAGCGTGATGCCGGTCGCGATGACGACGAGGAGGATGCCGAGCGTACCCGCCTTGGCCGCGGCCTGCAAGCGGGTGTAGAAGTCCGGCATCCGCAGCAACCCGAGCGAGGCGATGAGCATGAACAGTGCACCGGCGAGCGCGAGCAGCCCAGTGAGGATCTCGATCATTCGCGCGTCCTCCGTTCGATCAACGAGGCGAACGCGATCGTGCTCAGGAAGGCGATCAGGGCGAGGACGATCGCGATATCGACGATGGCCAGGAGCCCGAGGACGGCCCCGAGGAGCAGCAGCAGCCCGACGGTCAAGGAAGCCATCAGATCGAGCGCGACGACGCGGTCAGGGATGGATGGGCCACGGACCACCCGCACCAGTGCGGGGATCAAGGCGAGTGCCAGGATGACCATGGCTGCGACGAGGAGCGGCGAGGAGACCGGTAGTCCGACGAGGAACTCGCTCATCGCAGGACCTCCAGGAGGCGCGCCTCCATGCCGCGCTTGATGCTCCGGGTCACCGCTGCGGGGTCTTCAGCGTACATGGCATGCACGTAGAGGACGCGCCGATCAGCCGACACGTCCAGCGACAGCGTCCCCGGCGTCAAGGTGATGAAGTTACCGAGCAGCGTGATTTCCGTATCGGTCTTCGCGTCGAGTGGGAGCGCGATGATGCGTGGATGGGCTCGCAGCCGGGGTGTGAGGACATCGTAGGCGATCCGCAAGCTGCTGAGCAACAACTCCCAGGCGAAGAAGATGATGAAGCGGAGTGCGCGCCGCAGCTTCGTGCGGTAGATCGACGATCCCCACAGGGGTTCGACGACCATTACGACGAGCATCCCGAGAACGAACCCCAGGAGCAGTTGTTGAAAGGTGAAGCGGCCGACCGCCATCGTCCAGATCAATGCCAGAAGCACGTTCATGAAGAAGGCGTACACGCTCAACCTCCTTTCGCGGTAGCCGGGGTGATCGCTGCCTCGAGAATGGCCGCGCGGTACGCCGCAGGATCGAGCAGTTGTTCAGCAGCCCGCAGCGAGAGAGCCAGGAACGGTTCGGCGTAGACTCCCAGGACAATGGCGCCGCTCGCCAGGAGGACGATCGGTGCGACCAGTCGGAAGCCGAAACGTTCGCTAGCCGGCTCGTGCGTGGCCGAGGGTGGGGGCTCTTTCCAAAAGGCTTCGTTCCAGATCTTGAGCATCGACAAGAGCGTGAACAGCCCGACGACGATCGCGATCGCCGTCACGAGGTACGCCTCGCGTTCCAAGCCTGCGCGGATGATGAGCAGTTTGGCGACGAAGCCAGAGAGCGGTGGTATGCCGGCGAGCGAGAGTGCTGACACGAGGAAGAGGACCCCGAGCCAGGGCCGGCGCTGGAAGAGCCCACCGAGTCGCGACAACGTGCTCGTCCCGCTTGTCCGCTCCACGAGGCCACCGATGAGGAAGAGGTTCGTCTTCGCGACGATGTTGTGCACGATGTAGAACACGGCAGCTGCGAGCCCCAGCGGCGTCAAGAGTGCGAGTCCCAAGATCATGTAACCGATCTGGCTCACGATATGGAAGGAAAGGATGCGACGGATGTCGTGCTGTGCGAACGCGCCGAGGACGCCGGTCAGCATCGTCGCGCCGGCGCTGATCAGCAGGATCCGGTGCGTCCACCCAGGATCCTGGACGAAGAGCAACGTGAAGACGCGAATGAGCACGTAGACGCCGACCTTGGTGAGGAGACCGGCGAAGAGCGCAGACACCGGCACCGGCGGCGTGTGATACGACGCCGGGAGCCAGAAGAAGAGCGGAAAGAGGCCGGCCTTGATACCGAAGGCGACACCGAAGAGGACAGCCACCAGATTGAGAATCCCAGGATCGGCAGTGGTGAGCACGCGGCTCAAGTCGGCGAAATTGAGCGTGCCTGCGATACCGTACAGAATCCCGGTCGCGCTGAGAAAGAGCGCAGAGGCCAGCAGGTTCAGGGCCACGTACTTGATACCGCCTTCGACCTGCCCACGCTCGACACCGAGCACGAGGAGCGCGAACGAGGCCATCAACATGACCTCGAACCAGACGTAGAGGTTGAAGAGGTCTCCCGTCAGGAAGGCGCCATTGACACCGAAGAGGAGGGCGAAGAGGAGCGTGTAGAACCCGGCACGCTCTCGCTCGCGATCGATCCAGGCTGTGGCGTACACGGTCGTCGCCCAGGAGACGAGCGCGCAGACCGCGACCATCGCAGCGCTCAAGAGGTCGGCGACGATGACGATACCGTACGGAGCCGGCCAGCTGCCGATCGCGACAGCCGCGATACCGTCGCGTGCGACAGCGAGCAGAAGCCAGACTGCTACCAGGAGCAGAGCTGTCGCGCCGGTAATGGCGACAGCGTGACTCGCACGACGGTTGCCGCGCAGCGGGAACGAGACGAGCGCGGTCACGAGCGGTAGTGTGAGGGGAAGAATCACCAGAATACCCATCGGTTACTGTCCATTCGAGCCTGCATCGGACACGGTCGCTACCGGTACGACCGGACGGTGTGCGGCTTCCGTGACTTCACCGAGCCGATCGGTTGCGGTCAGGTCGTCCAGATCGTCGGTGCGGAGAGCCTGGTAGGTGCGGTAGATCAGCGCGACCGTGAAGATCAGGACGCCGAAGCTGATCACGATCGCTGTGAGGATCAGCGCTTGCGGCAGCGGGTCAGCGGCCGGGAGCGGTACGGTCGTGTCCTCCGGTGGAACCAGGGGTGGGCGTCCACGGAGCAGGCCACCGCTGCTGAAGACGAGGAAGTTGGCACCGTTGCCGAGCAGTGTGAGGCCGATCGCCAGTTTGACGATACTCCGGCGCAGCAAAAGATAGAGCGCGCAGCCGTAGAGGGTTCCGATCATCGCCGCGAAGAGAAGCTCCATCTCATTCCTCCGCAAATGCGAAGAGCATCGTGAGTGCTGCACCGATCACTGTCAGATAGACGCCGACGTCGAAAAGGAGCGGAGTGCCCAGCTCGAGCGAAGTCTCACCGGGGAGCGGAAGCGTGAACCAAACCCCGGTGAGTAACGGCTCGCCGCGCACGAGCGAGACGAGACCGCTGGCGAAGGCGACGCCGATCCCGACAGCGACGAGCGTGCTGGGTGGTACGCGCAGCAACCGGCGCGCCGTTTCCAGGCTGTACCCGAAGGTGAAGAGTGCGAAGCCGGTGGCCGCGATGAGTCCGCCACTGAAGCCGCCCCCGGGTTCGTTGTGGCCACGAAGCAGGAGGAAGAGGCTGAAGAGGAGAAGGAGCGGGGCGATCCAACGGACAGCGGTGCGCAGGATCAGCGAGGGTAGGGTGCTCATGACGTGCGTTCCCCTCGTCCATAGCGCAGCAAAGTCAGCACACCGATGGCAGCGAGACCGAGGACGGTGATCTCGCCCAGTGTATCGAGCGCGCGGAAGTCGACGAGGATCGTGTTCACGACGTTCCGGCCATGCGCCGCCGGGTAGGCTGCCTCGTTGAAGAACGTGGAGATGCGCGTCGCTGGCTCGATCGCGAAGACGAGCAACGTGAAACCGCTCATCATCAGCCCGAAAACCAGCGCGATGCCAGCGTCGCGGAGACGCGTCGCTGTCGAAGAGAGCCGAGCGTAGCGTGGCAGACGATAGAACGCGAAGACGAGCAAGACCACGGTGAGTGTGTCGACCAGGACTTGCGTGATGGCGAGGTCAGGAGCCCCGTAGCGAGCGTAGAGGAGCGCCAAACTGAAGCCCAGAATGCCGAGTGCTGCGAGGGCAGCGAGCCGTTCGCTCGCTCGTACGGCGACCAGGCTGCTCGCGACGATGGTGATGACGAGGACGGTATCGAGGAGGTCGATGGGCGTCCTCACGATCTGCGTTTCGAGCGACAGGAGCCCCGCTGCCGCTGCACTGGCGGCGACGAGGACGACGGTAGTCGCGATGATGACCGTGATGTAGACGCGCAGGTACCCGTTCTGAAGGATGCGCGTCTGCGCATTCGCGAACCAGGCCAGCGCATCGAGCCCGGCGCGGTAGCCGCGCTCGCAGGCGAACCGGCCGAGCCCCGTCGGGCGCTCGCCGAGCGGCTCGGTGAGCGCGAGTCGGTCACCGAGCTGTGCCCAGCGGCGCCAGCCGAAGGCGAGCAGCGCCGCGGCGAGGAGGATGACAGCGCTCAGTGCGAGGGCCACGTTGAAGCCGTGCCAGAGCGCGAGCGCGCTCACGGTCTTGAGCCCGCCCGTGACGGCCTCCGTTACGAGCGATACGATCGGCGTCACGAGCGACAGCGCGAGGCCGCCAGCGAGCGCGGCGGTTGCCAGGACGACCGGGCTGGCGAGGAGTCCCCAGTGACCATGGTGCACGTGTGGGGCAGGCGCGCGCTGGACGAGCGGCCGCACGAGCAGCCAGGCGACCGTCGTCTGCCCGATGAGGCCGAGGACGAGCGCTCCGGTGACCAGTGGAGCAGCGTGTTCGCTGGCGGTCTCCAACATCGCCTCTTTCGCGACGAAGCCGAGGGTGGGTGGCAGCCCCGCTGCCGCGAGGACCACCAGGAGCGTGCTCACGGCGAGCGACGGAGCGTGTTTCCCGAGTTGGCCGATCCGGTCGAGTGCCCGTTCGCCGGTCGTGTGCTCGATGGCTCCGGCGAGGAGGAAGGCTGCACCCTTGTAGAGGGCGTGAGCGAGCAGGAAGAGTGCGAACGGCTTGCTCGCATCTACGCCCAGCCCCAAGAGCAGGACCAGCGTGCCGAGCGCGCTCACCGTGCTGTAAGCGAGAAGGCGTTTGAGGTCCCGTTGTGGCACAGCGAGGAACGCACCCACGAGCGCGGTGACCGCGCCGAGCAGGACGAGCGCAGGTTCCCACCAGGAGTGCGCCGCGAAGAACGGGCTGACCCGGGCGAGGAGGTAGACACCGGCCTTGACCATGGTCGCCGAGTGGAGGTAGGCGCTCACCGGCGTCGGCGCTTCCATCGCGTTGGGCAGCCAGAAGTGGAAGGGGAATTGTGCCGACTTGGTCGCTGCACCGACCAGGAGCAAGACGAAGACTGCAGTGAGTACGGGAGAATCGACCAGCAGGTGATCGGCAGCGAGCAGGTCGCTCAAGCGGAAGCTGCCGACCTCGCGCGCCCAGAGGAGGAGCCCAGCCAGGAGTGCCAAGCCGCCGGCCCCGGTGACGACGAGCGCCTGCTGGGCACTCGCGCGGGCGCGCGGGCGTTCCGGTGAAAAACCGATCAGGAAGAACGAGGCCACGCCAGTCAGCTCCCAGAAGACGAAGAGCACCAAAATGTCGTCGGCGAGGACGAGGCCGAGCATCGCCAGCTCGAACAAGAGCAAAGCTGTCCAAAAGCGAGCGAGCCGAGGGTGATCTTCCAAGTAGCCTACCGTGTACAGAGCGACGAGGGCGCCTATCCCGGTGATGAGGAGCGCGAAGAGCCCGCTCAGCCCGTCGAGACGCAGGGTGAGGCTGCTCCCGAGCGAGGGGAGCCAGGCGATGGTCTCGACCGTGGGACCGTCTCTGAGGAGCGTTGGAAACTGCGCGGCGAACCAGCCGAACAGCGCGAGGGAGACGAGCGCAGCGACGTATCCGAAGCGCTGCCGGAGCCGTGAGACGGCGAGCGGTGCTGCGATGGTGAGCAGCGTGAGCGCTGCGAGACTGACCAGCATCGAGACCGTGTCCTCTTCGATTGCGGCGATCGTCTTCTGGGGACGGTAGCCGTGAACCTGTCTCTCCGCGCCCCCACGGGACGGTCGATGCCCGGATCGGCCGTCTCGCGGAGTCTCACGAGAGACCCCGGTGACTCTGGACAGTCTAGCGTTTCGCTCTCGGACTCGGCAAGACACGGCCCCGGCTTGAGCGTTGCCGTCTGGTACCGCCTGGTTCGGGGTAGACTCCATGCAGCTGTGCCAGGGCCGAGCGGAGGGAGAGTCGCGCGTGCTCCGACAGGTCGATCACCTGGTGGTTCTGTTTCCTGATCTCGAGGACGCGGTGGAGGTCGCTCAGCGCGCTGGCTTCACGGTCGTTCGCGGCGGCGAGCACCCGACGGGAACGCACAATGCGCTGGTCGGCTTCGCCGAC
>JBEPZP010000059.1:0-11093 GCA_041640735.1 Thermomicrobium sp.
CGAAGCGCTGGAGATCCTCCGTCGCCAGGCTCCGACCCGCGCCGAGCGCGAGCAGGAGCTCTTCCGGAGCGGCTATCCCTGCTACACCACCTCGGCTGGTTGGATCGGGTACAGCGACGAACAGGTCGTCCAGCTCGCGCGCCAGGCCATCGCGGAGGGATTCACGGCCATCAAGATGAAGGTGGGGAACGACCTCGAGCACGACCGCGCTCGGGCGCGCCTGCTGCGCGACGTGCTCGGGCCGGAGCGCAAACTGATGATGGACGCCAACCAGCGCTGGGACGTGCCCGAAGCGATCGCCTGGATGCGCCAGCTGGCCGAGTTCGACCCGTGGTGGATCGAGGAGCCGACCCACCCCGACGACGTGCTCGGGCACAAGGCGATCGCCGAAGCGATCGCGCCGATCGGCGTCGCCACGGGCGAGCACTGCGCCAACCGCGTCGTCTTCAAGCAGCTGCTGCAGTCCGGCGCCATTCGCTTCTGTCAAATCGACGCCTGTCGCTTGGGCGGCGTCAACGAGGTGCTGGCGGTCCTGCTGCTCGCGGCCAAGTTCGGCGTTCCGGTTTGCCCGCACGCTGGCGGTGTCGGCCTGTGCGAGTACGTGCAGCACCTTTCGATGTTCGACTACATCGCGGTGAGCGGGACGATGGAGCACCGGATGATCGAGCACGTCGACCACCTGCACGAGCACTTCGTCGACCCGGTCACGGTGCGTGGTGCCCGCTATTTCCCGCCGCAGCGGCCAGGGTACTCGATCGAGATGAAGCGGGAGTCGCTGGAACAGTACCGCTATCCCGACGGCCCGGTCTGGCGCGAGCTGGCGATGGCGAGCCGCTGAGCTCCCGGGCGCCGCTCGAGCGGTGTCCGCGGGACAGCAGCCGGTGTGGGGTCGGCGGGGGCTGGTGGCGCCTGTCCGGCCCGGCGCTGGACAGCCGATCGGTCACCGGGCACGAGGGCGAGCGATGCCCGCCGTCGCGTTCTCGCGCAACTGTGTCGCGCGACTCGGGCGACGGCTGGTCGTACAGTCGCCCGTCGCGCGAGGGAGGACGTGCGCTGGAGGCAGCGAGTCGAAGGTATACTAGGCAGCACTTCTCCCGCTAAAGAACTCGTCGTCGGCCTACCCTAGCCCCTCACGTGTCGCAACACGAAAGGCGTCCCCTCGCCCTGCGTCGACGGCTACGGCGCTACACCTGCGCCGACAGGGGGTCGTACTCGAGGCAAAGTGTGAAGACTGTCCAGGACACTGCGAGGAAGTCCAGCAGCGACTGGGCTGCGTAGCAGGGCAAGCCGCTGGTCGTACCCGCATACCTGACCAAGCCGCGCAAGGTTTAGCCAATACGCGGTCAGCGCTCATCTATGCGGACCGCTTCTCGAGGACTGAGGTTCGGGCAACGATTTTCTATCGGACCGAGCGCGTCCACCTGCCTGCGCTTCTATACTCGCGGCTGATGTCCTTAATCGTGCCGCCATGCTGGTTAACTCAGTTGGACAAGCGGGCCTACCGCTCGGAGTCACGCTCCGGCAGAATCAAATTAAGCACGATCGCGAGAATCGATGCTTGAAAGAGTCCCGTCTCCAGGAGCACGCGTACTTCCTGCGGGAAGGTTGCCACCGAGTCGGGCACGTTCGCAATACCCAGGCCTAGTCCCAGCGACACCGCGATGATGAGCATGTTCCGGCGATTAAAGCGAACCTGCGCTAGCATACGAATACCCGCTGCCGCAACCATGGCGAACATGACGATCGCTGCACCTCCTAACACCGAGGAGGGCATCGCCGATACCACCGCGCCTAACTTCGGGAAGAGACCAGCGATCACGAGAAAGATCCCGCCAATGGCCACGACGTATCGGCTCATCACCCCGGTAAAGGCGACCATGCCGACATTCTGGCTGTAACTCGTGTTCGGCAGCGCACCGAAGATCCCAGCCAAGCTGGTGCCGACTCCGTCGGCAATGATCCCGCCTGAGAGTTCCCGCTGCGTGATCTCCCGGCCGGCTCCTCCCTTGGTGATCGCCTCCAGGTCGCCGATCGTTTCGATCGCAGTGACCAGAGCCATGAACCCCATTGCGATAAGAGCAGCGATAGGAAAGCTAACCCCGAAGCTGAAGGGGGTCGGTATCGAAAACCACTCGGCCTGTCCGACCGTCTGGAAGTTGACCTTCCCCAACGGGATGGCGACGAGATAGCCTACCACGAGGCCGATCAGCACCGAGATCATGCTCAGAAAGCCGCGAAAGAACTGGTTAAGCAGGATCACCACGATAAGCACGACGCTTGCCAAGACCAGATTGATCGGGGCGCCGAAGTCGGGGGCACCTGCTCCTCCTGCTGCGAGTCGAATGCCGGTCGGCAGGAGCGAAAATCCGATCACCGTGACTACGATACCGGTAACCAAGGGTGGAAACAGTCGGCGGGTCCATTTCAGGGTTGCCCCGATCAGCACTTGTATTAGGCCAGCAACGATTGCTGCGCCAAAGACTGCTGGTAAGCCGTAGGTCTGGGCGATAGGGATGGAGACTAGCACGAAGCCTAGGCTGGTGCCCATCACGACAGGCAACCGCGCACCCACAGGGCCGATCCCGATCGTCTGCAGAATGGTGGCCAAGCCTCCCACGAACAGGGCAGCCTGGACCAAATGTGCGCTTTCCTGCGGAGAAGTGGAGATCGCCCGCGCTAGAATGAGTGGCAATCCTACGTTGCTGGCGAACATCACCAGGACGTGCTGCAAACCTAGCGGGATGGCCCGTGTGAGAGGGGGACGTTCATCTACGTCATAGAGAGGCTTTAAAGTTGCCTGTGCCTGTTGGCCAGCATCCATCCGTTTATTCCTCCCTACCAATAATGCCTGCATGGTATGTTTCTCCACCATCCGGTGTGTTGGGTCAATGGGGGCAGCTCGGTATCCGGTGAAACAACGAACGGGGGTGGTCACTGTGACCACCCCCGTCTCGGTCTCCGTGCGGTGAGCGCGTGCTCTCAGCCCTCCGTGCGCCGGCGCAGGCGGTTTTGGACCTCGAGCCCGATGCCGGCTGCCAGGAAGGCGCCGCCGAGCGCGGTGAGCAACCAGAAGAGCGTCGTTCCCTGGCCGCTACCTGTCCGCGGCAGCACCTGGGCTGGGGCCGGCGTGCCCGTCGCCGGTGACGCCTCGCTCACCTGCGTCGTGTCCGGTGACGGCGACGGCTCGGCTGTCGCCGGCAACGCCTCGCTCACCGTGGTCTCAGGTGTGGTTTCTGGTGTCGTTTCTGGGGTCGTCTCTGGGGTCGTCTCCGGCGTTGTCTCGGGTGTGGTCTCGGGTGTCGTCTCTGGAGTGGTTTCCGGCGTGGTCTCGGGCGTGGTTTCGGGGGTCGTCTCCGGCGTTGTCTCGGGTGTGGTCTCGGGTGTCGTCTCTGGAGTGGTTTCCGGCGTGGTCTCGGGCGTGGTTTCTGGAGTGCCCTCTGGCGTCGCCTCCGGCGTAGGCTCCCCTGTGCAACTCCAGTGGCTCAGGTTGAATTGCCCCTTCCACCCGCTGTAGATCACGGCCCAGGCGTTCACGAGCGTCTCGGGGGAATCGGTCGTAACCTCGAAGTGCGCGACTGGGCCCGAGAGCGTGCTTCGCTGAACCGTGACGGTACCCGTGTTTTGGAACTTGACCGTGATCTCCGTGGGGATAGGAGACTTCTTCGTATCGAGCTGGGTGATCACGAAGTGTCAGAGGATAGGCTGCCCCGGCTGGCACGTGACGCTGGTGTTGCGATGTGGTGGATGCAGAGAAAACGTTTGGCCAGCTGTGGGTGAGCTCTGCGGTGTCTGTGTTCGACGCGGGCTGGCGTCCGCTGTGCCCGCACTGCCCAAGCCGGCGAACGCTGCCAGCAGCAGGGCGAGCGCGGTCAGCACGGCAGCGATCGTGATCTGCGAACGGCGTGGTCGGTTGTGGGGTGTCTGCTCGGTCATGTGATCCTCCTCCAGCAGGTCTCTTCGTGAACCATCGGGGGTGCCGGGTGCTCTCCTCGGTCGCGCGGGCCTCCACCTTCTGGGCGCGCTCTCCAGGAAATACTGGGCCGACCCCTACGGATCGGCCGGTTGCGCCACTCGCTCCACGCGGGCCAGGCGCCCAACTACAGCCCGCGCTTCCACGCTGCCGATAGCCCGAACGTCTTCGACTAACGCTCCGTTCGTCTCTCCTCCATCCTACCTCTATCCTAGCATAGACATCCTAGACCGAGCGAGGTACTTTCGTACTCGTTTTGTAGGAAGCGTAGGGCTCCTCGGCGTGCGCTGGCCGAGCACTCTTCCCTGGTAGAGGGCGCGGTGCTGTCCGCTCGCGTCGCCCGGCGGAAATCCGTCACTCGTGCGACTGGCCTCGGCTATCCTCTCCAGCGGTGCGTCGCTGGCCATGGGGAGGGGAAGGGTGCGCTTCCGGTTCGGTCCGCCGCCGCTCGACCCGACGTTCGAGCCTCGTCCACCCTGGAGACCGTTGCGCGAGCCGCGTCGTATCGTCGTCGTCCTCGTGCTCGCGCTCCCGCTCGGCCTCCTGGCTGCGCTCGGCTTCGTGCTGCTCGCAGTAGCCCTACGGCCGTCGCACGGGCTCGTCATCGCGCCGGACGGGGTCTCGCTCGTGCTCGCCTTGCTCCTGCTCGCCCCGCTGCACGAGGCCTGTCACGCGCTGATCGTCCCCGGCTCGCTGACCTCTCCCAAGCTGATCGTCGGCGTGTGGCCCAAGGCCGTCGTCGGTTACGTCCACTACGAGGGTGAGCTCGGCCGCGCCCGCTTTCTCCTCGTCGCGTTCTGCCCGCTCGTGGTCGTCAGCGTCGTCTCACTCGCCGCCGCAGCGCTCTTCCCGTCTGCCGAGCAGTTCTGGCTGATGCTGGGTCTCTTGAATGCGCTCGGCACGGGCGGCGACCTCCTCGGTGCCCTCTCGGTCCTGTCCCAGGTGCCGCGAGGCGCTCGCTTACGCAACCAGGGCTGGCGCACCTACTGGCGGCCAGGCCGGTAAGCCGGCGTCTCTCGTCAGCGTCGTCTCGACTCAGTCGTGCCCCTCCGGCACGCCGCCGCAGCTGCGCTCGGGCGCTCGTCCCCCGAACTCCGGGTCGTCCGCGCACACCTGGTCGCCCCGAACGGGTGTCCCCTCTTCCACCAGGACCAGTCCCTCCTCCTGCCAGCGCCAGTACCGGACGAAACGCACCGGTAGCGAGACCGCTCGTGTGAAGTCGGCGGCGTCGAGGAGTTGCCAGTGCAGGTGGGGCTCGGTGGAGTGACCGGAGTTGCCGCACCGCCCGACGAGCGTCCCTGGCTCGACCCACTGTCCCGGCCGCACGGCGACGCTACCGCACCGCAGGTGCGCAGCCAGACTGTACTCGCCGGGCGCGTGTTCGATGACGACGTGGTTGCCGAGCGGGTTACGCGCCAACGGGTCGATCACGCCGATCCAAGGACAGTCACGGTGCCCATCCCGAGCGACCACGACGCGACCGGCGGCTGGTGCCACGATCGGCTGGTCCCAGGCGTAGAACTCCTCCGGACGGCGAGCGCTTTCCGGCGCTGTTCGCCCCGCGCGGTCGGTCTTGACCAGGTCGTAGGCGTAGCGTTGCCCGAGTAGCGACCAGGAGTGCGAGGTCTCCGGCGTCGGCCCGCCGTTGTATACCGTCCAACAGCCGGTCACCGGCAGGTGGTAGCGTGCCTGTGCCCGCCATGTCCCCAAGGTTGGCGGGCGGAGGCGATAGCGCCAGCGTCCAGCGAGTTCACCGGCGACCTGCCGCAGGCTGAAGAGCCAGATGGGAGGTGAAAGGAGCGTCGCGAACTGGCTGGCCACGAGGAGAGAGGCGCGACGCGCTCCTGCCTCTCGGAACCACCGAGCGACACGCGCGAGCCAGAGCACGGCGACGAGGACCAGCGCGAAGCGCAGCGGGGCGAGAACGGCGAGTGGCTCGATCAGTGTCGAGAGGAGCCAGCCGGCGAGACCGATCAGGAAGAGTTCCGTCTCCCAACGGGCGAGCTGCGCGGCGAGTCGGTGCATCGGTCGTCTTCTCCTTCAGTCCGCTCGTGCCTCGGTCTCGCTCGTCGCCTGCTCCAGCGCGGGGTGTCGCGGAAAGCCGAAGGCGACCAGCAGCACAGCGAGGAGGACGAGCACCAGTACCGCGAAGTAGACCGAGGCCAGCGCGTCCGCGAGCGTGCCGCGGAGCGCAGCCAGCGTCTCGGTCGCGAGGGTGGCGCGGAGCTCCGGGTTCAAGAGTGCGTCGGTCGAGTCGAGGCTCCCAGCTCCGGCAGCGCTCGACAGGCGCGCGGCGAGAAGCGCTCCCAGTGCGGCGACGCCGACCGCTCCGCCGATCGAGCGGGCGAAGCCGACGAGCGCGGTCGCGATCCCCCGCTCGTGCCAGCTCACCGCGTTCTGTACCGCGATCAGGAAGGCAGTAGCACTGAACCCCATCCCGATGCCGAACGAGGCGGCGGCGACGATCGCCCAGCCGAGCGTGGCTGCGCGCGGCACGAGTTGAAGGGCGAGTCCGGCAGCGAGCATCGCCGCCATCCCGGCGAGCACCGAGCTCCGGAAACCGAAGCGCAGGATGACGCGACCGGAGACGGTAGAAGCGATCGACCAGGCGACGGCGAAGGGCATGATGGTCGAACCGGCGGTGATCGCCGTTCCGCCCAGGACGCCCTGCACGAAGAGCGGAAGATACGACGTCACCCCGAACATTCCGGCGCCGATGAGGACGCTGCCCAGCGTCACCACCGCGACCAACCGTTGCCGGACCAGGTCCAGCGGGATGACCGGTTCGGCGGCGCGCCGTTCGATCCACCCGAAGAACACCAGGATCCCGATACCGAGAGCGATCCCGCTGAGCGACCGTGGCGAGAGCACTGCGCTCCGCTCACCGGCGGCGAGGAGACCGACCAGAAGGATCGTCAGCCCGGTGGTCAGCGTCGCGGCACCCGCGAAGTCGATCGGGCGATGCTTTGGTACAAGCTGTTCCTGCAGCGCCAGGCCGATAAGGGCGATTGCGACCAGGCCGAACGGCACGTTCACGGTGAAGACCCAGCGCCAACTGAGCGTGTCGGTGAGAAACCCTCCCACCGTCGGCCCCGCGACGGCAGAGGCACCCCACACGGCACTGGTCAGTCCCTGCAGGCGTGCCCGCTGCTCGATCGGGAAGAGGTCGCCGAGGATGGTCAGCGTCACCGGCAAGATGCCCCCTGCCCCGAACCCTTGGAGCGCGCGGAAGAGGACGAGCTGCGGCATCGACTGCGCGAGCCCGCAGAGCAGCGAGCCAATGAGAAAAAGCACCATCGCCACCAGCAGCACACGCTTGCGACCGTACAGGTCGGCCAGCCGCCCGTACAGCGGTATGGTCGTCGTCGAAGTCAAGAGATACGCGGAAAAGACCCAGGGGTAGAGCGCCAGCCCGCCGAGCTGCCCGACGATGGTCGGCATCGCCGTGCCAACGACGGTCGCATCCAGCGCAGCCAGGAAGGTCGCTGCCAGCACCCCGCTCACGATCGCGATCGTCGTCCCGCGCCCGAACTGCGCGTGCTGTTCCCGTTCGATGCCACGTTGTGTCGGTGTCTCCCGTGCTCCATCCACGTCGCTCGCCGCTTCCTTCCTTGGCGCGCGTGCAGTATATCCGCCCGTCGCCGCGTTCGGGCAGCCACCGTTCCAAAAACCGTCGCGCGGCGAGTCTTGGGCTTGTCAGCCGAGCGCCGGACGCGTCGGGGCTTCGTGACTCGCCGATCTCTTCCGCCTGTCCATGCGCCATCGGTTACTACTGTCGAGACTGAATCCGACACCTGGCCAGTCCCGGCAGGTTTCTCGTATACTCGCGATGCAACCGAGTGCGAGAGCGATACCGAAGCACCGTCGGGGGCCATCCCTCGGGGAGGAGTGAACATGGCTGGCCGCACGATTCCACGCTCAGTGCCACGATCCCACACTGCGCGCCGGGCAGTCGTCTGGTTCCTCGTTGTCGCGCTCGTCCTGCTCGCTGTAGCGCTCCCAATCCGGGTGCATGCGCTTCCGACCGGGCATGACGCTTTCTTCGATATCTGGGCCCGCAGTGACCTGCCCGTCGCTGCAGGGCGCGTCAGCCGGACCTGGATGTGGGGACCGGAACCGTTCACGTCGCCGCTCCGTGAGCCCTATGCCGATGCTCCCGGCGGCACGCGCCTCGTCCAGTACTTCGATAAGTCGCGCATGGAGATCACCGATCCCACCGCGGACCGCTCCTCGCCCTGGTACGTGACCAACGGCCTGCTCGCCAAGGAACTCATTACCGGCCAGCTCCAGCTCGGCAATGCGACCTTCGAGCCGCATCCCCCTGCTGACATTAACGTTGCTGGCGATCCCGATGATCCTGCTGCACCCACCTATGCCACGTTCGGACCCCTGCTCATGGCTCCGCCGCTTCCGGTCGGCACGCTCATCACCCAAACACTCGATCGCTCCGGTAGGATCGGTGAGGATCCGGCACTCGCTCGCTACGGAGTGGTCGTGAGCGTGCACGTGCCGGAGACGAACCATTCAGTCGCCTCGGTCTTCTGGACCTTCATGAACAGTCGGGGTACGGTCTACACCAGCTGGCGGTTCCGCGATGATGCCTTGTTCCCCAACCCCTTTTACGCCACCGGCTTCCCGATCACCGAGCCCTACTGGACGCGCGTCCGCGTCGGCGGGAGCTCGCGTGACGTGCTCGTCCAGTGCTTTGAGCGGCGCTGTCTCACCCACACACCCGAGAACCCCCCTGGCTGGCAGGTCGAGGCTGGGAACGTGGGGCAGCACTATTACCGCTGGCGCTACGAACAGCTCGGTCGCTCGCGCCAGGAGGCGGGAATCTACGAACTCGCGATCGTGACGCACGTGGTCGACGGGGACACGATCGATGTCCAGTTCGCCGACGGGCGCACGGCGCGCGTCCGCTTGATCGGCGTCGATACGCCGGAAGTCTACGGTGAGGTCGAGTGCTACGGCCCAGCTGCCTCCACGTTCACGAGCGAGTGGCTGAACGGCAAGCAGGTGGCGCTCGAGCGTGATGTCTCAGAGACCGATCGGTATGGTCGGCTGCTCCGGTATGTCTGGGTCGGTCCCTATCTCTTCAACGAACTCCTTGTGCGCGAGGGCTACGCGGGCGTTGCTACCTATCCGCCCGATGTCAAGTACACCTGGCGTTTTGTCGAAGCCGAGCGGGCCGCTCGCGAGGAGCGAGCAGGTCTCTGGGGTGCCTGTCCGGTCTCGCCGGTTGGCGGCGGGCAGGAGCCAGTTCCCGCGCCGCAGCCCACGCCGTCACCTCCGCCGGGAGCCACCCCCACTCCCGCGCCGAACTGCGATCCGAGCTATCCGACGGTCTGCATCCCGCCTCCCCCGCCTGACCTCGACTGCGCGGATATCCCCTACCGGCGCTTCCCGGTTCTGCCACCCGACCCGCATCGCTTCGACCCGGATCATGATGGGATCGGTTGCGAGAGCGGCTAGCGACCCGACCAGCTGCTCGAGCGCGCAGGTGCAGCCGGGCTGCGTGCGAGGTACCGAAGCCGTGCTGCTGAGCTCCGCCGCCCACGGAGGTTTGCGGTGAATGAGGAAAAAGGATCGCAGAACCGGGACAGCTGGGGTGAGTGGCTGAATCGGTCAGGCTCTCCACGAGACTTGGCCCGCTGGGCGGACGTGAACGGGCAACGAAGTGGGGTGCTGTCCGCCGTTCGATCGCGAGCAGGAGCGGCCGGCTCGCTGGGGACTGCAGACACACCCGCCCCACCGCCCGTTCTCAAGCGGCAGTCGCGGAAAAGTCCTGTGGCCGACGGAAGGCTGCATGCCGTTACCTGTCTATCTCTTTGGACGGTTCCGTTTCCACTGGTGTGCTGCGGGTATCGAAGCGAGCCAGTGGGTGCCGGTTCCAGTCCTTGTAGAGGAGGTAGCGTGCCGGTTCCTCGCCGAGTGCAGCGAACCATTGTGGACAGTACGGAGCCATCCAGATGATGTCACCGGTGGTGACGGGATGCCAATGTTCCCCGAGCCGGTAAATGCCTTGCCCACGCAACATCAGGAGGCCATGCTCCATCTCGTGGATCTCGACGAACGGCAGGCTCGCTCCTGGGGGAAACTCCATAACGTTCACCGCAAAATCGAGCGCCGGAATCTCGGACAGGAGCACCCGTACCTGCACACGCGAGTCGGGTACGAGCGGGCGCGGTGGAATGGCCTCGATTGCACCGGTGAACGGCTCCGGGACGTCGTGATTGGCAGCCGGAACGAACGGCTTCTCGATCAAGAGGATTCTGCTCTCCTCGCGGGCCTCGAGCATCGAGTGTTTCCCTGCTGGGAGCAGTGCAAAGGCTCCCGCTTGCACGTGTTCAACCTGGTCTCCCGTGTGCATGAAGACCTGTCCATCGAGCACCAGCACGAATCGCTGCACCGCAGCCGAAGGGAGGCTGAGCTTCCCACCCCTGCTGAAGCGGACCGTCGACAGGGCGAAACGAGCACCGACAGCGGGGCTGATGTGGACGATACTCTGTGCCCCGTCGAGCGTGGGCCATGGTCCGACAACGTGCGTGTCCGGTGTGATGAAGAGGTGGTCCCGTGCAGAGCAACCGCGGGTGAATCCAAGTTCATGGAACACCGTGTTCTCCTTCCTCTTGTGGGCGAACGAGTTGGCCACGAACCCGCTCATTGAACCAGCCATCACAGTACACCGTCTGACCTCGCACGATGGTGCGCCGGACTCGCCCCCGGAACGTGTGCCCCACGTACGGAGAAAGGCGGTACCGGGTGTGCAAGAGATCAGGCGTGAGAGTCCAGCACACATCAGGCTCGACCAACACGAGGTCGGCAGTGGCGCCTGCTGTCAGTCGGCCACGTCTGCCGAGCCGGAAACGCCCGGCAGGACGATCCGCCAGCACGCGGGCGAGGAGCGACAGCGAGAGCCCGCGTGCCGCGACTCCCTCGGTGAGCAGCACCGGCAGCGTCGATTGGACGCCAGCGATACCACCCCACACAGCGAAAAAATCGTCAGCCTGCTTGAGTGCCGGTGGCGCAGGCGAGTGATCGGACGCGACCAGGTCGATCTCGCCGCGTTGGAGGGCAGCCCACAAGCGCTCCTGCTCGACCCGACTCCGCAACGGCGGTGCGC
>JBEPZP010000060.1:0-11020 GCA_041640735.1 Thermomicrobium sp.
CGACGATCGGCAGATCGCAGACCGCGCGGGCGGCCAGCACGGCCTGACGCATCTCCTCCAGCTGCGCGATCGTCTCCACGATGATGAGATCGACACCGCCCTCCAGGAGCGCTTCGATCTGCTCCCGGTACGCATCGAAGACGAGTGCTGGGTCAGTCGTGCCCAGTGGGCGGAGCAGGCGTCCGGTAGGACCGATGGAGCCGGCGATCAAAACGGGAACCCCCGTGATCTCCCGCGCCTCCCGCGCTGCACGAACAGCCCGGCGATTGAGGTCACGCGCGGCGTCCGCCAAGCCGAAGCGCTCGAGCTTGAGTCGGTTAGCACCGAACGTATTGGTCTCGATCACCTCGGCACCCGCCGCGATGTACTCGCGGTGGACGGACAAGACGAGCTCCGGGTCCTGGCGGTTCACTGCCTCGAAGCACGCGTCGAGTCGCACACCGCGCTCATAGAGCTGCGTCCCCATGGCACCATCAGCCATGAGGACTCCGCTTGCAAGACGGGCCAGGAATGGATGTGCCATCTTCACCACACTCTTTCAGACTAAATCTGTAGCCATCTCTCCTCTCGCTCCAGTATAGCGACATTCTGCGACCTCTACCTGTCTGCACCGAATCGGAAGCATTCAGGCCGAGTATCCTCGTTCTGCTGAGTGCGACACGGTACCTCCGCACCCGGCCCCAGCAGGACCATGCGCCAGCGTGAGCACGCTGAGTCGCCTTTCCGCGGTCGATCCAGCGCTGCCTGTCTCGCTTCCCTGAGCACGAGCGGTCACCAGCGCGTTCAGCAGCATGAACTCGCTTACAGCCAACCCAGCACGCCATCTCGGCCATCGACTGGGGCAGTACGGGTGGTATGCTAGCGCGCTGGCACACGGGCCACTCCGGGTTTGCGCCGCCACCCTCGCTCGTGTCAGGAGATCGGAAGGCCGCGCATGACATCAGGTCGGCCAGCCGGCCCAGTGTCGACCGCCCCCCGTTTCAGTCGCCTCCGGCGAGCGTTCAGTGAGAGCGCACTGGCCGTACCAGCCTACCGGCGCTTTTGGGGCAGCATGCTCGTCTCCAACGTCGGGAGCTGGCTCCAGCTCGTCGCGCAGGGCTGGCTCATCCTGGCACTCACCAACTCGCCGGCGTACCTCGGCCTCTATGGCTTGCTCCGCTCAGTCCCTACCCTGACCATCACCCTCGTCGGGGGCGCGGTCGCCGACCGCTTCGACCGGCGCCGGATCCTGCTCGTGACGCAAGCATTCGCCGCCGCACTCGCACTCTTGCTCGGCGTCCTCGACCTCGCCGGCATCGTTCGCCCCTGGCACATCCTGGCCATCGCCTTCGCCACAGCCACCGTCATGGCCTTCGACAACCCCGCGCGGCAGGCGATGGTGCCGCGACTGGTCGGGAACGACCGCGTCGCCTCAGCCGTCGGGCTCAATTCGGCCGCCTGGAACGCAGCAGCGGTCATCGGGCCGTCACTGGCCGGCGTGCTGGTCGCCACCGCTGGAACTGGATGGGCCTTCGTCCTGAACGGCGTGAGCTACCTGCCGGTCATCTGGGCCGTGTGGACGCTCGAACCAGCGCGTCCCGTCAGCTCTGCGAGCGCCTCGCTCTTCGCGCACGTACACCTCGGCTTGCGCGTTGTGCGGGAGGACCGTCGCCTCTTGGGGCTCCTCACATTGCTCGCAGTACCCACCTTTCTCGGGCGCCCGTACCTGCAACTCATGCCGGTCTTCGCTCGCGACGTCCTCCACACCAACGCTGCCGGTTACGGTGCGCTCATGGGGATCAACGGTGCCGGTGCACTCACCGGCGCCTTGCTCGTCGGCAGTCTCAGCAGAGGGGGACAGCGCGGCCGCCTGCTCTTCCTCGTCAACGGTGCCTTCGCCGTCGCGTTGATCGCTTTCGCGCTTTCACAGTGGGTCACCCTCTCGGCTGTGCTGCTCTTCCTCATCGGCGCCACGCAAACGCTGCTGATGGCGCTGACCAACACGCTCATCCAGCTGATCGTACCGGACGAGTTCCGCGGTCGCGTGATGGCGCTCTATACGCTGATCCCGATGGGGTTCATGCCGCTCGGCACCATGGCGTTGGGCGGCATCGGTGAACTGGCCGGGGTGCCATTCACCTTGGCCGCAGCGGCGAGCCTCGCGCTCGCCTTCACAGTGATCGGTCGCCGGTTGTTCCCGGAGGTCGCACGCCTGCCTTAGGGAGCAGGTACCGGCTCAGCCGCGAGCTCGACCTGGCAGGTGCGCAGCGTGCCCTGCCGGACGATACCGAGCGTGACCACGCTCCCGACCGGTGCGCGGCTGAGGGGGCGCTGCAGATCGGTCGGCGAGCGGAGCGGGGCACCGTCCAGACTGACGATGACGTCGCCCGGGCGCAGACCGGCGCGTTCGGCCGGACTCTGCGGGACCACCTGCAGCACCGCCACCCCGGCTGCGCGCGACTCGCCGCGTTCGGGCACGTAGCGCCCCGGCACCGAGCGCAGTTCACCGACGATCCCGAGCCAGGCACGACGCACACGCCCTTCCCGCAACAAGTGGCCGACGACCCATTGCGCCGTGGTGGAGGGAACGGCGAAACTCAGTCCTTGCGCGCCCGCGACGATCGCCGTATTGACGCCGACGACCTCTCCACGCGTGTCGACGAGCGGCCCGCCCGAGTTGCCGGGATTGAGCGGAGTATCCGTCTGGATGACGTTCTCGATCAGCCGTCCGTCGGGGCCCCGGAGCGATCGACCCAGCGCCGAGACCACACCGGTGACGACGCTCGCCTGCAGACCGAGCGGGTTCCCGATGGCGATCACCAGCTGCCCGACCTGGAGACGATCCGAATCACCCAGCAGGACGACCGGCAGGCCCGAGGCTTGCACACGTACGACGGCCAGATCGGTCGCCGGGTCCTCCCCGACCAATTCACCTCGCAGCTCCGTCCCGTCGGCGAGCGAGACGCTGATCCGCTTCGCTCGGTGCACGACGTGGCTGTTCGTCAGGATGTAACCGTCCGGCGCGATCAGGAATCCCGAGCCCGCACCGTGCACCTCGACCGGTCGCGGCGAACGCTCCAGCGCACGCTCGACGCGCACACCGACGACTGCTGGTGCGACGCGCTGGACGACGCGCACGACGGCCTGCGAAAAGGCGTCGAGCAGCGCCTCCGGTTCGGGAGGGAGAACGGTGCCACCTCCCTCGAGTGGCTTTTCGTGGTGCGCTACGAGTCGTACCTGATACTGCTGCCGCAGCATGCGTTATCTACCTCCTGTGCTCGCGCGTCCTTTTCGCGCTGTCATCGATCGTCGACCTCCGGCCCCGCCTGCCGGAGTTCCTGCACGCGGACGAGCGCCTGTCGCAGCTCCTCCAGCCACTCCGCCTGATGTCGCCCGACCAGTCGCACGCACCAGGCGAGCGCCTCGCTCCGGCTCCGCGCGATACCTGCCTCCACCAGCGTGTCCAGCACCTGCCGCTCGGTGAGCCGGAGTCGCGTCATCACCGGCACACTCAGCACCGTGAAGAGCTGGCGGACTGGTCCGCAGATCGCCCCCCACGATACCTTGCGGCCGAAGCAGTACTCGGCTTCGGTCGCGATCCGCATGCGCTGGCCACGCGTCTCCTCGCGAAAGCGCTGGATACGCGCTGTGCACGCAGCCCGGCGCTGCTCCTCGCTCGCCCCCTCGGGGAGCTCCGGTTCGGCTAGGCGACCGACGACGAGGATCTCCTCGCGGTCGTACAACACCTCCGGAGGCTCGACGAACCACTCGGACGGCAACCGGCCGATGAACCACGCCTGAAGCTCCGCTGCCAAAGGATCCCGACCCATACCCTTCTCCTTCTGTCAATTCTCGTGCTTACAGTATTACACAGTTGCACCAGCGGCGCCATACCGTTCCACGACCCGGAACAGTGGACCAGCGATACCGTCGGGTGCCCGGCGAGGACGTGCGTCGAGTCTCCTTACGGCGACGAGCGGACTCGAAACATGCTAGGCTACAAGCAGAATGCGTCGTCGACTGGGCAGGGGAGGGACACATCGATGACTGGTCCGGTAGTGGTTCCGGTACTCCCGACCTATCTGGACCCGGAGCGGGTCACCCACTGTGCGATCCCGTACGGTCGGGCCATCGCGCGGCGCCGACGCACCGATCTCGTCCTCCTTTCCGTCGTCGAGATCACCGAGTCGCTCCGCTCCTATCTCGAGGCTGAGGGCGAGCAGGTGGAGCGGCTCGTCCAGCGCTGGCTCGACCAGCGACGGCAGGCGATCGAAAAACTGGCCTCGACTCTCACCGACGTGCAGTGCCGGGTAGAAGTACGACTCGGTGAACCAGCGAAGGAGATCGTCGCCTACGCTACCGAGCAGCAGGCCGCCGCGCTGGCCATGAGTAGTCACGGGCGGATCGGCGTCGCCCGGCTGCTCGTCGGCAGTGTGACCTTCAATGTCGTCCAGCGCGTGCCGGTCCCAGCGATCGTCGTCCGCGCGCGCGTGCCGATCCCAGCTCCCAACACGCCCGTGCAACTCTCCCCGGTCCTCGTCCCGCTCGATGGCTCGCCGCTGGCCGAAGAGACGATCGACGTCACGCTCCGGCTCCTCAGCGGTGGTGAGGAGCCACTCACTCTGCACCTCTTGCATGTCCTCACTGACGATGAAGACCCCGCGACGTGGGAACGCTACCTCGACGAAGTCGCCCAACGCGTCCGCGCTCGCGGTGTCCCCGTCGAGTGGAGCCTCGCACGTGGTCCGGTAGCGGAGACCATCGCGAGCGAGGCGATGGCCCGGCAGGTCGGACTCATCGCCATGGGCACCCATGGGCAGAGTGGTGTGCGCCGTGTGCTTTTGGGCTCGACCGCCGAGCACGTGCTGCATGCGACGGTCGTTCCCTTGCTCTTGCACCGGTCACCGGCTATCCGTCGCGCGCTGGAGACGTCCGCACCGGCCGCTGAACCGCTCCGTGTCCGCGACATCATGACACCCAACCCGTTGACCGTCGGTCCGGAAGCGACGCTCGAGGAAGTGGCCCGCCTGATGCTCGAGCACCAGATCGGGGCGGTTCCTGTCGTCGCATCGGACGGCCGTCTCCTGGGGCTGATTCGGGAAGAAGACTTCCTGATGCAGGAACGACCGATTCCCTTCTCTGCCTTCCGTGCACCGCACCTGTTCGGTCGTTGGATCGACCCCGAACAACTCGAGCACCTCTACGCCGAAGCTCGCCAGCTCAAGACTGGCGACATCGCGCGCGAGCCGGAAGTTACCGCGACCGAGGAGACGCCGTTGAGCGAACTCGCTGAACGCATGGTGGCACACAACGTCCGACATGTGCCGGTACTCCGCGACGGCCGACTGGTCGGCATCGTGACGCGGCACGATATCCTGAAAGCGGTCGCGCGCCTCCCTCGAGCGCGCGACTGAGTCACGTTCGGCTGCAATGCTGGCAGGAAGCGACAGTGCCGCGAGTGGTGACGCCGTATACGTCGCCTACTCGTGGCACGCGCTTCCTGTTGCCGAGAGGTGGTTTCACCTCGTACCCGTAACTCCGCTTTGGCCCTCGACGATCCTCGTCCCCGCGAGCATCGTGGTTGCAGTCGAACTGCACAAAGCTGCACGCCGCCGCTGGCCGCTTCCGTCCTGGGAACTCTCCAGCGCACGTCTACCCTCGGGGAGCGCGGTCGCGCGCTCACGCGGTGGAACTCGCTCCCCGTGAGGACACGCTCGCCTCAGCTTCTCGGCCACCGTCTCGCCACAGAAACCGACTGGTGAGCACGACGCTGGGTCGCGCGCTCCCCGGCCGCGACTCCCCGGGAGTGGTCGAGTCATTCCGAGGAGACGCTACCGGCGTGCGCCCTCGTAGAGGAGCTCCTGCGTCAGTGCGGCCACGTCTTCGGGATCGACCTGCACGCGGGCCACCCCAGTCTCCATCGCCGCGCGCGCGACAGCGGCTGCGACCGCTGGCGGAACTTTGAGGTCGAGGCTGTCCGGGATGATGTACTGCGGCGAGAGCTGGCGAGGTGGTACGAGGTCGGCGATCGCTCGCGCTGCTGCGAGCTTCATGGCGTCGTTGATGTCGCGCGCCCGCACGTCGAGCGCCCCGCGGAAGACACCCGGAAACGCCAGCGAGTTGTTGACCTGATTCGGGAAATCGGAACGGCCCGTCGCCACCACCAAAGCACCAGCCTCGAGAGCCAGGTCGGGATGGATCTCCGGATCCGGATTGGCCAGCGCGAAGATGATGGGATCGGGCGCCATGGTACGGATCATCTCCGGCGTCAGAATGTTGGGACTGGAGAGCCCGATGAAGGCATCGGCCCCGACGAGCGCCTCGGCCAGTCCACCACGGACGCCGCTCTTGTTGGTCAGACGGGCGATCTCCATCTTGTACCGGTTCATGCCGACTTCGCGCTCACGGTAGATCGCTCCGTGCCGGTCGCAGAGGACGATGTCACCGACGCCGCAGACCAGGAGGAGCTTGGCTGTCGCGATGCCGGCTGCTCCGGCACCGTTGATGACGATCCGCGCCTGGTCGAGCGGCGTTCCGCGCAACTTGAACGCGTTGATGAGCGCAGCCAGCACGACGATCGCCGTCCCGTGTTGATCGTCGTGGAAGACGGGCAAGTCGAGTCGCTCCTTGAGTGCTGACTCGATCTCGAAGCAGCGCGGCGCGGAAATGTCTTCGAGGTTGATCCCACCGAACGACGGCGCGATCGCGGTCACGATATCGACGATCCGCTCCGGATCGCGTTCGGCGATACAGATCGGGAAGGCCTCCACGCCACCGAGCGACTGGAAGAGGACTGCCTTCCCTTCCATCACCGGCAAGGCCGCCTGCGGGCCGATGTCGCCGAGGCCGAGGACGGCACTCCCGTCCGTCACGATCGCGACGAGATTCCCCTTGACCGTCAAGTCGTAGACAGCCTCGCGGTGCTGCCGCACCTCCTCGACGGGTGCGAGCGCCGCCGGAGGAAGATAGAGCAGGTTGAGGATGTGGTGATCCCGCACGGGCAGTTTGCTGCGGATCTCCAGGACACCGCGGTACCGACGCCGCAGGTCCAACGCCTGCTCGGCCAGCGATCGGGGACGCCGGTTCGCGGGTCGCGGTGGCTCGAACGCTCCCTCGTAGATGTACCGTCGCGTATTCTCCGCGACGTGCTGGGGATCGACCGGACGCGTCGCCTCCCCGGTCTCCAGTGCTGCCTGTACGACCGCCGCCGCGATCGCCGGAGCGACACGGAAATCGAAGATCTGCGGCACGATGTGGTCAGGTCCCCGCTGCTCCGGCGGCACCAGGCTCGCCAGTGCCTCCGCCGCATAGATGAGCGTGCGCAGGCGGATGTTGCGGGCGCCCGAGTCCAAGAGACCGCGGAAGACGCCCGGGAAGACGAGCGAGACGTCCATCATGTTGGGGTAGTCCGAGCGGCCGGTCGCCACCACTGCAGCACCAGCCTGCCGCGCCAGCGCCGGGTCGATTTCGGGGGTCGGCAAGGCCAGCGCGAAGACGATCGGGTCCGGAGCCATCTTGGCGACCATCTCCGGCGTCAGGATGTTGCCCCGCGCCAGCCCGATGAAGACGTCCGCCCCCTCCAGCACTTCCGCCAGCGAGCCGCGGCGGCGCTCGGGATTCGTCTCCTTGGCCAGGTATGCCTTGGCCCAGTTCATCCGATACGGACGACCGAGATAGATCGCGCCGGCCCGATCGCAGACAATGAGATCCTTCACCCCCACCCGGGTCAACAGCCGGGCCACACCGATTCCGGCCAGTCCGGCGCCGGCAATGACGACACGTACCTGCTCGAGCCGCTTGCCGACGACCTCGAGCGCATTCTTGAGGGCACCCAGCACGAGGATCGCCGTGCCGTGGTGCTGGTTGGAAAAGACCGGGATCGGCGCAGCTTTCTCCAAGTGATCCTGGATGGTGAAGCTGTGCGGTGCACGGATGTGATCGAGGCAGATCGCGCCGAAGGTGGGGATGAGCGAGCGCGCCACTTCCACGATCGCGAGCGGGTCGTTCAGGTCGACGCCGATGGGGACCGCATCAACCCCCGCGAACGTCTTGAACAGCACCGCTTTCGCTTCCAAGAGCGGCAATGCTGCTTCGACCGGTGCGCGCGTCGGGCCGAAGAGGTCCGAGGCATCGGTCACGATGGCGACCGTGTTTCCGCGGCCGGTCAGGTCGAACGAGGCGACTTCGTCCCGGCTGATGACGCGGCAGGCCTCGGCGACCCCTGGCGTATAGACGAGGCTGAGCATCGCACGGTCGCGCAAGGGAACCTTGCTCGCGATGCCGATCAGCCCGCGATACTGCCGCCGATACGCTAATGCCGCATCTGGCTGATCGAGCAGATACATCACCCCACCCCGTTCAGCATGCACGGACGCCGTCGTCACCCTCCCCGCGGATTGTACACGGAACCCACCGGAATCGGCGCCGGAAACCGCTCTATCTCGCTACACTGGGATCGCTGCCGCACGGCCAGCGTCCGCGTCGTGGCACGCGGCCACCTGCTCAGTCCGACCAGTACTGCTCGCGAACACGCCAGCGCTGGAGTTTCCCGCTCGCCGTGCGCGGTAGAGCGGAGACGAACCGGATCGCCCGTGGCACCTTGTAACCCGCCAAGCGCGAGCGACACCAGTCCATGAGCTCGCGCTCGCTCACCGTGCTGCCTCCCTCGAGCACGACGGCGGCGACGACCTGTTGCCCCCACTCGATATCCGGCAGCCCGACGACGGCGGCATCCCGTACCGCTGGATGCGCCAGCAACACTGCCTCCACCTCAGCGGGATACACATTCTCGCCCCCGGTCACCACCAGGTCCTCGCGCCGGTCGAGCACGTACAGGTACCCCTCTTCGTCCAGATACCCGAGGTCGCCGGTCCGGAACCAGCCGTCCCGGAACGCCTGGGCCGTGCGTTCCGGTTGCCTCCAGTACCCGGGCGTGACGACCGGCCCCCGCACCTCGATCTCACCCGGCTCACCAGGCTGCGCCGGAGTGCCGTCCGGTCGCACCACCCGCAGCTGGTTGGGATACAGAGGCTTACCGGCCGAGCCGAGCTTGCGCAGGGCGTCCTCCGGTGCCAGCGTCGCCAGCTGCGAGGCCGTTTCCGTCAAGCCATAGGTCTGCAGCACCGGAGCGCGCGCTGCGACTGCGCGCTCCAGCAAGGGGCGCGGTGCTGGCCCCCCACCGAGCAGGACGGCGCGCAGGTGCGCCGGATACGGCCGCCCTCCGCGCTCCTCCAGCATCCGCCACAGCATGGTGCCGACGACCGACACCAGGGTGGCGCCGTCATCGATCGCCTCGTTCACGCGGGCCGGATCGAAGCGCTCGTGCAACTCGACCGCAAAACCGCCGATGACGCTCCGGAACAGGATCGAGAGGCCGCCGACGTGGAAGAGCGGCAGACAGAGGATCCACCGGTCGACCGGGACGGTTCCCAGGTTGAGCTGCGAACCGAGCGCGTTCCACCAATGGTTGCCGTAAGTGAGGAGCACGCCCTTCGGTCGATCGGTCGTGCCCGACGTGTAGACCAGCGTGTGCACGTCGGCAAGCTCCATCTCTCGCCGGAGCGCTACCGGTTCCTCGGGCAGCGCATCGAGTTCGCGATCGACATCGACGATGCGCCCCGTCCAGCCTCGAGCGAGCGCTGCCGTCGCTGCCTCGACCAGCACGACGCGCGGCTCTGCGTCGTCGAGCTGGCGCACGAGCTCCTCGGCCATCAAGCGGACATTGAGCGGCACCAGCACCGCACCCAGCCGACTCACCGCGTGGACGAGGACGACGAGTTCCGGCCGGTTGCTCGCGCAGACCGCCACGCGATCGCCTCGCCCCACGCCGAGCCGCGCCAACCGCCGGGCTACCCTATCGGCCGCAACAGCGAGTTCGGCGAACGTCCACTGCCGATCGCGCCAGAGCAGCGCTGGACGATCAGGAGTCGTCGCCGCTCGCCAGGCGAGCCACTCGGGCAAACGCATGCGCGCTCCCCTCAGAGGCTAGACAGCCCAAACCATCCGGCCACGTACGCCACCGCGTATGGCCACAGCAACATCGAGTAGACGAGGAAACGCACGAGATCGACCCGTTCGTAGTCGACGCCCCAAGGATCGGTGAGCACGAAGGCAGCCGTCCAGACTGCGCCCACCAGACAGTAGGCGAGGAAACCGAACACTGCACCGCGCCAGCGACGTCCGACTCCGGCCAACCCGGCACCGATCGACACCCAGCCAGCGACGACGATCGCCGCGCCGGCGACGACCATGACGTTCGCCACCGGACGCGAGAGCGGCACCAGCCAGGGCACCGTGGCGGTAGCGAGCAGGAAACCGCTGACCGTCAGGACACCCCCCGCCCCGACCAGGTACAGCGTGTTGCCCCTCTTCTTCACCCTCGTCCCTCGTCTCCGTCCGACAGCACAGTCACACCCAAGCCTGGGCCGGTCGGCACACGCAGCACCCCGTCTACCGGTTCTAGGCCCTCCGCGATCCCGAGCGGCTCGACGAGCTGCGCCAGCGCGAGACCGTGCGCGTAGCTCCCCCCGACTGCTGAGGCGACGTGGACTGCGGCCGCCACGCCGACCCCCGATTCCAGCATTCCGGTCACCACGACACCGACGCCCCGCGAGCGGGCCAGCTCAGTCGCCGTCAGGACAGCGCGCGGGCCTCCGAGGAGCGGCAGCTTGAGGACGAGCACGTCCGCCGCGGCGAGCGCCAGTGCGCGTTTGACTGCTCCCGGGCCGAGCAGGGCCTCGTCCACAGCGAGCGGCACCGGCGAACGGCGCCGCAGTGCCGCACACTCCTCGAGGGTCGCGACCGGCTGCTCGAGGTACTCGACCTCCAGCGGTGCGACGGCCCGCGCGAACGCGAGCGCCCTCTGGAGATCAGCCGCACCGTTCGCGTCCAAGCGCAGACGTACCTCCCGCCCCACCGCCTCGCGCACCGCTTGCACCCGCTCGGCGTCCTCTGGCGTCATCGCGACCTTGAGCTTGAGCGTGCGGAAGCCAGCTTGCACCGCTGCACGCGCCTGCGCGACTGTCGTCGCCGTATCGGCCGT
>JBEPZP010000061.1:0-10970 GCA_041640735.1 Thermomicrobium sp.
GCCTTCGGCTTGCTGCTCATCGGCGGCTACGCTGCGCTCCGCGCGGCCGGTGCAGCGCTCGACTGGAGCAAGCCGCTCGAACACTTCGAACTCGCGGTACCGGTCTCGCGAGCCGACGCGCCAGCCCACTGGAGGCTGGTCGATGACGTCGCGGACGCCGTCGGTACCGCCGCTCCCGATAACCTCTTGGTCGCGCTGGAACCGAACTGCTATGCCGTCGAGGTCCCCGTCGAGACGCCCGCTGGGAAGGTCGATGGACGGACGCTCTGCCTTTCTCTGACCCTGCTGCGCCTTTGGGACCCGGACGAGCTGCGTGCGGTGCTCGCGCACGAGCTGGCCCATTTCCACGGCGAAGACACGCGCTACAGCCGGGAGTACGCCCCGGCATTCCGCGGGGCACTGGAGGGACTCGAAACGCTACGATCGGCGATCGGTCGCGATGCGCGTGCGTTCGCCGTCTTTCCGCTCGTCCCCATCTTCGCGTTCGCGCTGGAGCGGTTCACGCTCGCTGCAGCTGCGCACTCGCGGGAACGCGAGTTTCTCGCCGACGCGACCGCCGCGGCCGTCGCTGGCCCCAGCGCGACCGCGACTGCACTGGTCAAAGTGGCCGTGGCTGCCTCAGCCTGGGGCGTCCATCTCGCGCGACTGGTGTCGACTCGTGACCAGACTCCACCGCCGGCGAGCGCTGCCGTCGCCTGGCTCGCGGCGCGACTCCTGCTCGACAGGGAGGCCCCCGACTGGCTCCCCTCGGAGCGGACCGCGCATCCGGTCGATACTCACCCACCGCTCGGAGCTCGTCTGGAGGCGCTGGAGACGAGTCTCGAGGAGGCGTGGCTGGAAGCCGTGCCCCCTGATGTGCCGGCGAGTCGATTGCTTCCCGACGCCGATCGCATCGACACGGTGCTGTCCGAGCGGCTCGGCCTGGTCGCGGAAGTGCTTCGTCGGGTACGCGAGAAGGCGGAGCAGCAAGAGAAGGGCCAGCAGCGGAGGTGACGGAAGGTGCCCCGCCAGCTGCCAGCGAGTGAGCCATCCGTCGACACGCCTCCATCGCGCGAGTTCGCTGGCGAGGCCAGGCGGGGTACCGGCTGACGCTGCCTCGTCGCCGGGACGCACCGCAGGGCAGGGCGCACGCAGGCTCGCTTCCCCGTGCCTAGCCTGCTCGGGCAACTCGCTCCGCTTGTCGCTCGCGCGGCGACGCGCGACAGCCCTCTCCGGAGCAGAGGTGGTGCTGCATCCGAGGGTTGGATCACCCGCCTCAGCTCTCCGTCTCTTCGCCGGCCAGCGCCCGGTAGACCAACGCCAGCGCCGAGTGGTCGTGCTCGCCCAATCCGCGTGCGAGCATGCTGTCGAAGAGCGCAGCGACTTGCTGGGTCGCCAGGAGCGGCACTGACCGTTCGCGCGCCAGGTTCTGTGCGATGCGGAGGTCCTTGCGGTGCAAGCGTGCCCGGAACCCCGGGGCGAACGCCCGCTCCAGCATCCGCTGTCCGTGTACTTCCAGTACTCGACTGTGCGCGAAGCCGCCGAGCAAGGCTTGCCGCACCCGCGCCGGGTCGACTCCGGCCTTTTCTGCCAAGAGCAACGCCTCGGCCACCGCTTGGATCGTCAGCGCCACGACGACTTGGTTGCAGGCCTTGGTCACTTGACCCGCGCCCGGACCGCCGACGTGCACGATGTTCTTCCCCATCGCTTGGAAGAGGGGCAAGGCCCGCTGGAAGGCTGCCTCGGAGCCGCCGACCATGATGGAAAGGGTCCCCTGTTCGGCGCCGATCTGCCCGCCCGACACTGGCGCATCGAGCGCCTCCACACCACGCTCGGCGAAGGCAGCGTGCAGTTTGCGCGCCACAGAGGGGTCGATCGTCGACATGTCGATGAAGAGGCTCCCCGGTCGGATCCCCTCGATGACACCGTTCGGGCCCAACGCCACTTCTTCGACTTCCGGTGAGTCCGGAAGCATCGTGATGACGACCGTGCTCTGCTCAGCCACCTCGCGCGGTGAGGCCGCGCCTTGCGCTCCCTCCTGGACGAACCGCTCCACCTTGCTGCGGTCGCGGGTGTAGACGGTGAGTGGGAAACCGGCGCGCAGGAGGTTGCGTGCCATCGGTTGCCCCATGATCCCGAGACCGATGAATCCGACTCGTTCCATGGTGTCTCCCTTTCGTTACCCCCGATAGGTGTCCCCTTCCCTTGCTACCGCAGGTCGCCCGCGATGGCAAGTCCCGGTTCTGGGCCGCGCCATCGCTCGGTCGGGAGGAGCCGGGTGCCGGGGTGCGGTCGAGCGCCTGCCGCCGGCGATCGCCGCACGTACGGTAGGCGCGTGCAGCGGCCGAGTCGAGCGCTGGGCACTGTACCCGGTGCGCCGTACGAGGCTCGCGCACCAGCTGCGTGTCGTTGCGGCAGAGAAGGCGCCGAGCCGGTGCGGCCACCTGGGTGTTGCACGCGCGCCGTGGCCGGGCGTGCGAGGCGCGGAAGGTCAGCGTGCCCGGTCGGTAGCCTCGACGGACGCCTCGATCGCGTGCGCGGCAGCGGCAGCGTGCGCCATCCAGGGTGGAAGCACGCTGCCTGGCCCTCCGGGCTGGAACGGGTCTAGCGCGCCTTGCGCGAACGGGTCACGCACGCGTGACCCCTACAAAGAGGACAGCGCTGTTCGTGGCAGCAGGCGCAGCCGGTGCGCACCTCGCGGTGACCTCGTGGGGGATCCGCTTCCTCGCATCGGGGCGCTGCGCGTCCAGTCGCCAGGAAGGGGGCTGATCGACGGCCGTGCGATCTCGACCTACAGGTCGTCCTCGCTGGGGGTGACCCGTACGTGACCGGGACACCGTGGTGGTTCCCTAGCGCTCCTGCGCCGGGCGGGTCGGGCACGCCGGACCCCGACGCCTCGGACATCGCATCCGGCCAGGACCACACTGGAACCCAGGAGTCCGGCGCCTGCCAGGCCAGCTCCTCAGGTGATCACCGTTCGCTTCGGGCTCGCTCACTCGTCCTCGGGCTGCTCGACCCGATTCGCGACGTTTCTCGCGGTCCGCGTCACGGTGCAGGGCTGCCTCGACGCTCCCGCGACCGCTCGCGCCGGTCGACCGGAGGCCGCCCGACGCTCCTTTCACCGTTCCAGTACTGCTACCCCGGCGAAGACGAGGAACAGGCCCCCTGCCTGGCGACGGTTCCACCGTTCGCCGAGCACGATCCGCCCCAGCACGACGGTGGTTACCGGGTAGAGCGAGGCCAAGAGCCCGCTCACCCCGAGTGCCCCGCGCAGCGCAGCTAGCACGAACGAGAGATTGGCCATCGTATCCAGCACGCTCGCAGCGACGAGGAGCCACACCACGTTCTGCCAGCGCATGCATGCTAGCCCTCCGCCGCGGACAGCCGTGAGACCTGCGACCGTTCCCGCGAGTAACGCTGCCAGCAGGCGGACGGCCGCGACCGACCACAGGGGAGCGTCCCGACCGGCCAGCCCCAAGAGTGCGACGGCCGATCCCAGCCCGACGGCGGCTCCGAGCCCGTGCAGGAGCGCCGGACCCAGGCGGTTACCGCCGCCCTCGTGCTGTACCTCACCGCGCGCCACCAGGGTGAGGCCGACCAACGTTGCGAGCACCCCGACCGCCTGATCGGTCGCTAGCCTTTCGCCCAGTATCACCCCGTATGCGACCGGGATGCCTGCGCCGAGCGTGCTCACCGGTGCGACCACGCGCACCGGCCCCAGCGCCAGCCCGCGATACAACGCCGCCAACCCGCCCACCATGGCGACGGCGGCCAGCGGTAACTCCCATGAGAACGACCATCGACGCTCCCAGGCCCACCAGAGCCCGAGCGCGAGCACCGCACCGATTCCTTGGACAGCGAACACGACGGTCCAGAGGCGCAGACGACGCACCGAGAGACCGGCGAGAAAGTCCGCGGTTCCCCACGCACAGGCAGCAGCGAGGGAGAGGAGCCACCAGCTCGTGTCCATCGTCGCCAGCACCACAGGAAAAAGCCGAAGCGTGACACGGGCGCGAACTGTCTCGTGCTATCCTACCGAGAGCGCAGCAGCCGTGCCTAACCCGTCGCCTCCGAGGTCTCTGCCAGTGAGGTACGGCGTGGTACGGAGGTCGCATTCTGGAGCGGTTGCCCGCCCATCGCCTGTCGCTCTCTTCCAGCCTCGACAGCCGCGGCTACACTTGATCCAGCTGGAGCGCCGTTCTCCTTGCGACCGTGAGGGGAGCGATGACCCGGTACCCGATCCGCGGGCTTCTCATCGACGTCGACGGCGTGTTGCATATCGACGGCGTGCCGATCGCGGGCGCCGCCGAGGCGGTCGCCGCGCTGCGTCGCCGTGGCGTTCCTTTCGTCCTGCTCACCAACACGACGATCCGCACGCGCCGGCAACTCGGTGCGCTGCTGCGCGACCTCGGCTTCCCGGTCGGGGACGAGGAGATCGTCACGGCCGGTGCTGCCACCGCAGCCTACCTCCGCAGTCACTACCCCGGCGAGCCGTGTCTCCTCATCGTCGACGGTGACGTCGCCGAGGAGTTCGCTGGTATACCGCTCGTCGAGGACGAAACGGCCCGCGTGGTCGTCTTCGGCGGGGCTGGCCCGGCGTACACCTACGACCGGCTGAACTCGGCGTTCCGCTCGCTCCTGCGTGGCGCTCACTTCGTGGCGATGCACCGCAATCTGGTGTGGGATCGACGAGACGGCCCCGCCCTCGACGCCGGGGCGTTCCTCCTGGGACTCGAAGCAGCCGTCGGCCGGCCACCGCAGGTCGTGGGCAAGCCGTCTCCAGACTTCTTCCAGGCCGGCTTGGCCCGCCTCGGACTTCCCGCCGGGCAGGTGGCGATGGTCGGGGACAGTCTCGCTGCTGATATCCTGCCCGCGCAGGCGCTCGGGATGACCGGCGTCCTCGTGCAGACCGGACGCTTCCATCCGCAGGACCTCGAGCGTGGCCAGCCGGATGTCCTGCTCGCCTCGATCGCCGAGTTACCGGCGTGGCTGGAAGATCAGCTCGCCTCCTGACCGGTCACGGCGCAGCGGTGCCGTCTCACCGACCGGATGGTGTCAGCGCCCGCAGCGCCAAAATCTGCTCGGCTGCGCGCAAGCCGCTCTCGATCGCTCCGTGCACGGTGGACGGGCGCTCGACGTTGGTGTGCTCCCCGGCGAAGACCAGTCGCCCCGCGACGACATCGTGGAAGCGCGCTCGTAGACCGGAACCGCCCGGTGGAACCACGGAGTACCCGCCGCGGCACCACGGGTCGTCGCCCCAATCGATGACCTGTGCCCGTCGGACCGCTCCACCGAAGTCCTTCCCCAGCACCCGGCCGAACGCGTGCACGACCTCGCGAACCGCTGCGTCCTCCGGGAGCGCTCCCAGCCGTCGGGCATCGCTTCCGCCGACGAGGAGACTGAAGACCGGCTCCGGCGCAGCGAAGCCGAGGCCAGGCCGTTCCCAGATCCCGTGCGGTGTGGTCACGAAGAGGCAACCGATCTCCGGGGGCCAGGGATCCTCGGTGAACTCGACCACTACCTTCAACGAGTACCCTGGCGAAAGCCTCGCGATCGCCTCAGCGAGGTCCTCGGGTAACGCAGGCACGAACTCGACCGTTCCCGCCTGCAGGACGCCGAGCGGGAGCGCGACGACCGCCCAGGTACCAGTGAAGTCACCCGCGCTCGTGGCGATGCGTACCTCTGCACCGGTGACCTCGACGCGCTCGACCACGCACCCCAGCCGGAGGTGCGCCGCGAGTTCCGCTGCGAACCGGTCGGCGAGCGCCTGCTGCCCTTCGGCGATCCGCCAGTTGCGCCAGCCGTCTCCCTCGTACGTTGCCTCGACTTCTCCGTAAACCCCGATCTCCTCGAGGTCGGCCGACCAACCGATCGCCGCGAGGGTGCGCCAGAGCGACCAGTTGGCAGGGGTGACTGCGATTCCGTGTTCCTCTGCCCACCAGCGCAAGGCGGTCGCCAGGTCTGTGTCCGGCTTCCCCGCAGCGAACCAGGCTTCTGCTGCCTGGGCTAAGGGGGCGAAGATCCCCTCACCGAGTGGCCGGGACAACTCAGCCGATGGCACGACGTGACCGTCCAGCCCGAAGTATCGACGGTCTTGACTCGGGTCGTCGATCGCGCGTAACCCGAACTGCTCGAGAAACCGCCAGGTGACGACGCGGTCACCGTGGATGAACTCGGCTCCCAGCTCGACCGGGAAGCGACCGTAGTCGTACGAGGTCCACAGCCGACCACCCACGCGGTCGCGTGCCTCCAGCACGAGCACCTGCACGCCCGCTCGTTGGAGCCGCCAGGCCGCCGCCAGCCCGGCGATCCCTCCGCCGATCACGATGACTCGATCGTTTTCGTGCTCCACCTCAGACCTCCCTCCCACCGTGGCAGGACGCTCTTCGCGAGTAGCCATCGCTCACGACTGCAGCGGCGGCGGGTCGTGTCGCACTGCCGCTCAGAGCGCTCCGAAGCATCGCGGACGCCTGCGTCGCTGCTGCGAGACGCGTTCCACGCTGCACGGACTAGTGGTGGAGTGCTGCTACCCTTCTAGGTATCGTCGCATGCGCTCGATCGCCTCGAGCAGGTTCTCCAGCGAGTTCGCGAAGGAGAGACGGAGGTACCCTGCTCCGTGCCGGCCGAACGCTGTCCCGGCCAGCACCGCCACACCTGCCTCGTCCAGGAGCCCACGCGCCAGCTCCTCGGCCGAGCGGCCGGTGCCGCGGACATTGGGGAAGACGTAGAAGGCACCGGCTGGCTCTAAGCAGCGTACGCCGGGGAGGCTGTTCAGCCCGGCGACGACCGCATCGCGCCGGCGGCGGAACTCGGCGACCATCCGCGCTACCGGTTCCTGCGGCCCTCGCAACGCGGCCAATCCGGCTCGTTGGGTGAACCCGGGTACACAGGAGTGGCAGTTGACGGCCAGACGGACCAAGTGCTCGGCCAGCCAGCGCGGCGCGATCCCGTACCCGAGCCGCCATCCGGTCATCGCGTACGTCTTCGAGAAGCCGTCGAGGATCACGGTGCGCTCGGCCATCCCGGGTAGACTCGCGATACTGGGGACGTCGACGTCGTAGACGATCCGCCGATAGATCTCGTCCGAGAGCACGACGAAGTCGTACTCGTGCGCCAGGCGCGCCAGCTCCTGCAAGGCTTCACGTCCCACCACCGAGCCGGTCGGGTTGTGCGGAGAGTTGACGATGACCAGTCGTGTCCGCGGTGAGACGAGGCGACGCAGCTCGTCCGGGTCGAAGGCGAATCCCAGTTCTTCCCGGAGCGGCAAGGGGACAGGTGTGGCACCCGCGAAGCGGATGACCGACTCGTAGATCGGAAAGCCCGGGTCGGGATAGATGACTTCGCTGCCTTGCTCGGCCAACGCCAGGATGGTGAAGAACATGATCGGCTTGCCACCCGGTGTGACCACTACCTGGTCCGGGTCGACCGGTATACCGCGCGTGCGGCTCACCTCGTCAGCGATCGCTGCACGCAACTCGGGCAAGCCCGGCGCCGGTGTATAGTGGGTGTCCCCCTTCTGCAGTGCCTCGATCGCTGCGGCGACGATGTGTTCCGGCGTGTCGAAGTCCGGTTCACCGATCTCCAGGTGGATCACTGACCGTCCCTGCGCCTCGAGCGCTCGCGCCCGGGCCAGGACTTCGAACGCGCTCTCCGTTCCCAGTCGACTCATCCGTTCTGCCAGGTGCGTTCCCCGCTCCACACGATCCCCCTTCCCGCCCAGCCGCGGTGGCTGTTGGTCCGAGCCGTTCGCGTCATAGCATGCAATTGTCGCCTCCCTTGTCCTCCTCCGCAAGCGCGGTCGGCGAGACGTTCTTGCCTCGGCGCGGCGCTTCGCGCATACTCGGGTCAGTACGTGCAGGCGGCCGGCCTGGACGTCGGCCCGCGCGCTGAGCTAGGGGGAGTGACAGGATGCGGCGCGACCTGGTTCTGGCACTGGTCGTCCCGATCGTTTCCGTCGTCATCGCGGTCGCGATCATCGCTGCGATCGGCGAGACGCTGCTCTTCGTGCGCGAGATGACCCACAGCCGCTGGCCACCAGTGTTCGTCGGTACCGTGATCATGATCGTCTTCACGCTCCTGGCGTGGTTCCTCGCTCGGCGACCGAGCGGCGCACGCTGAGACCGGGCTCTCGACTCTGGAAGCCCCGCGACTGCAAGTGGTCGCGGGGTTTCTGCTTTCCGGCAGCCGCGCTCCCATCGCTCCGTCTCCCGAGTGACCAGCCGGCCGGTGCCTCGTCGTCACCGTGCGGGCCACTCCGTATCCTTACTGGATGAGCGGCACGTGCGCTGGGAAGGATGAGACTCGATGGGGAAGCGGACTCGTACGACCGTACCGTCCGCTCGACCGCTCCGACCGCGTGAACCGCACGACGAGCTCGTCCCCTCGCGTCGCCAGTATCTCCGCCTCAAAGCGCAGTACCCGCACGCGATCGTGCTCTACCGCTTGGGAGACTTCTACGAGGCATTCGACCAGGACGCAGAGATCGTCGCCCGCGACGCCCGCATTACCCTCACTTCCCGCGCCTTCGGGCGCAACGGGCGCGTACCGATGGCCGGTATTCCCCATCACGCCTTGAATGTCTATCTCGCTCGTCTTCTCGCTGCCGGGCATACCGTCGCGATCGCCGAGCAGCTCAGTGAACCCGGTAAGGGACTGGTCGAGCGGGCCGTCACACGGGTGCTCACGCCTGGCACGATCGCGGAAGCAGCACTCCTGCCGGCGGCTGAGAACCGCTACCTCGCCGCCCTCGCCCCGCTTCCCGATCGTGTCGGTCTAGCTTGGGTCGATGTCAGCACCGGCGAGTTCGCTACCATGGAGCTCGACAGCGGGGATCGTGAAACGACGCTCGCCGACGAGCTGGCCCGCATCGCTCCGGCCGAATGTTTGGTTTCCGAGGGGTGCTCGCTGGCCCTCACCGGTGCTGGGAAGATCACCGCACTCGAGCCGTGGCAGTTCGAGCCGGAACGCGCCGCGCACCGGCTGCGGGCGCACTTCGGCGTCCAGTCGCTCGCGCCGTTCGGCTGCGAGCAGCTGCCCGCTGCACTCGCAGCAGCCGGTGCCATCCTGGCCTACCTCGAACGCACGAACCCAGCGCTCTTGCCGCTCCTGACGAGCCTCCGAACCGAGCTCCCGGCGCGGCGCGTCGGCCTGGACGCAGCGACCCGACGCAACCTCGAACTCACGCGCAGTCTCCGGACAGGCGGTACGCGCGGTAGTCTCCTCGGGGTACTGGACCGCACAGTCACCTCGATGGGCGCACGTGCCCTGCGTCGTCTCGTCAATGAGCCGTTACGTGATCCGGGGGAACTGCGGCGGCGCCAGGAGCTCGTCGCCGCCCTCGTGGCCGATGCCGAAGTCCGGTTGCGTGTGGAACAGATCCTCGCCAGTATCGGCGACCTAGAGCGCCTGGTGAGTCGAATCGTCCAGGGATACGGCACGGTCCGGGATTTTCTCACCCTCCGTCAAGCGCTGGCTTCTGCTGAAGCAGTCATCGGTACGCTGCAGGCCAGCGGTCAGGCACCGCTCAGCGCCTACGCTGCCGAGGCGACCACCGTACCCGATCTGGCCGCGCTCCTGGAGCGTGCTGTCGTGGAGGATGCCGACGGTGCGCGCATTCGCCCGGGGTTCAGTCCGGAACTCGATGCTGCGCTCGCGACCGTGCAGGATACGCGCCGCTTCCTCGCCTCCCTCGAGCAGCGCGAGCGCGAGCGAACCGGGATCCGCTCGCTCAAAGTCGGCTACAACAAAGTGTTCGGCTACTACATCGAGGTGACTCGTCCGCACCTCTCGCGCATCCCGGCGGACTATGTCCGGAAGCAGACGGTCGCCACTGGCGAGCGGTTCATCACCTCGGAGCTCAAGGAGGCTGAAGCCCGTTTGCTCGCTGCCGAAGCGCAGATCGCCGAACTCGAGCGCGCCGCGCTGGCACGCTTGACGCGCGAAGTCACCGCGCGGGTCGGTGCGGTTCTCGCTTTGGCGCACTGGCTGGCTCACCTCGACGCCCTCCGCTCGCTGGCTGAGGTCGCGGCTCGCTACGGCTGGACGTAACCCGTCTTGGAAGAGGACGACTACCTGGAGATCGAGGGGGGACGTCATCCGGTCGTCGAAGCCTTGTTGGAGGGGCAACCCTTCGTCCCCAACGACTGCCGGCTCGGTGGCACCTCGCCGCGGGTACTGGTCGTCACCGGTCCCAACATGGGCGGTAAGAGCACCTACCTCCGCCAGGTGGCGCTCATCGTGCTGCTCGCACAAATCGGGTCGTTCGTTCCGGCGCGGTCGGCGCGCATCGGCTTGGTCGACCGCATCTTCTGTCGCGTCGGCGCACATGACGACCTTCCGGGCGGGCAGAGCACCTTCATGGTGGAGATGATCGAGACGGCCACCATCCTGCGCCAGGCGACGCGCCGGAGCCTCGTCGTGCTCGACGAAGTCGGCCGCGGGACTGCCACGCACGACGGGTTGGCCCTCGCGCGCGCCGTTCTGGAAGATCTGCACGGTCGCATCGGTGCGCGCACGCTTTTCGCGACGCACTTCCTCGAGCTCACTGCGCTCGCCGACGAATTGCCCGGCGTCGCCAACGTGCACGTCGCAGCGGTCGAGCAGGATGGACGTGTCGTTTTCCTCTACCGCGTGCTCCCCGGTCCTGCGGACCGCGCCTACGGCATCCACGTGGCACGCTTGGCTGGTCTCCCACCGTGGGTCGCCGACCGTGCGGAGGCGCTCCTCTCGGCCTCGTATCCGGTGCCCGCTCGTCCGACGAGCGAACCTCACCGAGCCAGTGACCGCGACGTGCTACCCTGCCAACTCACCTTGCCCGGCTTTCCCGCCTGCGGCAGTTCGGCCGAGGAACTGGCCCGCGAGCTTCTCGCTCTCGACCTCGATTACCTTTCACCCCGCGAGGCGCTCGACTGGCTCTTCGACCGGCAGGCACGGCTCCGCAACGGATCGTTCATTCCGGCTGTGACACCATGAGCGCGAGCCGACACCAGCGA
>JBEPZP010000062.1:0-10891 GCA_041640735.1 Thermomicrobium sp.
ATCCATCTGCCGGTACGCCTCTTCGGGCAGGACGAGCGCATCCAGGTGCTGTTGCCGGGGCGCTGGGAACATCGCTTCGTAGCTCCGGCGCACCACCGGATCGAGCGCTGCCTGCAACCGGTCGCGCGCGATCGCCTCGAGATCCCCACCCACACTCGCTGGATCGTAGACGAACCAACGGATGATCTGAGCCAACCGCTCAGCCGTCGGCTCCTCGTAGAAGCCCCAGGCCACGTCCAGCTCCTGCGTGATGCGGTGCGGTGCGCCAGCCGTCCCCATGAGCACAACACGGTCGAACCGTTCCTTGTGCCGGTGCAGGAGGTGGAGCGCGATCGCACCTCCCATCGAGTTGCCCACCAGGTGCGCACGCTCGAGCCCCAGGTGATCCATGAGGGCGATCACCTGCTCCACCCACAGGTCCATCCAGGCCCGCGCCCCCACCGGTGGCGGATCGGGGTGACCGCTGCGCGCGAACCCCCACAGGTCGGGCGCCAGACAGTCGAAGGCATCGGCGAGGGCCGGCAGCGCAAAGCGCCAGTTCGCCCACGCTGTCACCCCGGGACCCGACCCGTGGAGAAAGATGACCGGCGCCCCTCGCCCGGCCCGATACAGATGCGTCGGCCACCGCCCAGCCTCGACCAGTTCCTCGTGCACCGCCACCGACACGTTCCTCGTTCCTTCCGCGTCGCGTCCGGCCTCACCACCACCACATGCTCGTGTCGTGCAGCTGTACCTCCAGGCAGCGGAAGTCGCCACCGAAGAAGACCAGCGGTTCGCGCTCCCAGTACTCCAGCCAGCGCACCCGCCCCAGCACCAGCGTGTGGTCCCCGGCCGGCACCCGCTCCCAGACGTCGCAGACCACGTGCGCCACCGCCCCCTCCAAGAGCGGTACCCCCTCCACCCAGACGAAGCGCGGGGTGAAGTCCGCTTGCGGCTTTCCCGCAAAGTGCCGCGCCGCAACCTCCTGGTCGCGCGCCAGCACGCTCACTCCGTACCGCCGCGCTTCTTCCAGGTAGGCGTGCATCCGCGCCCGCCGGTCTACCGAGACCAAGACCAGGGGCGGATCGAGCGAGACCGAGAGGAACGCGTTGGCCGTCATCCCGTGCGGCCCCTCCGGTCGCGCCACGGTCACCACCGTCACACCCGTCGCGAAGCGGCCGAGCGTGCGGCGGAACTGCCGCGGATCGATCGCGGGGGCTGGCTCGGGCTCAGTCGGCACCCCGCTCGGCTGCTGCCGGTTCTCGTGCATCGCCTGTCCCTTCTGCGCCCCGCTTGGCCCGCACGATGTCGAGCGCCACGTCCAAAATCCAGTCTTCCTGCCCCGCCACCGCCTGCCGCCGCCCGAGCTCGACCAGGATCTCGCGCGGATCGAGCCCGAACTCCGCCGCGATGTGCCGCGCGTGCAGGAGGAAGGTCGAGTAGACCCCAGCGTACCCGATCGTGATAGCGTCGCGGTCGGGGATCGGCTGATAGGGCATGATGGGCGCCACGATGTATTCGGCCGCGTCCATCAACTTGAAGACGTCGAGTCCCGGATTGATCCCCAGCTTGTCCAACACCGCTGCGATGAGCTCCGTCGCCGCGTTCCCGGCGCCAGCCCCGAGGCCACGCAGGCACCCGTCGACTTGGTCAGCCCCCTCTTCGATCGCGGCTAACGTGTTCCCGATCGCCAACCCCAGGTTGTTGTGGGCGTGAAAGCCGACCTGGATCGACAAGCGCTCCTTGAGCGCCGCCACTCGCCGCCGCACGTCGTCCGGCAGCATCGCCCCAGCCGAATCGACGATGTAGACGCAGTCGGCACCGTACGACTCCATCATGGCCGCCTGCTCGGCCAAAAACTCGGGCGGGCGCATGTGCGCCATCATGAGGAAGCCGACCGTCTCCAACCCCATCTCCTTCGCCATCCCGAAGTGCTGCTCGGAGATGTCGGCCTCGGTGCACTGCGTGGCGATGCGGACGACTTTGATCCCGCGCTCGATCGCCGCCGCTAGCTCCTTGCGCGTGCCGATCCCCGGCAGGAGCAGGGCGGCGATCTTCGCCCGCTTCGCTGTCTTGGCGGCCTCTTCGATGAGCTCCAGTTCGCTCGTCCCCGAAAACCCGTACTGGATGGAACTCCCACCCAGCCCGTCACCGTGCGTCACCTCGATGACCGGCACCCCCGCTTCGTCCAGCGCCGCCACGATGGCACGCACCTGCTCGCGCGTAAATTGATGCCGCATGGCATGCGAGCCGTCGCGCAGCGTGGTGTCGGTGACCCGCGGTGGCTTCAGCGTCCTCGTCGTCATGCCGCCACCTCCTGCCGGATCCCGAGCAGGTGCTGCGCAAAGAGCTCACCCACCCGCCAGGCCGCCGCCGTCATGATGTCGAGGTTCCCGGAGTAGGGCGGCAAGAAGTCACCCGCCCCCTCCACCTCCAAGAGCATGGCAACCACCGTCCGCTCCCCCCAGGGCGTGCGGCGCCGGTCGAACACCGGCGCGTCCTTGAGCCGATACCCCGGCACGTACTGTTGCACCTCCGCCACCATCTGGTCGACCGACGCCACCACCGCCGCCTGGTCGAACTCTTCAGTGGCCGGGATGACGTAGACCGTGTTGCGCATGATGATGGGCGGCTCGGCCGGGTTCAGGATGATGATCGCTTTCCCCTGCTCGGCTCGCCCGATCGCCTCCAACCCATGCGCCGTCGTAAAGGTGAACTCGTCGATGTTCTGCCGCGTCCCTGGACCCGCCGACTTGCTGGCCACGGTGGAGACGATCTCGGCATAGCGCACCGGCACGACCCGACTCACCGCGTAGACCAGCGGGATGGTCGCCTGCCCCCCACAGGTGATCAGGTTCACGTTGTCCTTGTCCAGGTGCGCGCCGAGGTTGACCGGCGGCACGACGTAGGGACCGCGCGCCGCGGGCGTGAGGTCGATGGCGATCTTCCCGGCCTCACGCAGGAGTTTGGCGTGCCGCACGTGTGCCTTGGCGCTGGTCGCGTCGAACACGATCTTGATCTCCGGATCCTCCAGGATCGCTTTGATCCCCTCGTGGCTCGTCGGGATCCCGAGCTTCTTGGCCCGCGCGATCCCCTCCGACTGCGGGTCGATCCCGGCGAACATCGCCAGCTCCATATGCCCAGGATTGCGCAACAGCTTGTACATCAGGTCGGTGCCGATGTTGCCAGTACCGAGGATCGCGACTTTGACTGCTTGCCGTTCTCCCATGGCCATGCCTCCTGGTAATACCCGAGTTCTTCCGAGACGCGCCGCGCGGCATCGACGATCGCTGTCGTGAGCCGCTGCCGGTTGGGGTAGAAGCGGTAGGCCGGCACCGAAAGACTCATCGCCGCGACCACCTGGCCGCTTTCGTCGTAGATCGGGGCTGCCGCACAACACAGCCCGACCATCACCTCTTCCTGGTCGTAGGCGAAGCCCTGCTGGCGGACCCGCTCGAGCTCCTCACGCAGCTGCTCGACGGTCCGGATCGTGTTGGGCGTAAAGGTCACCAGACCGGTCCGCTCCACGATCGCCAGCACGGTTTCCCACGGCTGATGGGCCAGCAGCACCTTCCCGACCCCCGAGCAGTGCGCCGGCAACCGCTTCCCCACTCCGGAGAGCACGATCTCCAGCGCCCGGTCACCTTGCAGCTTCTCGACGTACAGCACTTGCCCGTCGACCAGTACAGCCAGGTGCGTCGTTTCGCCCCAGCCGGCGACCAGCCGCTCCATGATCGGCCGGGCAGCGCGCAAGAGCGCGCTGGAGTCGAGCAACGTTTGACTCAGCTCGAACAGCGACCAGCCCAGCCGGTACCGGCCGTTCGGTGTGCGCTGCAACAGCCCTTCCGCCGCAAGCGTGCGCAGCAAGGCGTGCGCGCCGGACTTCGGGATGGCCAGCGCGGCAGCGACCTCCGTCACGCCCCATTCCGGCTGTCGCGGGGTGAAGAGCCGAAGGACCTGCGCGGCTTTCTGCACGGTCTGAAGCATCGCACCCCCCGCGCCCTCGACGATACCAAAGCGTTGCCAAACACACAAGGTCAGCGTTCACGATAGTAGAACGTCGTGCCGCTACGGAGCCGAACCGGAGCCTGACGGTCGAGGCAGTTCATCATATCCGAACAGCCAGATTGACAGGAGGATCGTTACGACGTTAAGGTACGCTGAGAGACGGCGAAGCGCCAGAGATTCGAGCGATGAGCGCGAGGGGAAGAATCATGACGCAGGTCGTGCAATCAGCCGCTCGACCGATGACGGGCGAAGAGTACCTGGAAAGCCTGCGCGACGGCCGCAAGGTCTTTTTCCGCGGCGAGTGGGTCAAGGACGTGACGACGCATCCAGCGTTCCGCAATGCCGCACGCTCGGTCGCCCGCCTCTACGACGCGCTCCACGCACCGGAGACGCGCGAGCCACTCACTAAAGTGGACCGGCACGGCATCCTGACCCACAAGTTCTTCGCGCCAGCCTACTCGCCGCAGGACCTCAAGGAAGCCGCCGAGGCGATCGCCATCTGGCAACGCATGAGTTTCGGCTGGATGGGACGCACCCCCGAGTACAAGGCAGCCTTCATGGCGACCTTGGGCGCCGACCCGGACTACTACGCACCCTTCGGTGAAACTGCGCGCCGCTGGTACCGCGAGTACGCGTCCCGCTGTCTGTTCATGAACCACGTCATCGTCGATCCGCCGATCGACCGCAACCGGCCACCCAGCGAAGTCCGCGATGTCTACATCCACGTGGTCAAGGAGACCGACGGCGGTATCATCGTGAGCGGCGCCAAGCAGGTGGCGACGGCCTCCGCCTTGACGCACGGGACGTTCGTCGGCGTCAACAGCGGTAGTGCTGCCCGCCTCCAGGAGGGTCGCGATGAGGACGTCGCGCTCGTCTTCTTCGTCCGCATGGACAACCCGCGCCAGTACCTGATCTCGCGCGCGTCCTACGAGCTCAACGCCGAAAGTCCCTTCGACCACCCGCTTTCCAGCCGCTTCGACGAGAACGACGCCTTCCTCGTCCTGGACGAGGCCTTCATCCCCTGGGAGGACGTCCTCATCTACCGCGACGTCGCCAAGTGCAAGCGCTTCTATGCTGACTCCGGCTTCTTCAACCGCTTCAACCTGCAGACGACCATCCGCTTCATGATCAAGCTGGAGTTCATGATCGGCCTCCTCCAGAAGGGGCTCGAGTGCAACGGGACAGCCGACTTCCGCGGCAACCAGGTCCTCGTCGGTGAACTCGTGGCACTGCGCCACCTCCTCTGGGCCGTGATCACCGCGATGGTGAGCGATCCCGAGCCGAGCCTGGGCGGCTCGGTCGTACCGCGCCTGGAGTACGCTGCGGCAGCGCGCGTCTACACCAACTTCGCCTGGGACCGTATCCGCCAGATCTACGAGCGGATCCTCGGCGGCGCACCGATCATCAACGTCTCGAGCTACCGCGACTTCCTCAATCCCGAAGTACGGCCGATCCTCGACCGCTATCTCCGTGGGACCGGGATGAGCGCCGAGGAACGCAGCAAGCTCTACAAGCTGGTGTGGGACGCGGTCTACTCCGAGTTCGGCGGCCGGCACGGCCTCTACGAGCTCAACTACGCTGGAAACCACGAACAGAAGTACCTCGATCCGCTCCAGTGGGCGGAGCGGCGCGGCTTCATGCAGCAGTGGAAGGCGCTGGTCGACGAGTGCCTCGCACAATACGACCTCCACGGTTGGCGCGACGGCACTTGGGTCTGGGAGCCTGACGGTCGCGAACGGTGAGGTGTGGGGATTCACGCACTGAGGGAGGTTGTGCCATGGTCGAGACACGCGTTCCCGTCGTCGCGCAGTTGGCGCACGTTGAGATCTATACCCCCAAACCGGAGGAGAGCCTCTGGTTCTTCACCAAGCTCCTCGGGATGAGCGTCGTCCACCGCGAGGGACAGTCGGTCTACCTCCGCGGCTACGAGGATTTCTACCTCTGGACGCTCAAGCTGACCGAAGCGCCACAGCCCGGACTCGGCCACGCGGCCTGGCGCGTCTCCGCGCCGGAGCTCTTGGACGAAGCTGCGGCGAAGCTCGAAGCGGCTGGCTACGGTCTCGGATGGCAGGAGAGCGAGTACGGCGCCGGGCGCGCCTACCGTTTCCGCATGCCGGACGGCCACCGCATGGAGCTCCTCTGGGACCTCGAGTACTACCAGGCGCCGGAGGACCAGAAGAGCCAGCTCAAGAACCGCCCGCAGCGCCGACCGCTCGACGGCGTACCGGTGCGGCGGCTCGACCACATCAACTGCTTCGTGAGCGACGTGGAGACGCACGAGGCGTTCCTGCGCGAGTACCTCGGCTTCAAGCTGCGCGAGACCAAGATCGGCGGTGACGGCAAGAAGGTCGGTTCGTGGCTCTCGGTGAGCCCTTTGGTGCACGAGATCGCAGTGATGCGTGACGGCACCGGCCAGGGGAACCGCTTGCACCACATCGCCTTCTGGTACGGCTATCCGCAGCACTGCTACGACTGCGCGGACGCCTGCCGCGACTGGGGCGTCAAGATCGAGGCCGGGCCGGGCAAGCACGGCACGACGCAGGCGATGTTCCTCTACGTGTTCGAACCGGGCGGCAACCGCGTCGAACTCTGGGGCGATGCCGGGTATCTCATCTTCGATCCCAACTGGCAGACCGTGGTATGGGACGTCTCGCACGAGGCCGACCTCTACTCGAGCACTGTTTGGCTCGGCGCCTCGACCATGCCGGAGTCGTTCTACACCTACGGGACCCCGGAAAAGGTCACAGTGAACGTGTGAGCAGAAGCCCGGAGCGGGGCATCCTGCTCCGGGCGCGACGTCCTGAGGGCCGGGGAATGGAGCGAGACGCGAGAAGGGGGATCGATGCAGCACGGGCAACCGTTGAGAGGATTTTCTCGTCGCGTCAGCCGCCGGACGTTCGTCCTCGCCCTCGGTGGCGCTGCCCTGAGCGGACTGCTCGCCGCATGCGGTGGCGGCGGCGCGACCCCGACACCGACGAGCGCCCCAGCCACGCCTGCACCGGCAGCGACGCCGACGCCGGCGGTGACACCGACCACCGCAGCCGCCGCGTCACCGACAGTCATCAGCACACCAGCGGCTGGGGCCGAGCCGATCCGCATCGGCCTCATCCACGGCTACACCGGCGTCTTCGCGGCGCTGGCCGAGAACCTCACCAATGGTATCCAGCTCTACTTTGATTCGATCGAGAACTCGGTGGCAGGTCGGCGCATCGAGTTCATCCAGGAGGACGACGCGTCTAACCCCGAGCAAGGGTTGACCAAGACGAAGCAACTAGTCGAACGCGACCGGGTACACCTCATCATCGGGTACAACCACAGTGGCGTCGCACTGGCTGCACGCGACTACATCGACCAGGTCGGCGTGCCGACGATCATCGACAACGCCGGTGCGGCAGCACTGACCCGGGATCCGGCACGCCGCAGTCGCTTCATCTTCCGCGTCTCCTTTGCGAACGGTCAGTACGAGTGGCCACTCGGCCCCTATGCGGTCGAACGACTCGGGTACGAGCTGGTCATCGTCACCGCGCCCGACTTCGTCGCCGGTCACGAAAAGGCGGAGGCCTTCAAGAAGGCGTTCCAGGATGCAGGCGGCGAGATCGCCGGGGAGGTCTACCCGCCGCTCGATACGGCTGACTTCGCCCCCTTCCTCCAACGGATCCAGCAGGTGCAAGCGGACGCGGTCTGGGCGTTCTTCGCTGGTGCCGACGCCGTCCGGTTCGTCCAGCAGTATGCCGACTTCGGGCTCAAGGACCAGTTCCCGTTGATCGGAGTAGGGGACCTCGTCGACGAAGCGTACCTGGACCAGCAAGGCGACGCTGCGCTCGGCGTCGTGACGTCCCTCCACTATTCGCCCTACATCGACTCACCGGAGAACAAGGCGTTCGTCGACGCTTTCAAGACCAAGTACGGGCGAGTGCCGAATCAGTTCGCTTACCAGGGCTATCTCGCGGGGCGCGTGGCGGCGGAAGCGCTCGCGAAAGTGGACGGCCGGGTGGAAAACCGGGAAGCGTTCCTTCAGGCCCTCAAGGACGTCCAGTTCGTCGGGCCAGCCGGGCCGTTCCGCTTCCATCCCGAGACACAGAACGTCGTGCTCACGGTCTACTTCCGGCGCGTCGAGCGCCTACCGGACGGGAGCCTCGGGAACGTCGTGCTCGGCAAGCGAGAGAACGTCGACGATCTCTCGTTCTGAGGCACGGTCGCGGCGCGGTGCGGTAGTACTTCGGCACCGCGCCGGTTTTGCTCCTCGCACCGCGGTCGAGTATGGTTGAGGAGTCAAGATGATGCGTTTCACCCGTTGTCGCGGACCGGAACGGTAGCCAGAGTGGGAGGAGACGACTGGTGCCGCTCAATACCGCGAGCCTCGTCATCGGGTTGTCCTACGCGAGCCTCCTCTTTCTCGTCTCGGTCGGGCTCTCAGTGGTCTTCGGGTTGATGCGGTTCATCAACCTCGCGACGGGTTCGCTCTACCTCATCGGCGGGTACGTTGCCTGGAGCGTCGCCCGCCGGACGGAGAACTTTCTTTTGGCGCTCCTCGTCGGCGCAGTCGCCGCCCTGGTCCTCGGGATCGTCATCGAGCGAAGCTTTCTCCAGCGGCTTCACCGGCAGGAGCTTTTGCAAGTCGCCTTGACACTTGGCATCGCTTACATCGTGCAAGACGTCACGCGGTGGATCTGGGGCGGTGACCCCCTCCGCTTGCGCCCGCCCGGTTTCCTCAGGGGGTCGATGGAACTGTTCGGCGCCATCGTCCCCACCTACCGTGTCGCCCTGATCGTCGTCGGTGCAGTGCTCGCGCTCATCGTGTGGTACCTGCTCGAGCGGACCAAGTGGGGTGCCTACGTCCGCGCTGGCGTGGACGATCTGGAGATGGTTCAGTGTCTGGGGGTCAACGTCCGCCGCATCTTCGCGATCGTCTTCGCGCTCGGTGCGTTCCTCTCCGGTCTCGGTGGCGCACTCGGCACACCAGTGACCGGAGTCGCCCCCGGTACTGACGTCCAAGTGTTGCTCATGGCGCTCATCGTCGTCGTACTCGGCGGACTGGGATCGGTCTCCGGTGCTATCGTCGCGAGCGTCATCGTGGCGATGGTGGATACGATGGTGCGGACCGCTTGGCCGCAGGCTTCGTTCTTCGCTGTCTGGGCACTCGCGGCGCTCGTCCTCATCGTGCGTCCACAGGGCTTGCTCGGTCGCACAGCGTAGCATCGGGGGGCAGGGAATGAACGCGACCGTTTTCGGCAAACAGTGGCGCAGCCTCGTCGTCGGTGCATTGCTCTTGTTCCTCGTGAGCGCACCGGCGCTCTTGCCCTCGTACCCGCTCAGTGTTTTGACCGAAATCTTGATCTTCACGTTGTTCGCGATGTCGCTCAATATCCTGCTCGGCTATGCTGGCCTGCCCTCGCTCGGTCACTCAGCCTTCTTCGGCACTGGCGGTTATGCGGTCGGACTCCTCGCCAAGTACTACGGGCTCTCACCGGTCCTCACGCTGCTGGTCGCGATCGTGGCCGGCATCCTGGTCGCGCTCGTCACTGGCCCCTTCGTGCTCCGCACCCACGGCGCTTATTTCCTCATCCTCACGCTCTCGCTCACGCAGGTGTTGTTCGGTATCGTCTGGCTGTGGCGCAACGTCACGGGGGGTGACGACGGGCTACCTGGTATACCCGCCCCGAAGATTCCCTTCCTCGTCGGTCGTCTGTCCGATACCGCGAATTTCTACTACCTCACGCTGGTCATCGTCGGCCTCTCGGTCGCGGCAATCGGTTGGATCGTCCGCTCTCCCTTCGGCCTCGCACTCGTCGGGATCCGGGAGAACGAGCGGTACCTCGAGGGGCTGGGCTACCCCACATGGCGCCTCAAATACGTCGCCTACACGATTGCCGGAGCCTTCGCCGCGCTGGCCGGTGGCCTCTTCGCGTACTTCAAGGGCTTCGTCGGTCCCGGACAACTCAGTTGGCTCCTGGCCGGCGAAGGGATGATCATGGTGATCCTGGGCGGAGCCGGAACGTTCTGGGGGCCGGCGATCGGCGCCCTGGTGGTGCTGCTCCTCCGTTACGAGGTCAGTGCCTTCACGCAGCGCTGGGTGATGATCGTGGGAATCATCTTCATCCTCAACGTCCTCTTGCTGCCACAGGGGATCATCCGGTTACCGCAGCGGATCCGCGAGATCCGCGCCAAGCTGCGCCGTGAGACGACGCTCACACCTCCTCTCACCCAACCGTCGCAGGGTCCGTCCGAGCGGTCGGTCGAGCGAGTGATCGAGAGGTCGTGACGATGGCAGTGCCCGCTCTGCAACTCGAACACGTCAGCAAAGTCATCGGTGGTCTGACGATCTTGGAGGACATCTCGCTCACCGTGCAGCCTGGTGAACGCCGCGCCGTCATCGGCCCGAACGGTGCCGGTAAGACCACACTGCTCAATGTGATCGCTGGCTTTCTCCCGGCCACACGCGGACGCGTGCTCGTCTTCGGCCACGACGTGACCAAGTTGCCCGCACACCGTCGCGTCGACGTGGGGCTCCTCAAGACCAACCAGCAACCGGCAGTCTTCCACGAACTGACGACGCGCCAAAACATTTTGATCGCGCTACTCCGAGGTCGCCACTCGTTCCTCGGACTCGGCGGACTCGTCGACCGCGACCGCGAGACGCAGCGCCGTGCCGAGCAGGTACTCGAAGAATGGGGGCTCCTCGACGTTGCCGACATCGAGGTCCGCCACCTCCCACACGGGTACCAACGACGGGTCGAGCTGGCCGCGCGTTTCGCGCTCCGGCCGAAGCTCTTGCTCCTGGACGAACCAGCTGCCGGGCTGGCCGTGGACGAAATCCCGGAGTTCATCGAGCGACTCAAGCAACTGCCCCGGGACATGACGGTCGTGCTCGTCGAGCACAGCATGCGCGTCGTCTTCTCCTTCG
>JBEPZP010000063.1:0-10845 GCA_041640735.1 Thermomicrobium sp.
GGACGACATCGACCGTGGATTGACCGAGCGCGCGTCGCTTGGCGACCGCTTCCTGAATCGGGAACGTATCCGTGCCGGGATTGAGAAAGAGGTACGAAACGCCGCAGGCCAGCAGCGCTTCGACGTAGGCTTCGGCGACCTCGACGTCGTGCAACTCGCGGGCACCGGTCGCCGGTACTGCGTCGACCCGTTCGGCCATGGATCGCCTCCTTCGCTCTGCCGTCTGGCCCCAGTGTACGTTTGGCGGACATGCCTCGCCAGAGACGGGTTCGAGCATCCCGAACGGTGCCCGGTCTTCTCGATTCGTTGCCGGGGGCCGGTCAGGGAGAGCGCTCGCTCAATCCGACTCGCAGCCGATGCTGTCACGGTCGGGGTCCAAACGGTGCGGGTCCGGCGGCAGGACGCGGAAACGCCGGTTCGGTATGTCGCGGCAGTCCAGGTCAGGTGGGGGTGGTGGTATGCAGACGTCAGGATAACTCGGATCGCAGTGACGGTCTGCGGGTTCTCGAGTCGCTACCGGTGACGGCGTCGGTGCGTCGCACGCTCCCCAGAGGCCATGCTTGTGTGACCGGGCCTCGCGTTGCGCTGCCGCGAGTCGCTCGCTGTAGCGAGTATCCGGCGGGTAGTCGCGGGCACGTGCCGCACCCAGCCGAACGAGTTCTTCGTTCACGAGGATCCAGGCGCCGTGGCGTTCGACCCAGACGTACCGCAGGAGTCTCCCGTACCGGTCCGTATCGCTCACATCTCGCTCGAGCAGCACGACGGTACCAGGTGGGGTCAGTTCGACCAGGTGGGTGGTGGCCTCGGCGAAGTAGCACTCGTCGGGTTGCCCGTCGCGGCCACGTTCCGGAGCATCGATGCCGATGAGGCGCACGACCGCCTGGCCGTCGTCGGTGACCACCGTGAGGGTGTCGCCATCGATGATCGTGCGCACCGTCGCGCGTTCGCCCGCGACGGGCGGAGCGGTAGCCTGGGTGAGCGCTGGCGAGAGCGGCGGCGTGGCGCTGCTGGGCGGGCTGACTTGCAGCGGTGGCCGAGTGCTCGGGGAGGGCGTCGGTGCCGCCGAGGGAGACAGGGGCGGCGCACTCTGGGCACAGGCGAGGAGAGTGAGAAGGAGAATCAGCGCAGCCAGCACACGCATTGCGCATCACTCCCAGGACACGATCAACTGGTCGAGCGGCCGGCGCGGACGTCGTTGGGGGTCGGCTGCGGCATACCCGAGCGTGATGAGCGCTTGCGGTTCGAGCGTAGCGGGGAGTTGGAGAACCTGCCGAACGACGTCCGGGCAGAAGAGTGGAGCGCACATCCAACCGGTGTCCAACCCGAGGCGATAGGCCATGAGCAGGAGGTTCTGGGCTGCAGCACCCAGGCTCTGGATCGCCATCGTCCGCTCGGCAGCTTGCCGTTCTGGATCCGGGTAACGGTCGAGATCGCTGGGGTCGAGACAGAGCAGGATCAGTACCGGGGCTTCCACGAGTCGTCGCTGCGAACCAGCGAGGCGGCGGGCGATCGTCGCCTCGTCCTGCCCGTCCATCGCGAGGTGACGTCGCCACGCTTCGGCCATGGCCTCGGCGAGTCGGCGTTTGCGCGTCTCCTGGGTCAGCACGACGAAGCGCCAGGGCTGTGTGCCGTGCGGCGAGGGAGCCCAGGCTGCTGCTTCGAGGACGGCCATGACCAGTTCCGGGGCGACCGGATCCGGCCGGAGCCGCCGGACGGAGCGACGACCGCGGATCAGTTCGGGAAGGTCGAGCTGCCGCGCGTGCGGCAGTGCCTCCGGGTCGGGCAGCGAGACGAGTGGCGGCGGAACGGTCTTGTCGTTACGGTCCATGGCTTAAGACAACGTCGTCGTGATCGGTCGCGGCTCACCGGTCGACGCCGGGGTCGGGATCCACGAGAGGGCTGTAATGGCGCTCCACAGGACGATGAAACCGACCAGTTGCACCACGTCGATCGTCGCGCCGAGCGTGATCCAGTTGACGACGATCGCCAGGGCGGGAAAGGCGAGCTCTGCCAAGGTGGCGTACGAGGCGCGCGTGTGGCGCAGTCCAGCGTAGTAGACGAGCATGGCGATCAACCCAGGGACGAGGGCTAGGAAGAACAGCCGCGGCGCGTACTCGGCGAGTCCGATGGTGAAGGTGCTGGTGAAGGAGCCTTCGACAGCGGCGAGCACTGCGAGGAAGGGCAAAGCGAGAAGGAAGCGGGCTGCTGCGAGTGTCGGGAACGAAAGGTTGCCCAGCATGTAGCGCCCGAGCACCGTGGCGCTTCCCCAGAGAGCGGCAGCGCCCACCGCGAGCAGGGCGGTGAGCACGCGCTCTTGCGGAAGGAGCCAGAGGGGTTCGAGGACATCGCGACCGAACGAGACCAGGTACGCTCCGAAGAGCGCCGCGACGAAGCACGGCCAGTAGAGGCGGGGGAGCCGTTCCCGCAAGAGGACGGTGGCGAGCGACACGGCGATGAGCGGCTGCACCTTCTGGAGGAGGATGACTGTCGTCGGATTGCCGATGCGGAAAGCTGCGGTGAACAGCACGGTCGCCAGGCCGGAGGCACCCCAGGCGATGATGACGAGCGCGACCCAGCTGCGTGCGGGAAGCGCACGCAGCGCTCGTCGCTGCCAGATGAGGACAGGGATCGCGTAGAGTGCCAGGAACAGATGCTCGGCGAAGACGATCGAGGTCGCAGGCAAAAGGTCAGCGAGCGGTTTGCGGATCGGCGCGTCCACTGCCCAGAGCGCGGCACCGAGCGCGACGACGAAGACACCCCAGCGCGTCACTGTTCCAGCTGACTCCACCACGTTCCCCCCTCACTCCGCGTCCAGGTGGCCAGGACTGTCAGGTCGTCGGGTGTATCGAGGTCGAGGGCGAGCGATACTGCCCACACTTCCCGAAGCGTACACCCGGCACGCGCGGCTGCCACCCGGTGACGACGGCGGCTGCCCGGCCCGAACGCAGGAATCGGTAGATCTGGCGGAGAGAGCGCGAGCAGGTTCGTTCCCGTGCCGTGGCGGTCCGGTGCCAGAACTGCGCCGTTCGGCTCCAACAGCGCGAGAGCATGCCGGACGACTGGCGCCTCGAGGAACGGCAGGTCACCGAGCACGACCAGGAGTGCCGGATAGCGACGAGCGGCCGCGAACCGTTGAGCGAGATGGATCGCGCGGTCGAGCCCGGGCTCGTCTTGCAGGAGGGGCTGTGCACCCCACTCTACCGCTGCGGCAGCGACCGCGCTGTCCGGGGTGACGACCGTGACCGTCTCGACAGCATCGAGCGAATGGAGACGCCGCACGGTGCGTTCGGCGAGCTGCAGCACGAGAGCGCGGCGTGCTGCCGCGTCCAGGGTCGGGGCGAGCCGAGATTTCGCGCGGTCGAGAGCCTGGATCGGCACGACAGCCAGGACTCTCACTGACGAGCTCCCGAAGCGCCGATTCGCTGGGCGAACGCCAGCGTCTCGCGAGCCACTCGAGCGCGGTCGCGTTCGACCTGCATCACCGTATCGGTGAGGTGGACGGCGAGGCCGAGCGCCTCGACGGCGGGGGCGAGGTGCGCGTCGCGGATGTCGACCACGAGCCCGTCGACGACGTCCTGGTACAGGCGGGCCACGCCGACCGGCGAAACCTCGTGGCCGAGCGAGGCGAGCATGCGGTCTGCTGGCCCCTTGAGTGCTCGACCGCCGACGATCGGACTGACCGCGACGATCGGGACGGGAGCGCGGCGCAGGCGCTCGCGGAAGCCGGGGAGCGCGAGGATGGGGCCGAGGCTGACGATCGGGTTGGAGGGTGCGAGCACGATCACCGTCGCTTCGTCGAGCGCCTGCTCGACGTCAGGGGTCGGGTGGGCGTCCTCGATACCCTCGAAGCGGACAGCGAGGACGGTGTCGCGCTGGCGCCGGCGGACGAAGTAGTCCTGGAAGGGCAGGTCACCCTCGGGAGTGGAGACGATGGTCCGGACCGGGTGGTCGGTCATCGGTAGGATGCGGGCGGTGACGCCGAGCGCGGTCGCCAGCGTGCGGGTGACCTCGGTCAGCCGCATGCCGCGGCGCAGCTGTTCCGTGCGCAGGATGTGCGTCGCGAGATCGCGGTCGCCGAGCCAGAACCAGGTGGATTCCCCATACCGACCGATCATGGCGAGCGTGTTCGCTGTGTCACCGAGGATACCCCAACCTGTGACTGGGTTCGCGATTCCGGCGAGCGTGTAGAGGACGGTGTCCAGATCGGGGGAGATAGCGAGGCCGTAGAGTTCGAAGTCGTCGGCAGTGTTCACGACGACGGCGAGTCGATCACCGAGGTCGAGCTGGGCGAAGCCGTGGGCGAGCTTCGCCCCGCCGACTCCTCCAGCCAGGACGACGATGGTGCCATCGGGTCGAGGGGTCATCTCGTCATGCTCCCTTCGGGCGTCGTGCTGGCGCTCTTCCATGCAGCACGGCGCTGTCGGATCCGATGCTACGGGGAAGAACTGGCCGAGTGCAATGCGTTCGCGGGGCTACCGGGTGGGGATCGGTCACGCCTGCTGGTGGGCGCCGCAGGTCGGCGGCGTCCAGTTTTTGGGTGCGAAAACCGAGGTGCGATGCTTGACGATACAGCGGAGATCTGAGACAATGCTCCTACACCGACCATCCCCCGTTGGAGGTACCGCTATGGATGCTCGCCAGGTCGAGCAGGTGCTCGCGCACTTGTGCAGTAAGGGGCTCTTCGGCGACGTCCGGCAGTGGTGCGAGTCGCGGGACGACTGCGTCTATGTCGTCACGTGCCCGGACTGTGGCTGCCGGTACGTCCTCGGCGAAGCCGAGTTCCACGAACTCGTCCAGCGCAGCCTCGTCCTCCAGGTGTGCGGGGTGCTCCCGGGCATCGTCGAGGTGCGAACGCCCTATCCGCGACCACCACTGCTCGGTTGATCGGTCGAGGACACCGAGCCGTTGCGCGGTGTCTGCGGCGGGATCACTTCCTGGGCTTCCTGGAGCACAGCCGCGATGGTCCCCTCAGCGAGGCGTGCAGCGATCTCCGGTGGTGAACCCTCGACGGTCACGATGCGGCGGGCTGACGTGCGACCTCGGTAGGCGTGTAGGTTCGCCGCATGACACACCACCGCAGTGAAGGATTCGGGCTCGATCCGCTGGCGGAGACGAGCGAGTTCCGCGGCATCGGGGAGGAGGTCGACGAGAACGGTGTGTAGGTGCGGGCGCGTCAGCTGCCCCACCCAACGTGTCAGTTCCTCGTCCGTTCCGAGTTCGACCAGCGCGATATCGGCGGTAGCTAGGGTACGACCGAGCCACTCGACGAGATCAGCCCCGAAACGGCGCTCCACCGTGTGATAGCGGAGTTCAGGCCAGTCCATCGCGAGCTGGCGGAAGGCGGCAGCACCGTGCCGCCGCAGTGCGGCGACGGTGAGCGGGTTGCCACGTTCCTCGAGGAACAGGACTTCCTGGTTGTGCTGCGCGAGGAGTCGGCCGAGCTGGCGAAAGACCATGGCAGGCGGGTGCTCCTCCACAGCCAGGAGCGACCGGACGAAGACGACCCATCGGAAGCGAGGAAGAGACACGTCTCACCTCCGCAACTCGGCCGGCGTCCCGGCGAGCACTACGGTGATGCCGGAATCGGCCTCGGCTTCCAAGAGATAGCGGCCGTTGTGTCGCCGGACGGCGAGGGCGAGGCGCGCCCCGGCGAAGGAGACACCTTCGAGTTCGACCTCGTTCAGCCAGTCGGGGAACGCCGGGCGGAGAATCAGGCGCCGTTCCGCGGCCCGCGCTTCAGCACCGAGCAGGATACGCAGCAGGAACGGAACCGTACCAGCAGCCCAGGCCTGGGGGCTACAGCTGACGGGATAGGAGATCGGTATCATGCACTCCGCTTCGTCGCGGCCGAACCCACAGAACAGTTCGGGTAAGCGGAAGTACGGGAACGAGATCGCGACGTCGATCAGGTCGCTGGCCAGGCGAATCGCCTCGCGGTCGAAACCGTAGCGGCGCAGGCCGGCGGCGATGAGGGCGTTATCGTGTGGCCAGATGCTCCCGTTGTGGTAACTCATCGGGTTATAGTGCGGCATCGACTTGGCGAGGGTGCGGATTCCCCACCCGGAATAGAGGTCAGGGGAAAAGAGTCGCTCGACCAGGCGGGCGGCTCGTTCTGGGTTGACGATCTCGCTCCACAAACAGTGGCCGGGATTGGACGAGAGCGCCGGGACGGGGCGCTGTCGGCCGTCGATCGCTTGTGCATAGAATTGGTAGTCGTCGAGCCAGAAACGCTGTTCGAAGCGTTCGCGCAGCTGCTCTGCTTCAGCACGCAGACGGGCGGCCAGCATCCGGTGAGTGGCCTGCCCGTAACGCTGGAGGACCGTGGCCAAAGCTCGCTTCGCCTGGTACACATATCCCTGGACTTCGACAGGAGCGATGGGCGGGACAGGCTCGCTGCCGTCGAGGAAGAGCAAGGAGTTGTGACTGTCCTTCCAGTTCTGGTGCACGAGGCCACGGGGCGACAGCTTACCGTAGTCGATGAAGCCGTCACGGTCGTGGTCGCCATACTCGTCGATCCAGCGCAGGGCTGCTTCGACGGCTGGGAACAGCTCCTCGAAGAGCGCCGGTGAACCGATCCAGTCCATGAGTTCACAGAAGGTGACGATGAAGAGCGGTGTGGCGTCGACTGTCCCGTAGTACGGCGAATGGGGGGTCTCGCGGAGCCGCACCATCTCGCCGAAGCGCAGCTCGTGGAGGATCTTCCCTGGCTCCTCTTCAGTCCAGGGGTCCACTTTTCGCCCTTGGTAGCGTGCGAGGAAGCGTAACGTTTCCAGGGCGAGCTCGGGCGAAAAGAGCATCGTCTGTAGACTGACGATGAGACTGTCCCGGCCGAAGGGGGCCACGAACCACGGTATCCCTGCTGCGACCAGGCGACCGCCAGGGAAGGGCGTCAGGAGTGCCCGCAGGTCGTCCAAACTGCGTTGCAGGACGCGATCGAGGAATTCGTGATCGGTTCGCACACGTGCGAAGGGTATGGCTGCTCCCGCGACTGGTTCGCGGAGCCGCGAGACATCGGGTACGCGCACGCTCACTCGACGCTCGAGCAACTCGCGCGGTGCGACGCGGAACGACAGCCGATCGCTCCCGTGTGCCGGTAGCGTCGTCCGGAAAAGCGTGAAGGCCCGTGGCGGGTGCACAGCGCCGCGCGCCCGGATCAGCTGGTCGTGCCCGGGGAGGAGCATGCGCGGCAGAGCGAGATCAGCCAAGTGCGTCGTACCCGGTTCGGTGGTGACGATGTCCGGGGGACGGCTGAAGAGTACCTCGGTTTCGAGGACGACGTCGTCCGGAGCCCGGTACGCGAGCAAGAGGCGTTGACCCTGACAGTGCGGCAATTGGATGTGGCCGCGCGGCCGCTCGCGCGGAAAGCCGCGGACCTCGAAGATGTCGTAGAAGTCGGCCGCGAAGACGAGCGCGAGCTCGATGGTGACGGGGAAGAGGTTGAAGTTTTCAAGAGTGAGTTCTTCCTCGAGCGTTCCGCGGCGGACCGTGCGGCAGCGTCGCAGCGCGATCGTGTGTGCCAGGACGTCGTGTCCTGACTCGTCGCGGAAGACGGAGTTGCCGAACTCGAAAACGGCTACACTCGTCCGTTCGGCCGAAGAGTCGAATAGCTCGGGTTCCTCACCGTTCAAGAGCAACCACAGTTCGCTCAAAAACCGGGTGTCGCGCGCGTACACACCTGCGCCAGGAAACGTGCGGCGCAGGTCACCGCGCTCGTCGCTGACGACGAACAGTTCGCCGTCTTTGAGGATCCGTGCGTCGCGTGCGAGCCCCATCGAGTCTCCCGCTCCCGGGCCGCTAAGGGCCCCGACTCATGGAAGTGTAGCGGGAGTCGCGTCTCAGATCAGCTCGCCGTATTCCTCCCACTCGTACGGATCGATGCGACGGTTCCACTCCGGGGAGCAGTAATCCGGGCAGCGCCGGCGGCACTTCTCAGCGTCCCAGCGCTTGACGGCGACGTAAGTCGTGATGAGTGGCTGGCCGAGCAACTCGCAGAGGACTGTATCCTGCTCGAGTGCGTCGAGCGCTTCGTCGAGCGAGCGTGGGAGCGGCGGCAGCCCCTGCAGCCAGCTAGCTTCCTTCTGCACCGGTTGGGGCGGAAGCAAGCGCCGCTGGATGCCGTCCCAGCCTGCGGCGAGCGAGGCCGCCAAGGCGATGTAGGGGTTCGCGGCGGCGCCACCGAGCCGGTTCTCGACGCGTGCTTTGCTCCCGTGTGCGTCGGCGGGGATACGGAAGGCGGCGGAACGATTGTCGTATCCCCAGCAAACACTGGTCGGTGCGAAGAGGCCCGGCTGGTAACGCTTGTAGTCGTTCGGTGTGGGCGAAAAGAACGCGATGAGTGCACGGGCGTGCTCGAAGAGACCGCCCAAGAAGTGCCAGGCGAGCTCGGAGAGACCGTGCTGGCCGTTCGGGTCCGCGAACAGGTTCCGGCCAGTCGCGGCATCGACCAGGCTGTGGTGGAGGTGCGTTCCGGACGCAGCCTGATCGATGAACGGCTTGGTCATGAAGGTCGCCAGATACCCATGTTTGCGGGAGACTTCCTTGACGACGGTGCGGAAGACGAAAGCGAGATCGGCTCCCCGGAGACCGTCCGCCGGGTCGAACGTGATCTCGAATTGTCCGGGAGCGTTCTCGACGCTCAGGGTGGAGACAGCGATGCCGTGAGCCTCGAGTGCGGTGAGGAGTTCGTCCCGCCAGGCAGGATTGAAGTTGTTGCGGATGGTCGAGCAGATCTGCTTGTCCGTGAAGACGGGTTCACGAGTGGAAGCGTTCAAGAGATAGAACTCGTACTCGAAGCCGCTGCGCGGTATCCAGCCGTGGGAGCGGTACAGCTCGACGATGCGGCGGCAGACGACGCGCGGATCTTCAGGCGCGGGACTTCCTTCGCGGTAGAGGTCGGCGAGCACACGCGCTTCGCCTGGGGCATAGGGCAGGATCGTCAAGGTATCGAGGTCCGGCTTGAGGAGGTAGTCCGGAGGGGGAAGGCGTTCCTCCATCGGGATGTCCCAACCGGAGGCGTCCTGCAGCAGCATCCCGCCGTAGAAGTTGACTCCTTTAGTGGCATAGGTGGTGAACTTGGTGAGCGGCACGCTCTTCGAACGGGCGATGCCGTGCGTGTCCGCCATTTCGATGCGTACCCAGCGAATGCCAGCAGAACGCAAGAGCCGCGCCAGCGTGTCGATCTCCATAAATTCCTCCCAACCAGCCCATACGATGACAGTATAGCGAGCGAACGGGGAGTTTCGGCAAGTGGAGCGTGTGTCGAGGGAGCCAGCGAACGGTAGGCAAACAGAGGAGAAGGTAGCAGCGTCTTGTCGTCGGCCGTGACGAGGTCGGCCAGTGCCGCGACATGATCGGTTGGTGGTGGGCTGCCGGTGAGCCGGTGTTCAGCAGCGGTTCCAAGCGTCACTGGTCCCCGGTACAGCAACCGGTGGGCGCGGTCGCACGATGGGTGGGCGGCGCACCGGTCATCGGAGCCGTGGAGCGCTGTGGCTGCCTCGTGTTCCGACGAGGACCTCTCGGGGAGAACGCGACTGTGTCGAACGTCGAAGCGGACCGTGCGCGTGCGGGTTCGCTCCGTTCCCGGATGCGGTGCAGGCGCGCGATAGAGCTGCTCCGGGCTAGCGACCGTCGTCGCCGCAGGCATAACCGCGGGGAGTCTGCCGCTAGCCGACTCTTGACGCCGGAGTCGGGCTCTGCGATTCCTGAAGGGACGGACAGGATACGCGGATTGGAGGAGCGATGCAGGTCGAGCAGCGTCTGCAGGAACTCGGTATCGAACTCCCACCGGTCCCGGCGCCGGCGGGGAACTACGTGCACGCGGTCCGTACGGGGAACCTCCTCTTCCTCGCTGGCAAAGGGCCCTGGAATCCGGACGGCACCATGCCGACCGGCAAAGTCGGCCGCGACGTGAGTGTCGAAGAGGCGTATCGGCATGCCCGCTCGGTCGGGTTGGTGTTGCTTTCGGTGCTCAAGCAGGAGTTAGGCGACCTGGATCGGGTCAAGCGGATCGTCAAGGTCCTCGGGATGGTCAACGCGGTACCTGAGTTCGACCGTCACCCGGAAGTGATCAACGGGTGCTCGGACTTGTTCGTCGAGGTCTTCGGCGAGCGTGGTCGACACGCCCGCTCGGCGGTGGGGATGGGTTCGCTACCGCGCAACATCACTGTGGAAATCGAAGCGATCGTCGAAGTGGAGTGAGGGTCGTCACTGCGACGCCGACGCTGACGAGGACTGGGTGGCGGAGTCGTCGCCTTGCTCCTCGGCGACCTGCTCCTCGACTTCTTCGAGCGTCGCCGGGGTCGATTCCGACTCGCTGCCGAACATCTGCCGGACGAACAGTAGTTCGCGTCGCCGCAGGTCCCAGAGTCGTTCGAGCTCGAGGTTGATTTCGGCGACGCGGCGCAAGGCTGCGTCACGTTCGAACACCATGTCGGGGATGGCTTGGAGCAGACGACGCCGTTCCTCGGCCAGTTCCTCGATACGGGAGAGCACCGGTGAGGGGAGCCGGATCCGTTCCAGTTCGAGCCATAGGAGTTCGTCTTCGTCGAACATCGTTCAGCACCCAGTCGCTGTCTGCGCGAGTAACGCGTCGATGCCGAGTTCGCGGAGCCGCGTCGATGGAACCAGCCCGTCGGGCGTCCAGCCCCGTATCCGATAGTATGCCGTGATCAGCGCCTCCAGTTCAGCCGGATCGAGGCCGTCCGGCCCCAGGAGGCGCTCGGGAAGCGTATCGTCGGACCGTGTCCAGCCTTGCCGGAGGTTGAAGATCTTCTTCAGCGTGACGATGCGCTCACCGACCGTGCGGAGTTCCGGCGCATCGCAGGGGAGGCCGGTGACCAGGCGAAC
>JBEPZP010000064.1:0-10835 GCA_041640735.1 Thermomicrobium sp.
CGGAACTCGCGTCCTGGACGCTCGAGCGACTCGAGCGCCGCTTGCGTTCCTCGCACCGGTCCTAGGACTGCTGGACAGGCTGGCCTAGGACGCGCGCACTCGGGGGTTTGGGTCACGGGGCACTGGGTTAGAGCGTACAGGATCGGCTAGGTTGAGTGGTACGGGAGGGACTCGGAGGGACGCCACCACCATGCAGGATGTGAAGCATCGGCAGCACCTTTCCATTCGGCCGCTACTCGTCTTGCTCAGCCTGGCCTGCTTCCTCGTCGTCTATGTCGCCGGTATCGTGCGTGGCCAGCCGCTGACCTGGGTGACGATCAGCAGTACCGTGGCACTGATCCTCCTCCTGGGAGCTGGACTGGCGATCGAGAGCCTGCTCGATCGCAAGACAGACGCGTCGAGCGAACCCGCCGCAACCTACGAGCGCTCGACGCGGTCAGTCGAGCGCTCGAGTGACCCGAACCGATCGTGATCGCTTGAAGGATATCGACGATGGCGATACCGGCTCGCCACGAAGGTCGGCTACGACAGCGGCTCCGACGGCTCGAATCCGCGCCGGACGACCGTACCCGGCTCGTCGAGCGCTATGCGCCGCTCGTCAAGTATGTGGTCGACCGGCTCCGCCTCTCGCTTCCCCCGAGCGTCGACCGTGACGACCTGATCGGCTACGGGACGATCGGCCTGCTCGAAGCGCTCGACCGCTTCGACGACTCGCGCGGCGTAAAGTTCGAGTCTTACGCCGTCACGCGCATCCGCGGTGCGATCCTGGACGCGCTCCGGACGCTCGATATCGTCCCGCGCAGCGCACGCAGCCGGGCACGGCAGATCGAACAAGCGACCCGCGAGCTCTTCGCCGCCTTCGGCCGTATGCCGCACGAAGATGAATTGGCTGAGCACCTCGGGATGACGACGAGCGAACTCCAGCAGGCGATCAGCGATGCAGCCTGCGTCTTCCTGCCGCTCCAGACCGCCCACGACCCCGACGATCTGACCCTCGAGGAACAACTCGCCGATCCGACGGCACTGGAGCCCGCCGACGTCGCTGCCGATCAAGATATCAAGGCGCGCATCGCAGCCGCACTGGCGACCCTCAGTGAACGCGACCGCCTGATCGTGTCGTTGTACTACCACGAAGAGCTGACCATGCGTGAGATCAGCCAGGTCCTCGGCATCTCCGAGTCGCGGGTCAGTCAGATCCTCAACCGGATTCGGCTCCAGCTCCGCGCGCTCCTGCGCGAGCGGGGCGTCCGTGAAGACGACGTCTGAGCGGTGGGAGGAGAAGATGGAGTTCGGGCTCCTGGAAATGCAGGTCATCGCGCTGATAGGGCTCCTCGGCATCGCGTCGCTGGCCGCCTGGAGTTCCGCGGTCTTGTGGCGTCGCCAGCGGGCCTTGGAGGAAGCATTGAGCAGTCTCGCTCTCCAAGTCGCTGCGCTGCGCGAGCCGCACTCTCTATCGGTGCAGGAAGAGAACGAGCCAGCCGAGGCCGCACCAGCGGTCGCGCACCTGATCGACCTCCTGAAAGCGGCTGACCGCTCGACACTGGAGACGGTCCTGCGCCCTCCCTTGGATCTTCCGCGCACGCCCGCGATCGACATCGACGACACGGGAACGACGACGCCGCGCTTCGGCTTCGCCGCTGGTCATCAGAGAGCCGGTTGGGAGGCGTGAACCGTGCGCTGGGTAGACGGGGACAGCGTCGTGCACCACGCCCCCGAGGGAGCCGGAGAGGAGCGCATCCGCATCGTCATCGAGCCGGTCCTCACGCGGTGGCATCTCCTGGGCGTCGCCGTCACGGTTGCAGTCGTGCTCTGGCTGTGGCTGGCGGGGGGCTCGCGAGCCGAAGCCTTTCCCGTGCGGGTGATTCTGTCCCACGTACCGACGGTGAGCACGTTCGGTCCACCGCAAGCGACCGGGGTCGTCCTCATCACCTTCAGCGAAGGAGACGTGCGGGCGGATTTCGTCGACCTGCCGGTGCTCGACCGGACCGACCGGTACGCCTTGTGGCTCCGGAACTCGACGACCGGCGAGCTGCTTCTCCTCGGCACGTTCGATGCCGCACCGCTCCCGGTGACGCACGTCGACCTCTTGCTCCCCGAGCCGATACCGGAGAGGGGATGGGATACCGTTCTGGTCACTGTCGAGCCCGAGCCGGACCCCGACCCAGCGCCGGATGCACGGATCGTCCTCGTCGGCGCGCTCCCGGGCACGCCGGTCGAACTGGACCTCATGCCACCGACGCTGCCGGAGACAGGTACCGGTCGAGCCACGAAGGGGACGAGCGGACTGCTCGCGGCCAACGCCGCACTCCTCGCAGTGTTGACGGCATTCCGTACCGTGAAACGACGGGCAGCGAACGTCGGGGGTACACCATGATCCGGACGATCTACCAAGCCGCCGCTGGCATGATGGCGCAGTTCGCGCGGCAGCTGACGCTGAGCACCAACCTGGCCAATATCGACACGCCGGGATACCGGCAACAGGTGAGCGCTCTCCGCGACTTCCAGCAACTCTACCTGCTCCGGCTCGGGCAGGGCCAGGCGAGTCCGGTCGGGCCGCTCTCGACTGCCGTGCGTTGGGACGACCCGCGTATCGACCTGCGGCAGGGTGCGCTGGTGGAGACCGGGCGGCCGCTCGATCTGGCCATCGCCGGCAACGCCTTCTTTGCCGTACAGACGCCGGACGGCATCGAGTACACGCGTGACGGACGTTTCCAACTCGATGCGCAGCGACGGCTCGTCACGGCGGACGGCTACCCCGTGCTGGGCGAACAAGGGCCACTCGTCGTCCCACCGGGTGACATCTGGGTCGAGCCAGACGGCACCGTGCTGGTCGGCGACACCGTGGTCGGACGGCTGCTCCTCATCGAGTTCCCAGCCGAGGCGACGTTCACAGCAGCCCCTGGTAACCGGTACCGGACGGACGCACAGGGAATCCCCTCAGCGACCGCCGGGGTGAGCCAGGGGTTCGTCGAGGCGGCGAACGTCGACCTCACGCAGACATTGACCGACATGCTGGCCGCCACGCGGAGCTATCAGCTCGCTGCACGCACCCTCCAGCTGGCCGACGAAACACTCCGGCTGGCCGTCAACTCGGTCGGGCGAGTGAGCCAAGGATAGGGTAGGTCGCGATGGAAGCGCTCTATTTTCCGGCAGTCAGCGGGATACGAGCCCAACAACTACGCCTCGACACGATCGCGCACAACCTGGCCAACCTCGAGACCGACGGCTTCAAGGCCGTGCGGGCCGAGTTCGCTGCGATCCCGCCGCAGCAGTATCTCATCGCCCGGGCTGGAGAAGCGGTCCTCGGCCCGGTACACGTCGGAGCGGGCGTGGAACTCATCGGCACCACCTGGCAACCGACGCTCGGTCCACTCGAAGTCACTGGAGACCCGTACGACTTCGTGCTCGGTGGCCCGGATCTGTTCGTGATCTCCCAGTTGCCTGACGGTACCACCGCCTATCGGCGGAGCGGGCGCCTGAGCGTCGATGGCGCCGGCCGCCTCGTCTTCGCAGACGGAAGCCTGCTCCAGCCGCCGATCTCGTTGCCGCCGGGAACGCAACTCGACCACATCGCGCCGGACGGGACTGTCTGGGTGCGGTCAGCCGACGGGACGACGACCGAAGCGGTGGGGCAGCTCACGCTGGCACGCTTCCCGAACCCCCAAGGCCTGCTCGCCGCCGGTAACGGGCGTTTTCTCGCGACCGAAGCAGCCGGCCAACCGGAGGTCGGGGCTCCCGGACGAGGGACATGGCCGCCCATCCTGAGCGGCGTCCGAGAACACTCGAACGTGGACCTGGCCGACCAAATGACACAACTCATCATGGCGCAACGCGCCTACACGGCCAATCTCCGAGCGCTCCAGACGATCGACGAACTCGTCGAGATCGCGACCCGCCTGAGGCAATAGCGAGCTGGCATCGGGTCGCGCGACGACCCTTCAGCGACACCGGGGTGCTGCCGATAGAGTAGGATGAGCGGCGAACGGAGGCCGCAGCAAGGGCAACACCTAGGGAAGGGGCCATGGTCAACCAGATCGGACCACTCTGGCACGATCCCTCGGTCCAGCGGGTGGAGACGCCTGACCAGCAGCAGGCGCGGCAGCCGGTAGCCCCGCCGACTCGTCCGGACCGCCCGTCGCAAGCGGCAGAACTGACGCCGGAACTGCAGGAAGTGCAGCGGGCGATCGAAGTGGTGCGGCAGGCACCGGACATCCGGGAAGGACGAGTCGCTGCCATCAAAAAGCTGCTCGAGACCGGGCGCTACCAAGCACCCCTCGAGGCGGTCGCCGAGCGGGTCGCGCACGAACTCCGACCGACCCTCGAGCGCGAGTAAGCACCGGGGGGAAGATGGTGCAGGACAAACGGGCAAGCAGCGGGGACGACACCTTCGCTGCGCTCGGAGAACTCCTGGCTGCGTTGACGCAAGCACTCGTCGCTGGCACTCCTGAGGAGATCACCGTACTCGCTCGCCACGTCGAGGAACTGGCTACCAGCCTGACGGCGGTCGACAGCGACCCGGCACGGCTGGCCGCGATCGCGCAGCGTCGCGATCGCGCCGCTCTGCTCGTGCAGACGCTCTTCACTACCAACGACCGTTTCCTCGCCCGTGCGTTAGAGCTGCAAGCACTCGGTCAGCAGTACCGACCAGGCCCCAACCGAAACCGTGCCGGGGCCGAGGGCAGCGGGCTGGGTGCATCGCTTACGGCGTATCGGAACGGTTTTTCCGACCTCCGCGCCTAGGCCTTCAGGAGGATCCCGCTCCTGCCGATCATTCTCATCAGTGAGCGAGGACGGAAGGGCGACAGGCGATGGTGTTCCGAGCACTGGAGACGGCATTCCGCGGGCTGATGGCTCAACAACGGGCCGTCGATACGGCGAACCACAACATCGCCAACGCGAACACCCCTGGCTTCGCCCGGCAGCGAGTGAGCTTGGTGCCGAGCGCGCCGTACACTGTGCCCGCTTTCAACCGATCGGGGTTGGCTGGCCAGGTGGGCACCGGGGTGCTCGTCGCCAACATCACGCGCATCCGCGAGTCGGTCTTCGACTTGCAGTTTCGCGTCCAGTCCCAGGCGCTGGGCGAGAGTGCGACGCTCGTCGACGCCTACTCCCAGATCGAGGCAGTGTTCAACGAGCCGACGAGTGCCGGCTTAGGCGCCTTGCTCGATCGCTTCTGGCGCGCCTGGCAGGTGGTATCGAATCAACCGGAAGACCTCGCCGCCCGTGCAGCACTCGTCCAGGACGCCACGACGCTCGCGACCAACCTCAACCGGATGCGTACTCAGCTCCAGGAACTCCAGAGCGACGCCGTAGTCAAGCTCAGACTCCAAGTGAGCGAAGTGAACAGCATCGCCCAACGCGTGGCAGCGCTCAACCAGCAGATCGTCGCCGCCCTCGCCACCGGGCAGACCCCAAACGACCTGATGGACCAGCGCGATCTTCTGCTCGACAAGCTGGCGAGTTTCACCGGAGCGACCCTCCGTACGCTCCCCAACGGGGCGATCAACATCTACCTCGGTGGGTATCCGCTGGTGGACCAGGAACAAGCCTTCCCGCTGGCGGTGAACGTGACCGGCGGCACCGCCAGCGTCCTCTGGCACGGGACGAACAGCCCAGTAGCCTTGGAACGGGGGTCGCTGCAAGCCTTGCTCACCCTCCACAACACGGTGTTCCCCAGTCTCGTCCAGAAGCTGGAAGCGATCCGCGACGCCCTCGCCAACGAAGTCAACGCGCTGCACACGACAGGATACGGACTGACTGATCCGGCAGGGCCCCCGCCGGGTCGCTCCTTCTTCGTGGTCACCGCGGGCGGAGACCTCGTGGTCGAGCCGACGATCGTCGCCGATCCCCAGCTGATCGCTGCAGCCGATGCGGCCGGCGAGCCGGGGAACAACGCGATCGCCCGAGCCATCGCTGAACTCCGCTCCAAGCTCGTGCTCAACGGAAACACGGCGACGATCAACGACTTCTACAACACCCTCGTCGCCGATATCGGCGGGGCGGCTCAGACTGCGCGCGTCACGCGGGACAACCAGCAGGCACTCGTCGACGCGATCGACCGCCAGCGGAAAGAGATCATGGCGGTCTCGCTGGACGAAGAGATGGCGAACTTGATCAAGTACCAGCAGGCCTACAGCGCCGCTGCACGGGCGATCACTGCTGTCGACCAAATGCTCGATCGGATCATCAACGGTATGGGCATCGTCGGACGCTAGGCCAGCGGAGCAGGTAGGAAGGAACACAGGCGATGCGCGTCACGCACGGGATGTTGGTCGATACCTTGTTGAAGAACCTCTCCGGCAACCTCGCCCGGATGGAAAGAGTCTACCAGCAGATCACCTCGGCGCGCCGGATTTCCCGTCCCTCCGACGATCCAGTCGGTACCGCGACCGTGCTCCGCCTGAGTTCGGCGTATCAGGAGATCGAACAGTACCTGGCCAACGTGGAGCAGGCACGCACCTGGCTCGACTTGACGGATCAAGCATTGACCACCATCGGGCAGTCGCTGCAACGAGTGCGCGAGCTCATCGTGCAGGCAGCCAACGACACCCTCTCGGCGGACGACCGGCAAGCCATCTGGGCCGAACTGACCGCCCTCCAGGAGCAGGTGGCGACGACCGGAAACTACGCGCATGCTGGTCAGTATCTCTTCGCCGGGAGTCTCACGCAGACCGAGCCGTTCGACCTTTCCATGGACCCGCCGGCGTATCAGGGGAACAACGCTCCGCTGTTGCGTCTGATCGACCGCGGTGTCACTGTCGAGATCAACGTCCCTGGCAGCGTGGCGATCGTGCCGGTGCTGCAAGCGATCAAGCAGGCACGCGATGCCGTCGCGGCCAACGACACCTCTGCGATCCGCTCCTCGCTCAGTGCGATCGATGCGGCGCATACGCAGCTCCTCTCGGCGCAAGCCTCGGTCGGCGCGCGGGTCAATCGGCTCGATGCGCAGCGCGACCGGTTGCTCGACGCGCACACGAGCACGCTCCGGCTCCTCAGCGAGGCAGGCGACACCGACATGGCCGAGGCCGTGACGCGGTTCTCGAAAGAGGAATTGACCTACCGTGCGGCCCTGCAGGCGGGTGCTCGAGCGATCCAACCGACGCTCCTCGACTACCTGCGGTGACGGCGAGAGGGGGAACGATGCTCCAACCGGTCCAGGAGCCCATCACCAGCGAATCGCCCCAGCGGACGATCATGTTCCCCAACGGGCTGGTCGGCTGTCCGGAGTGGCGCCGGTTCACCGTCGAGGCACCCGCCGAACTGCCGGGCCTGTTGCTCCTCCGCTCGCTCGACGAACCAGGTATCGAGTTCGTGCTGGCGCCAGTGCTCGAGCTCGTGCCCGATTTTCTCGACCAACTCGCTCCCGCCGATCGCGCCGCACTCGCAGCGCTCGGTGTCGGGACAGTGCCGGACGTCCAGCTGTGGACGACGCTCAGCGTCTACGACGACGGCACAGTGACGGCGAACCTCCTGGGGCCTCTCGTTCTGGACTTCTCGCGGGGTTGCGGCACCCAAGTCGTCCTCGCTGACTCGGGGTGGGGGACGCGCCACCCGATCGTGGTCGAGTGACGGAGTGGAGAGCGAGGAAGCATGCTCGTCCTCACGCGACGCCCCGGCGAGGTACTCCTGATCGGAGGCGAGATCCGCCTCACCGTCCTCGCAGTCGACGGTGACCGCGTCAAACTCGGTATCGAGGCCCCCAGATCGATCAGCATCGTGCGCGCCGAACTGGTCGAGGCGGTGAGCGAGGCGAACCGTCAAGCGGCGCACGCACCGGCGCGCGTCTTGGAGCGGCTCCGCCGAACGCTGACCGTTCGCTCAGTCGAGTCCCCTTGAGACGAGACACCCATACCTGCCCTCGTCGTCTCCGTCACCACCGTGCACGTGGGCGCCGGCGAAACGCCACGCCGAGACCCAGTCGAAGCCTACTTCCTGCGACAGCAACCGCTGCGTTCACGGGACATTCTCCCTAGGAAGCAGGTTCCGCAACCGCATCACCGTCTCGATCGTTTCGTAAGAACAGAGACGCTCGCGATACCGTAGCGAGCCTGCCGGGGCACGGGGATCCCGGCTATCTCCTCGCTGAAGGACGAAACTGTGCACCCATAGGTCGTCGATCGAGAGGTCAGGTGAGCATGGCACTGCCGTGGAGGATCCTCGCCGAGCACTGGGAGTCGGGGTGGTTCGGTTACGTCGTCGAGCTCCCTGGCTGCCGATTCTTCGCACCGGCCCTGGACAGCCTGCTGCAGCGTGCCCCGGTAGCGATCGCCGCTCATCTCGCGTGGCTCCGTCGACACAGCATACCGGTCAGCGAACGACCAGCGGACCGCCTCGTGTTGGCAGAGAGCGCCGAGGCGCTGCCTGGCGGCATCGGACCGCTGTTCGAAGCCGACCGCGCACACCTCTCGCCGGACGAACTGGAGTTGGGGCTCCGGACAGGAGACGCAGCGATGGAGGAACTTCTGGAGCTGGCCGAGCGGAGCCGCGACCAACTCGAGCTGCCGCACAGCGGGCAGCCTTCGGGTTGGACTCCACCAGAGATCCTCCGCCACGTAGCAGACCGAGACCTATGGTATGCCGCGCGCCTGATGCCCGACGTCGGCGCACTCACGCTTTCGGCCGACCCGTATGTACGTGTGCAGAGCGCCCACCGGGCGTTCACGTCCGGCATCCGCGCATGGTGGGCACTCTGGAAAAACCGCGTCGTCGACCGCGACGGCGAGCGTTGGACAGTAGCCAAGGTGGTCCGCCGGCGCACTGCGCACCTTCTCGAGCACCTCGAGCAGCTCGCGCAGTGGACGCGCGACACTGTTCGGCCCGGCGATGGGTCACCACCCGGCACGCGGTAGTCGCAGAGCCGGGGAGCGTCGGCGCCGCACTGCCACCGTCGACGCTCAGCAGTAGAGACGCCAGACCGCTGGATCGCGCCCAGCAGCGGCGTAATCGAAGTCCTCGGCGAATTCCTGGAGGCAGCACCGCTGCTCGAGCAGCCGAAGCGCGACGTACCGCGACAGGGCGGTAACCGGTGAGTGGGGATCGTGCAACTCCGCCAGGGTGAAGAAGCGTGCGTCGTCGATCTCGCGACCGTCCGGTCGCGGTTCGCCGGCGAGCCACTCGAGCAGAAACATGACGTACGTGTCGTTGCGTCCGCCGTCGCAGCGCGTCCGCAGGCCAATGACCCCACGCACCGCAGCCTCCACACCGGTCTCTTCTGCGACCTCGCGGACGACAGCCTGGTCGAGCGTCTCACCCGGTTCGACGAGACCGCCCGGGAAGAGGTAGAGTCCCGGCGAGGGCCCATACCGCTGGCGCACCAGGAGCACCGACTGACCGCGGCGGACGACACCACCGACCGCGACGACATGGGCAGGCGCTTCAGGCACGGCTCGCTCCCTTCCCCAATGCTCCGGTTCCGAGTATGACGGTGCATGACCGTGCTTGGCCAGCACGCAGGCTCGCCGTGCTCGCGCGCCCAGCCTGGAGTGATGCCCGACGTGCCCAGGAGACTGCCGACGCCACTCGCCGCGGTGCCCCGCTGGCACCCGTTGTCGCCCCCGCACAGCAGCACTTCAGTACCGGGGGACGAGGTCGCGCGGGTTGTGGATCTTCCACACGCCGTCCTCGTAGACCAGCCGGAACATGTAGGTCGTCACACGTGGGCCGAGGCGCTGCACCACGATAACCGAGGCTTGGTCGCTGCGGACTTCTGGCTGGTCGATCTGGAGAATTTCGATCTCGGAGCCGAGCTCGGCAGCGATACGGACGACCGAGGCGAACTCGTCGAACGACTCCCCCTGGTTGGTCGCACGGGAGTGCATCAGCCAGGCCTCACCCGCCCGGCCGTGGTAGACCGCGTCGAGGTAGCGCGTGACGACAGCACGTATCTCGTCTTCCGGTGCAGCGAAGGGTCGCGGCGTCGGCGTCGGGGCTGCTCGCGAACAGGCAGCCAGCGTGAGCGCGACGGTGGCGAGCAGAGCTGCGAGAAACAGCCGGCGCATCGATCGACCTCCCGCAGACGGAATCGTGCAGCCAACCATACCCGGCGAGGATTGACAAAGTCAACCGGTGAGGATAAAATGAAATAAACCCGCATCGGCACGGAATCGTTGTCGGACGAAACGGGGAGGTCGTTCGATGACTGTGACGGTGTCGCGCCGGAAGTTCCTGAAGGTCGGCGGCGCGGCAGCCGGTACTGCGGTCGGTGCGCTGGCCGGGCTCGGTGTCGACCTGCGGCCCAAACAGGTCCGGGCGCAGCAACTCCGGATCGCCAACGCCCAGGTATACCCGAGCGTGTGCCCGTACTGTGCAGTCGGCTGCGGCACGCTGGTGCACGTCGTCAACGGGCAAATCGTCAACGTGGAGGGGAACCCGAAGAGTCCCGTGAACAAGGGGAACCTCTGCCCGAAGGGTGCCGCGATCTACCAGCTGCACGTCAACCCGAACCGGCTCACGAAGGTACTGTACCGTCCTCCCTACGGGACCAAGTGGGAAGTCGTCGACCTCGACTGGGCGATGGACCGCGTTGCCGAACTGGTCAAGAAGACGCGCGACGAGACGTTCGTCGAGACCTTGCCCAACGGCAAGCGCGTGATGCACACTACCGCGATCTTCTCGCTGGGTGGGGCGACGATCGACGACGAATGGAACCACATCCACCAGAAGCTGATGCGCGGCCTGGGGATCGTCCGTATCGAAAACCAGGCGCGGATATGACACAGCTCGACCGTCCCCGGTCTGGGGACTCGGCTCGGGCGCGGTGGTGCAACCACCTTCGCGAACGATCTCCTCAACTGTGACCTCATCGTCATCATGGGCTCGAACATGGCCGAGAACCA
>JBEPZP010000065.1:0-10828 GCA_041640735.1 Thermomicrobium sp.
CGGCAGGCAGTCGCGGAGTCCCCAGAGTTGGAGGACCACCAGACCGAACGCCCCCAGCACCACGCCGACGACCAAGCTGGTGACGCCGATCGCTTGCCCCAGCACCAGCGCACAGGCGACGATCGCCACATTCCTGACGCTGAGTGCCAGGGAGGGTTGGGTGAAGCGCTGCAACGCGTACAGCGCTGCCATGAGGACGGTCGCAACAGCGAGGAGCAGGACCGCCGGAACGATGAGCCGGACGAGCCGGATCGTCAACTGGAACGTCTCCAGGCCGCGTGCCGCCTCGCCGCCGCCGAGTGCGGTCAGCGCGAACACGACCCACGGCGCCGCGACGGCGACCACGACGACTGCCGTCCCGACGACCAGGAGCACCCAGACAAGCAGCGCACCGACGATACGCCGGAACTCGTCGCGGAGATGCGGCGCGGCATAGGCGCTGAGCACCGGAACGAGCGCGGCCTGGAGCATCCCGCTGATGACCAGGTCGAACAGCATGGTGTGCACGTTGTCGGCGATGGTGAAGGCGGCGACGGCATCGGTCGTGCCCCAGAAGTACGAGGTCACTTGCTCGCGCACCAGTCCGAGTACACGGCTCAGCACGACCCCGAACATCAAGACCGCGGCAGCGCGAGCGACCTGAGCGCGCTCGCTCCGCGCTGCTTCACCACTCGGCTCGACGTGCACCGGACTGGGCTCCCGTGCCGCCACCTCGCCCCACCCCTCCGCCGCAGCGAGACCAGCAGGAGTGTACCGGGTCGACAGATCCGCTGGAGGGCGGACGCCGCTCGCGGCTCGTGAAGGCAATTCCTTCTGTTCCCATACAACAAGACGAGGCGTCGCTACCGGACCGTCGCTCGGCTCACCGCTCAGTCTCTCCTGGAGCAAGCGGGTGCTCAGCGCAGCCGTATGCCGTGAGGATCCGGCGGACGAGGGCTGTCGTCGAATGCTCCGGCACGAGCGGGAGGAAGACGACTTCACCACCGAGCGCGCGAACGACGGGAGCCTCCGGAAGCGGCTGCTTGCCACGAGCGAGGTCTTCAGGCGTCAAGCCATAATCGCCGCCTTTGACGTAGACGTGCGGGCGGACGATTCGGACGACTTCTTCGGCGGTGTCGCCGGGGAAGATCGTCGCGTAGTCGACGCAGGCTAACGCAGCGACCAGTTCGACCCGTTCCGCTGCAGGCACGAGCGGACGAGTCGGTCCCTTCCGTCGCCGCGTCGAGGCGTCGTCATTCACCGCGACGATCAGCACATCACCCAGCTGCCGAGCAGCCTGGAGATATCGGACGTGACCGACATGGAGGAGATCGAAGTGGCCATTCGTCAGAACGATACGCTTTCCGGCCCCACGAAGCTGTTCACCGAGCTGAGCCAGCGACGCATAGGGAACAACCTTCCCCATTGCTGTCTTCCCCTCTCACATGACCGCTACGCCGGCTCGCGCGAGCGCCTCGCGGAGGCGGCGCGCATCGGCAACGGCGTGTGCGAAGGCATCATTGTTGAAGTAGACGTAGCCTGGACGGTCAGCCCACTCTACGAGGCGACGCGCGAGTTGCTCGATCTCCTCGTCGGTCAGCCCGATATCGTAGAGACCGCTGTGCACGCGGACGTAGCAGAGTGGACCGGGTGGCACGAAATCGTCCGGTGTCGGGTGTCCTCCACCGTACGCGAACACGACCGTCCCACCAGCGCCAGCAATCATCTCCCAGACTTCCGGCACAAACCAGCTCGGATGCCGGAATTCGAACGCAAACGAGTGGCCAGCCGGAAGCAGTGAGAGGAACGCCTGCAGCCGAGCGATGTCACAGCGAAATCCGGGCGGCAGTTGAAAGAGCAGCGGTCCGAGAGTCGGCCCGAGGCCTTTAGCCGCTTCCAAGAACTGCTGGAGTTCGTCTGCAGCATCGATCAGCCGGCGCACGTGCGTGATGGTACGCGGCGCCTTCACTGCGAACACGAAGCTGGGACGCTGGACAGCAACTCGTGCCCACTCCTCGAAACGCTTCCGCGAAGGAAGCCGATAGAAGGTGACGTTCAGTTCGACTGTGGCAAACTGGCGGATATAGAACGGAAACCATTCCCACCGGGGGAGATCCGGGGGATAGAAGCGCCCACGCCAGTGCTGATACGACCAACCGGAGGTTCCGACGACATACATCGCTGCCCCCGGACGACTGATCGTCGTCCAGTCGAGCGTACCAGTTCGCACGGGAGGTGGGGAGACCGATGAGTGTACACGACGAGTTCGTCCATCTTCAGGTGATCGTGCCGGGGCAACAGGTCTACCTCGGGCCGATCCGCCGCGACCTTGCACCCGTCTACCAGCGCTGGATGAATGACCTCGAGGTCTCGCGGACCCTCACCGCACACCGGCGGGTCCCCTTCACAGTCGAAGACGAGATCGAATGGTTTGAGCAAGCACGGCAGGATCCGACGCGACGTGTCTTCACGATCTACGAACGGCCCGACGATCGCCCGGTCGGCAACGTGGAACTTTTTGGGATCGACTTTGCCGTCGGGAGTGCTGAAGTCGGTATCGTCATCGGCGAACGGAGCGTCTGGGGCCGAGGGTACGCGACGGAGGCCTTGGAGCTCCTCCTGGATTTCGGCTTCACAGTACTCGGCCTGCACCACATCTGGCTGCGGTACTACGCGTCCAACGAGCGAGCGCGCGCCGTCTATGACCGCGTCGGCTTCCGCGAGGCTGGACGGTTACGACAAGCGACGAAGATCGGGCCGCACCGTGACGACATCGTCATCATGGATATCTTGGCCAGCGAGTTCCGCAGCCCGGTGCTGGCGAGCAAATTGCACCTGCCCGTGAAGGAGGAGTGAGCGCCCTCGCTCCGGGCTCAGGTATACTGCCTCTAGACCCAGGGATCCGCTCACGGCGCAGAGACGCGCGCGGATACTCTGGAGACGTACCCGGAACCACCGGGTCGAGGTGAGGTGACCGGCGCCATGCAGGTCGCGAAGCTTTTCCAGCCGGCGCCGGACGCCGATTCCGAGGAGCAACTCTGGCTCGGATGCCCGATGTTGAAGAAGCTAACCTACCAGCCAAAGCGGGGTCGCAAGCGAGTGACAGTTATGCGATGCGCTCTCGGGTACGCGCTTAATACACCAGAGGCGATCGACCGTTGCCGGCAAACGCCCGGTCCACATCAGTGCTGGCAATGTCAGGAACAGCGCGAGGCGATGCTGATTCGCGATCCGGAGGGCAGTCGAGCCTAAACCCGGAGTCTGGCTCCGGCGCATCACCGAGCAGCCGCCTGTTGCGCAACAGGCGGCTGCTCGTCCATACCTGAGGGGCTTCTGCAACCCGAGCGGAAAATCTTGTGCGTACTCTGCCACTTATCGTCCTGATCGAGCCCGAATGGCCGACCCGCTCGTATCTCCGTGCTGAGCTGGAGGAACTCGGCTATGAGGTTCTCGTTTTCGAGAACCCCAGCGAAGCAGAGCGTGCGCTCACGTACTGGGGATTCCAACCGAGCCTCTTCCTCGTCGATCTCAGCCGTGACGGCTCGCTCCTTCCGCACGTCAGCGAGCTCCTGGCGCAATCACCCGAGGCACCGCTTGTTGTTATCACGAGTTCCGTGCGATCCGTACCCGAACACGTGCAGCGCCGTGCCGCGCGGATCCTCCGACGGCCGCTTTCGGTGCGCGAGATCGTCAGGACAATCAGCGAGCTCGTCCCACCACCGTTCATCGAGCGTTAAGGTTCTGCAAACCTCTGCTTAAACCCCGCGGACTACGCTGCTCGCAGAGAACAACGGAGGCGATGCAGTGTATTGGGCGGTTGGGTCGAACGCCATGGCCGAACAAGAAGTACCGCAACAACGTCGAGTTCTGGTTGTCGAGGACGACCCCACGTTGGTGCAGATTCTCACGTATAGTCTGCAACAGCGTGGGTACAGTGTCTGGTCTGCCACTGAAGGTCGCCAGGCGATCATGCTGGCTCGCACCGTTCGGCCCGACCTGATCGTGCTCGACCTCATGCTCCCCGGCATCGACGGCCGCGACGTCTGCCGACTCATCCGCAAATGGTCCAATGCACCGATTCTTGTACTGACCGCGCGTGACAGCGAAGAGGATATCGTCGCACTCTTCCAGGCCGGTGCAGACGACTACGTCACCAAGCCCTTCCGAACACGGGAACTGTTCGCCCGGATTGAGGCGCTGCTCCGGCGCTCCGGTGAGACGGTACCGGGCACGGTGTTGACTGCAGGGACACTCGTGATCTTTCGCGACGAGCATCGGGTCGTCTATCGCGGACGCGAGGTCAAGCTCGCACCGCGCGAGTTCGCGCTGCTCGCCGTCCTGGTCGAGCGTGCCGGACGCGTCTGTACCCGGCAGGAGTTACTGGATCTGGTCTGGGGAGAGGACATCGTCGATCTCCGCAACGTCGATGTCCATATCCACCGGATCCGCGAGGCACTGGGAGGGGAGGAGCATGGATCGCGACTGATTCGCACCGTCCATGGCATCGGCTACCGGTTCGTGCCGGAAATCGCCATCGAGGATAGGATGATCGAGGAAGGAGAGAACGATGACACCGTCACTCAGTAGACGCCAACTCCTGAGCCGGTTCGCTGCACTCGGACTGTTCGTTCCAGCAGCGAGCGCACTCATCGCAGCCTGCTCTGGCGGTGAAGCGACACCCACACCAGCGATGACCGCTGGAGGCCAGACACCGACAACCGGCAGCACGCCAGCGAAGCCGACTGCTCCAGCGTCGACGAAGCCGGCCGCAGAGCTCAGCGGCACGATCACCATTGATGGATCGAGCACGGTGTTCCCGATATCGGAAGCCGTCGCCGAAGAGTTTCAGAAGCAACACCCGAAGGTCAAGGTGACTGTCGGCATATCCGGTACCGGCGGCGGCTTTAAGAAGTTCTGCAATAAAGAGATCGACATTTCTGATGCCTCGCGGCCGATCAAGGACTCGGAGCTCCAGGCCTGTGAGCAAAACGGGCGCACGTTCATCGAGCTACCGGTCGCCTTCGATGGCTTGGCAGTCGTTGTCCACCCGCAGAACGACTGGGTCGACCACCTGACGGTAGAGGAGCTGAACCTTATTTGGAAGCCTGAGTCACAGGGTGTGATCACTCGTTGGAACCAGGTGCGTTCCTCCTGGCCGGATGCACCGCTCAACCTTTACGGTCCTGGTACTGACTCGGGCACCTTCGACTATTTCACCGAGGCGATCAACGGCAAGGCAGGAGCGAGCCGCGGGGACTACACCGCCTCCGAGGACGACAACGTCCTTGTCCAAGGAGTAGCCGGAGACAAGTACGCCCTCGGCTACTTTGGCCTGGCCTACGCCGTAGAGAACGCTGGTCGCGTGAAGATCGTCCCGATCGTCAACCCGAAGAGCGGTCAGCCCGTCGAGCCCAATCTCGAGACGGTCAAGACAGGCCAGTACCAGCCACTCTCGCGACCGATCTTCATCTATATCGCAGCCGACCAGGCCGATCGACCAGAGGTCGAGGCTTTCGTTGAGTTCTATCTCCAGAACGCTGGTACGCTCGCGCAGGAGGTCGGTTACATTCCGCTTCCCGACGAGGCATACCAGCTCGCGCTCAACCGCTTCCGTGCCCGCAAGACCGGGTCGGCTTTCAAAGGTGTCGAAGTCGGCGTCTCGATCGAGGATGTCCTCAAGCGTGAAGAGTAGCTTCCGAGTTCGGCACGAAGGCGAGTACAATCCGCGAGGAGGAGACATCGTCTCGTCTCCTCCTCGCAGCCCATCGGTACCTCGTGGGGTGAAACGGTGACGACCGAACCGACCCCAACAGCAGTGCCGACACCAATCGACCGGCGAGTCTGGATCGAACGGGTGCTCACCGGGACACAGCGGGTCGACCGGATCCGGCAAGCCCGCGAGTCGCTGATCCTGAGCCTGCTCTTCCTCGCCGCTCTGGTATCCATTGCGACCACGATCGGCATCATCTATACGCTGGCGATCGAGACATTCCACTTCTTCCAGCGGGTGTCAGTCGTTGACTTCCTCACTGACACCCAGTGGACACCGCTGTTCACCGACAAGCACTTCGGCATCTGGCCACTCCTCACAGCGACGCTTGTCGTCTCCGCGATCGCCATGCTTGTTGCCCTCCCACTGGGCCTTCTGGCTGCGATCGGGCTCTCCGAATACGCGTCGCCCCGGCTGGCAACGATCGTGAAGCCAATTCTCGAGATCCTGGCTGGCGTTCCGACGGTAGTCTACGGCTACTTCGCACTCCTCTTCGTTACGCCGCTTTTGAAGCGGTTCATTCCCCAGCTCGAAGTCTTCAATGCCCTGTCCGCCGGCCTGGTAATGGGCATCATGATCCTTCCGCTCGTCGCCTCCCTGTCGGAGGACGCGATGCGTGCCGTCCCGCAGAGCCTGCGGGAAGCTGCCTACGCGCTGGGGGCGACCAAGCTCGAGGTCGTCTGGCGAGTCGTGGTACCGTCGTCGCTCTCCGGTATCGTTGCTGCCTTCATCCTCGCCGTGTCCCGAGCGATCGGCGAGACGATGATCGTGGCCATCGCAGCAGGGCAAATTCCTCGCTTCACGCTGAACCCGCTGGTCGCGATGGAGACGATGACGGCCTATATCGTCCAGGTCAGCCTCGGCGATACCCCACACGGAACGCTGGAATACCAGACGATCTTTGCCGTCGGTACGACGCTCTTTGTGATCACCATGGCCTTGAATCTTTTGAGTTACCGCTTCCTCCAGCGATTCCGGGAGGTTTACGAGTGACCGCTGAACGGTCGATCGACCGCGAGTTCGAACCTCGTCTCGCCCTCCGCAAGCGCTTGGGGACGTTCTTCGGTCTCCTCAGTGCTGCGGCGATCGTGATCGGTTTGACGACACTTGGCGTTCTCATCGCCGATGTCGTCCGTGACGGTTGGCATGTCCTCTCCTGGGACTTCTTGACGAGCTTCCCCTCGCGGCGTCCCGAACAAGCGGGTATCCGATCAGCACTGGTCGGAACCCTGTACCTTCTCGTGCTCGTAGCGATCATCGCGTTTCCGCTGGGCGTCGCAGCAGCGCTCTATCTGGAAGAATTCGCGCCGAAGAACCGCCTGACCGCGATCATCGAAGTCAATATCTCGAACCTCGCAGCCGTCCCCTCGATCGTCTACGGTCTCCTCGGTCTCGGCGTGTTTGTCCGCACCTTCATGCTCGGTCGCAGCCTCATCGCGGGCGCACTGACCTTGAGCCTGCTCGTCCTCCCGATCATCATCATCGCCGCCCGCGAAGCGCTGCGCGCGGTCCCGCCTTCCATTCGCGAGGCCGGACTCGCACTTGGTGCGTCACGCTGGCAGACGGTGCGGCATTTCGTTCTGCCGGCAGCCTTGCCCGGCATCCTCACCGGGACGATCCTGGCCCTGGCCCGCGCGATCGGTGAGACAGCGCCGCTTATCACGATCGGTGCGCTTACGTACGTGGCCTTCACGCCCAAGAGCATCTTCGACCCGTTTACGGTGCTCCCGATTCAGATTTTCAACTGGATCTCGCGTCCGCAACCGGCCTTCCATGAACGGGCAGCGGGCGGGATCATCGTGCTGCTCGTCGTCCTCCTGGTGTTCAACGGTCTGGCAATCTTCCTGCGTGCTCGCTTGCAACGTCGCATCCGGTACTGACGAGGAGCGCAGCGATGACCGTCACCGAACAGGCCCCACGCTACATCGTCCAGCCACGCGAGCCAGCCGCGCTCCAGATTGAGCGGCTCAGTGTCTGGTACGGTCGCCACCAGGCGATCCGCGACGTGACCTTCACCATCCCTGCTCGCCGCATTACCGCGATCATCGGCCCCTCCGGTTGCGGGAAGAGTACGCTGCTGCGGGCCCTCAACCGGATGCACGATCTCACACCGGAAGCCCGCGTCGAAGGCTCCGTCCACTGGGGCAACATCGACCTCTATGCACCGTCGACTGACCCGGTCTGGGTGCGTCGGCATATCGGCATGATCTTCCAGAAACCGAACCCCTTTCCCAAGAGTATCTTCGAGAACGTGGCCTTCGGTCTCCGCATCAACGGGTACCGTGGCGACGTTGCTGCACGCGTCGAGGAAGCATTGCGCAAGGCAGCACTCTGGGACGAGGTTAAGGACAAGCTCAACCAGAGTGCGCTCGCCCTGTCCGGCGGACAGCAGCAACGCCTCTGTATTGCACGAGCGGTCGCGCTGGAACCGGAGATCCTCCTCATGGACGAGCCGTGCTCGGCCTTGGATCCTGTCGCGACGATGCGCATCGAAGACCTTATGCTTGAGCTCGCCGATACCTACACGATCGTGATCGTGACACATAACATGCAGCAAGCCTCCCGCGTCTCGCACTACACGGCCTTCCTGCTGGCCGGCGAGGATCGCACGGGCGAACTCATCGAGTATGCACCGACCCGTGAGCTTTTCCTGCGGCCCCGCGACCGACGGACTGAGGACTACATCACCGGCCGCATTGGCTGAACTGGAAGCGATGGAGGCCACGATGCCCGACCCGATCACGACTTTGGCAAACGCACAGGCCGCCCGGGCAGAAGCAGCGCGGCACGTGGCACCAGTCGCGACTCCGGCCAGTATGGAGGTCGAACAGCTCTCGGCTTTCTACGGTCGCTTTCAAGCGCTTGACAGCATTACCCTCCCTATTCACCCCGGTAAAGTGACGGCAATCATCGGCCCTTCCGGCTGTGGCAAATCGACCTTCATCCGTTGCTTGAATCGACTGCACGAACTGACACCGGGCGCACGGGTAACCGGCAGCGTCCGCCTCGAGGGGATTGATATCTACCAGCCTGGCATCGAACCGGCCCGCGTGCGGCAGCTCGTCGGAATGGTCTTCCAGAAGCCAAATCCGTTCCCGACGCTGTCGATCTACGACAACGTCTTGGCTGGAGTGCGACTGCACCGTCCGCGACTCTCGCGAGCCGAGGCCGACGAGATCGTGGAGCGGAGCCTGCGGGCCGCGGCACTCTGGGACGAGGTAAAGGACAAACTGAAGGCACCCGGGTCGTCGCTCTCCGGTGGCCAGCAGCAGCGACTCTGCATCGCACGCGCCCTCGCCGTCGAACCGCTGGTGCTCCTGATGGACGAACCGACGAGCGCGCTCGACCCCATCGCGACCTACCGCATCGAGGAACTCATCTGGGAACTCAAACAGCGCTACACGATCGTTATCGTCACCCACAACATGCAACAAGCAGCCCGCATTGCGGATTATGTCGCCTTTCTGCTCGCTGGCGAGGAACGAACCGGCCGGTTGATCGAGTTCGACACCGCACAGCGCATCTTCACCAATCCAAAACGGAAGGAAACAGAAGAGTATATTACCGGTAAGATCGGCTAGGAAAGCGGAACTCGGTACGGTACACTTCTTGCACTCGGTATCTTCTCCAGGACGGCATGCTCTGCCGGTTCGTATGGCTTGACGAAGGTGAGGCGAGGCCATGGCGATCAGAGCCCGCGCGGAATTCGAGCGTGACCTCCAGTTACTCCGCCAGGATGTCCTCAACCTGGGCAGCATGGTGGAGAAAGCTGTCGAGCGTGCGGTGGAGGCACTCAAGCGCTACGACATGGCGCTCGCCCAGAGCGTGATCGACCACGACCGAGAGATCGACGAGCGGAGTTACGCGCTCGAGGAACGAGCGCTTCTCCTCATCGCGACACAACAACCGATGGCCACCGACCTCCGCATCATTGCGGCGACGTTGTTCATCATCAGCGAGTTGGAGCGGATCGGCGACTACGCGGAAGGACTAGCGAAGATCGCCATACGGTTGAGCGCCTGGCCACCGCTCAAGCCGCTGATCGACATCCCCCGGATGGCCGAGATCTCTCTTGATATGCTGCGGCAGGCGCTCGACGCCTTTATCGAGATGGATCTCGAGCGCTGCCGTGCTATCTGGCGGCGTGACGACGAGGTCGACGGTCTTTACGACCAGGTCTATCGGGAACTCCTCACCTACATGATGAGCGACCCGCGGACGATCGAGCGGGCGACGCTGCTGCTCTGGGCCGCGCACAACCTCGAGCGGATCGCCGACCGCGTGACGAATATCTGCGAGCGCATCGCGTTCGTCATCACCGGTGATCCTCGTGCTCTCGTCAGTCCGGCTGAACCGGATTATCCTGGTGAGAGTGGCGCGGAGTACGACGTCGAGTGACGAGAGGAGCGCGCGATGTTGTGGGCCGCAGTCATCCGCTACGGCAATCCGGAGAAGATCCAGGAAGTGCGTCCTATCCACCGGCAGTACCTCGCTTCGCTGCGCGAACAGGGGAAGCTGTGGGCTTCCGGCCCCTTCGAGGACGACAGTGGTGCCCTCATCATCTACCAGGCCGATTCCGAAGAGGAAGCCCGCCAGCTCATCCAGAGCGATCCGTTCTCCGAAGCTGGTGTCTTCCAGGAGATCGTGCAGCTCAAGCCCTGGCGCATCGTCTTCACGCCGCCCACCGCGTGAAAGCCTCGGCAACCCTGTGACGATCATCGCACCAGCTTGTCGGCTGAAAAACGGACCTCGAATGCCGTTCTCGGAGGGACACGATGGCGACCGAAACCGGTCTTCGCACGTATCAGTTGCTGATCGATGGACAGTTCGTCCCCGCGGCCAGTGGAGAGACGTTCCCAACCTACAACCCGGCCACCAATGAAATTCTTGGCTCCGTGGCCAAAGCCGGCCGCGAGGATGTCGACCGCGCTGTTCGTGCCGCCCGGCGGGCTTTCGACGAGGGCCCGTGGGGGCGCATGACACCGAACGAGCGCGCTCGGCGCCTGCGCAAGGTCGCCGAGATCCTGCGCGAGCGACAAGAGGAACTCGCCCGGCTGGAGACGCTCAACTGTGGGAAGA
>JBEPZP010000066.1:0-10528 GCA_041640735.1 Thermomicrobium sp.
GAGAGATATGGCCGAGTATGATGACGGCACTCAGCGTGATCGGCTGCAGGAGGGGGAGCGTGACGTGTCGAAACACCTGCCACTCGCTCGCGCCGTCGACGCGGGCGGCTTCGCGGAGCTCGTCGGGTATACTGCGTAGACCGGCGAGGTAGAGAGCCATCGTGAAGCCGGACATCTGCCAGAGTGCGGCGATGATGACCGGCAGCATGGCCAGAGGGATACCGAAGGGGGCGCGCAGCCACTCCGGCTGCCAGCCGCCCCCTGGCCAGACCCACGAAGTCGTGCTCCAGTTCAAGAAGACTGGTAGCCCGAGTTTGCGGAAAAGGAGATTGAGACCGGTCGGTTCCTCCGGCGTCCCGGGGACGAAGAGCCACTGCCAGACGGTACCTGTCACGACGAACGAGAGCGCCATCGGAAAGAGGTAGACCGTCCGGAAGAAGGACTCTCCTCGCACCCTGAGGTCGAGCAGCACCGCGAGGAGCAGACCGATGGCCAGCGAGCCGAGCAGGAAGAAGACCGTAAAGACGATCGTGTTGCGGATGTCGCTCTGGAAGCGGTAGGTCGTGAAGATCGTGGCGTAGTTGCGCAGGCCGACGAACGTGTAGTCGGGCACGATCCCTTGCCAACGCGTGAGCGAGACGAACGTCGTCCAACCGATGAACCCGTAGACGAAGATCGCGATCGCCACGATCGACGGTGTGAGCATCAAGATGGGAAGCAGCCGCTCGCGCCAGCGGTACCGTGCCCGGGAGACTTTCTCCCGGGCGACAGGAACCGCTCGGGCTGCCTCGATCACCTTACCGGCCATCGGTCGCCTCCACGGTTTCGCGCGGTGATCTACCCATGCTCATGCACCTGCTTACAGCTCCCGCGCGGCGTCGATCAACATGGCTTTGAGCTGGGCGCGATCGCGGTTGGCCGAGAAGACGTTGAGCGCGTTGTTGTATTCCGTCATGTAGGCCTCGTTGGCTGCTGCACCGTGCACGACGCTCGGCGCCAGCGCATCCTTGGCGAAGCGCTCGATCGAATAGAGCAGATACTCATCGTAGAGGCTCAGGTCCGGATCGGTGCGCGCCGGAATCGATCCCTTCTTGGGGTTGAAGGCGTCCTGGCCCTCTCGTGAACCGCACACCTTCAACCACTCGATCGCGTTCTCGCGGTGGGGCGCACCGACGGGCAGACCGAAGCTGTCGCTCAGCCACATGAACCACCCATCGGTGCCCGGAGACGGCGCCCAGCCGTAGTCTTCACCTGGCTTCGCGCCCTTGTTGATGAAGTACCCGTGGGCCCAGTCACCCATGATCGTCATCGCTCCGGTGCCGTCGAGCACTCGCTGCGCAGCATCGGCCCAGCTGAGTGCCGAGCGATCCTCGTTGGCGTAGTCGAGGAACCGGTCCAGCACCGCGATCGCCTCGTCGACGCGGTCGTCCTTCTCCCACATGCTCGGATCGGTAAACAGTTTGGCGTAGTCTTCTGGGCCGAAGACGGCCAACAAGAGATCCTCAAAGAGGTGCGGAACCTCAAACTTGTCTTTACCACCGACGGAAAGTGGTGTGATCCCTGCTGCCTTGATCTCCTCAGCGACCTGATAGAAATCGTCCAGCGTCACTGGCGGCTGCAGCCCGAGTCGATCGAAGATGGCCCGGTTATACCAGAGGACATTCGATCGGTGAATATTGACCGGCACTGAATACAGTTCACCTTGGTAAGCGATCTGGTCGAGGAGGGTCTTGGGCATCACGTCGGTCCAACCCTCCTCCTCGAACAACCAAGTGATCGGCTCCATCTTACCGGCGACGACCCAGGTGCCGAGGAGCTCCCAACCGGCGTGGACCTGGAAGCTGTCGGGCGGATTCCCAGCTTGCATCCGCGTGACAAGGACAGCCTTCGCATTCGTCCCGGCGCCACCCGCGACCGTCGCGTTGATGATCTCCACCCCCGGTCGGCGCTGCGCGAACAGGTCGAAGAGTGCCTTCAACCCGTCGGCTTCGCCCGGGTTCGTCCACCAGCTGAAGATCTCGAGCTTGTTCTCGGCTTGGGCGGGAGCCGGAGTCTGTGCCGCTTGCGGTACGGGAGTCGGCGTCGCTTCCTCTCGCCGACAGGCCGCCAAGAGTGCAGCCGTCGCAGGCGCGGCCAGTCCGACTGCACCGAACCTGCGCAGGACCTCGCGTCGGGTCATCACCTTGCCGTTCTTCTCAGCGTGTCGACTCGTCATGTGTCATCTCCTCCCGTCGTGCTTACCGACCCGCCGTCCGATGAACGCTCGTACCGCAGAGATCAGGCATCTCCTCTCCGCTAGGACGCCATTCGCGTCAGGCGTGCTGCCGCCTCCTCAGTGCTCTGTCCTTCGTGTGTTCACCTCCTTCCCCTACGGTCAGCGATGAGCGGCTACAGTTCCAGCTCGCCAGTGCCCAGTAGTCCCGCTCAGTCGGGCGAGCGTGGCAGGTTGGTGTAAGAGATTTTGATAGATCCAAGCGATGCCCCCGATGGCGCAAGCGTCGAATCCGTGCGCTGCGACCACCAGCCGCACCGATTGACTCGTCCAACGCAGGGCACGCTCAGTGATCTCTCGCCAGACTACTGGAAGGAGAAAATCGCTGGCTAGGCTCAAGACACCACCGAACACGACGACCTCTGGGTTGAGCGCGTTGACGAGATTCGCGATACCGATACCGAGAAACCGCGCGGTCTCTTCGAGCGCCTGCAGCGCCACTTCGTCCCCTCGTCTCGCTGCCTCGACGACGAGTGGTACGGTCAGGAGCGAGAGGTCGCCGCTCGTGAGCTCGTGTAACAGCGAGGGGCGTCCTCCTTCGATCGCATCGCGCACGCGGCGGAAGAGGGCTTCTTGACTCACCAGCGTTTCCCAGCAACCGCGGTTACCGCAGTTGCACAAGGGGCCATCCGGCACGAGCGTCATGTGCCCGATCTCGCCGGCGAAACCGCCAGCCCCGGTGACCAGCTGACCACCGAGAACGATCCCACCCCCCAGGCCGACACCGGCACTGACGAGAACCACGCTCCCTGCGTCCCGCGCTGCACCGAAGTAGCTCTCGCCCACGGCGGCCAAGTTCGCCTCGTTGTGGACGAAAACCGGGAAAGTGAATTCAGCTTCCAGCATCCGCCGCAGCGGCACGTCGCTCCAGCGCAAGTTCGGGGCGAAGAGGAGCGTCCCCGAGGCGATGTCGACGAGGCCAGGCACCCCTACCGCGAGCCCGAAAATCCGTTCGACCTGGGTACGTGTCTCAGCGATCCCCGAGCGCACGATGTCGATGAAACGCTGCAGCACAGGCTCGACGCGCCGGTCCCGACCGAGGCGCTCGAAATGCCGCCAGACGATCTGCCGACTGAAGTCGGTGATGATGACCGAAAGGTAGTCGACACCGATTTCGCTGCCGATGATGCCACCTGCACGCGGATTGGGCTGCAGCATGATCGCCGGCCGACCAGCTGATCCGCTGTGACAGGTGCCGACCTCGGTGATGAGTCCAGCTTCGATCAGTTCCTCCACGAGGCTGGAAACGGTCGACTTGTTCAGACCCGTCAGCTGTGCTAGCCGCGCTCGCGACACCGGTGCATGCAGTCGCAGCGTCTCCAGAACTAACGAGAGGTTCATTTGCCGTACCAAGAATTGGTCAGCGGCCTGCGTCGTCCCCCGTGCCCGCACGTGCACCCGCTTCCGCCACTATTTAGTTGGATGCCTCACCATTCTATTAGGCAGCATAACAGAGGAGCAGGAATGTGTCAAGATCGTGTCGCTGGTGCTCCTCCACGGCCTTCCCCAGTTGGGGCGAACGCTGTTGCCGGCCACACGGTTTCGCCGCCCAGCGAGCTGACGGGGTTTTGCCCTGCAGCGCACGTTCGTCTCGATCCTGGCCTGCGGTCGTGTCGTCCCTGGCGCGATGTGCTGTCGCAGGGCTCGCTCCGTCGCGTTCGGTCGGTCAGACTGCTGTAGAGAACGCCTGCTCCGCGAGTACGGTTCGGTCGAGGCAGCCAGCGGCGAACGGGTGTCCCGCTTCTGCCCGTACGCTATGCCCGCCCGGAGCCCGCGTCAGTCGAGCCGGAGGAGTGACTCGCGCTCGAAGAGACGCCGCCCCAGACGGAGCAGCACGAGCGCGAGGATCCAGAGCGCTGTGCACAGGAGCACGGCAAGTCGCCAGTCGAAGAGAACGACCCCGCTCGACTGTGCCACGAGCAGCGCGAGGATGGGGAGAACCGCTAGCCCGCTCAGTTGCGACACCTCTTGCATTCCCCGTACCCGCGACGACAGGAGGACCACGACGCCGAGCCCGAGGAGGGTCACCGCCGGGCTCCCCAAGAAGGCGAACACCAACCATTGCGGGCTCGGCAGCAGGGGTGGTCCGAGCCCGGCGACGCCAGCGACGATGGCCGTCGAGATGGCTGCCCCGAGCCAACTGATCAGTAGCGCCGGGATCGCTGGTGCTAGCAGTTTGCCCAGGAAGAGTTCGTCCTCCTGTAACGGCGTAGCCAAAAGGCTTTCCAAGGTTCGGCGTTCCCGTTCGCCAGCCAGACCGTCGGCCGCGATCACCGTGGTGGTCGCCAGTGGCACGATGAGCAAGAGCGGTGCGAACTGGTATCCGAAGAGGAGGACCGTGAGCTGTTGCCCCGGAGGCAGGGCCTCGATGCGTGCCCGTTCGCGGCTCGGTAGAGCGCGCAGGAGCGTCGCCAGGTCGTCACTCTCCTCCAGCGGGAGCATCCGGCCGAGCAGGCTGACGACGAGCGGCAGGACGACGAAGAACACGATCGGCACCGCCGCCAGCGGGAGCAGGAGGACGCGGCTGCGCGCCACGGCCCGAAGATCCTTGCGGACGATCCCCAAGACGCGCTGTGCCCGCATGGTTCACCTCCGTTCCCCTCGCCGGTGGAGTGCCAAATAGACGTCTTCCAGCGTCGGCGCGCGCAGCGACACCCCGTACACGCCGACACCGTCTCGCACCAGTGCCGCGACGATCGCCGGTACGCGGTCGCGCGTCACCTGCTCCACGATGACCTGCCCGGCGAAACGCTCCACTCGCGCCTCCGCCCCGCACTGCTGGAGCGCTCGCAGCGCAACGTCCGCCTGCTCCGGATCGATCTCAAGCGTCAGCTGGGCCGGGATCCCGAGCGCGCGTGCGAGCTCGTGCGGTCGCCCTTCCACGAGTACTCGCCCCTGTTCCAAGATGACGACACGGTCGCAGAGTCGCTCGGCCTCGCTCAGGTTGTGCGTCGCCAGAAGGATCGTCCGTCCCTCGCGCCTCCGCTCCGCGATCAACTCGCGCACTTGGTGCGCCGCGACCGGATCGAGCGCTGCCGTCGGCTCGTCGAGCAGCAGGAGTTGCGGGTCGTGGAGCAGACTGCGGGCCAGGGCCAACCGTTGACGCATGCCAGCACTGAAGGTGGCGACGCGGCGGTCGGCCACCTCGGCCAAGCCGAACCGTTCGAGGAGCTCGGGGATGCGCTGCCGTTGCAGAGCTACCGGGACGTCGTACAGGTCAGCGAAGAACGCCAGCACCTCGCGTGCGGTCAATCGTTCGTCCAGCCCGGGTGCCTCACCGACGACGCCGGTGTGTGCACGGACACGCTCTCCATCGACGCTGGGCTCGGCTCCGAGGACGCGTACCGTGCCGCCGTGTGGCCGCAAAAGGCCGAGGAGTACACGGATGGTGGTCGTCTTGCCGGCACCGTTGTGCCCGAGGAGGCCGAGGACCTCCCCGGCAGCGACCGAGAAGGTGATGCCGGCCAGCGCGACGCGTTCACCGAAACGCCGCACGAGGCCGTTCACGTCGATGACCGGCTGTTCCATCCGATGCGCCCCGCTCCCTTCCCGGTTCACTGTGCGCGCGGGCGTCGTCCTCCGCTCCGCTGCGAGGCGCCCTTACTGTACCAGGTCACCGCGGGCCGGCTCTCGCGAACAGCTCTCCATTCCTGTCCACGGCTCTGCGCAGCGTCGTCCGATTGGATGGTGCCAATTGGCCGTTGCCGAAACGAGCGCGTCCCGGTAGGCTCGCGACGGTGGGAGGAGGCAGTATGCAGCGACCGGACGGAGTCAAAGAACGGTTGGAGTTGAACCCGCTGACGATCGCCTTGAGCGGCGTCATGATTGCGGTCGTCTTCGTGGCGACCCGCTTCATCCAGGTGCCGATCCCGAGCGGCTACATCCATCTGGGTGATATCGCCATCTACACCGGCGCGTTCCTCTTCGGGCCGGTCGTCGGTGGCCTGAGCGGAGCGTTCGGGCCGATGCTGGCTGACCTCACCAGCGGCTACGGGCAATACGCGCCGGCTACCTTCGTGCTGCACGGCCTGCAGGGCTTCCTGGCGGGCTGGATCGCCTGGCGCGCTGGGGTCTGGCGTATGGTCCTGGCCACAGTAGTGGGCGGTGTCATCATCGTCGCCGGGTACTTCCTCTGGGAGGTGGCCGTGCTCCGCATCGGCCTGGGCACGGCGGTCGCGAACGTCCCGTTCAACGTCTGGCAAGTGGTCTCCGGGGCAGTGGGCGGTATCGCGCTCACGGTGCTCTTCCGCCAAACCTTCGGTGCGGCGTTGGCGCGCTTGTCGCCGCCGCGCTTCCGGCGCGAGATCTGATGACCCCGCCGGTACGACCTCGCCCATGACGCTCCGGATCGACGCCTCATGACGGCAGCACGGCGCCAGGGAGAGACGACTGCGCACGACGACGCAGTCGTCCGTTTCGCGGTGCGGGCTGAGGGATTCACCTACGCCTATCCGGCGCTCGACCCGAGCGACTCGCCTCGGGTGGCGCTCGATACTCTTTCGTGCACCATCCCTCACGGCGCGGTGGTGGGTCTCGTCGGCGGGAGCGGCAGCGGCCTCACGACGTTCTGTTTAGCGCTGGCTGGCATCGTCCCCCACGAAACGGGTGGTGTGGTCCGCGGTCGGCTCGAGGTGGCTGGATACGAGACGACGAGCGTCTCGCCAGCGGAGCTTGCACAGCGGGTCGGGATCGTCTTCGAGGACCCGGAAGCCAACTTGATCGGTCTGACTGTGGCCGAAGAGGTGGCCTTCGCGCTGGAGCTGGCCGGTCTTCTGCCCGAGGAGGTCGACCGGCGAGTCACGCAGGTGCTCGACCTCGTCGGGCTGGCCGCGCTCCGCGAGCGACCGGTCGGTCAGCTCTCCGGTGGCCAAAAGCAACGCCTCGCGCTCGCTGTGGCGCTCGCTCGCCAGCCCGACCTCTTGGTGCTTGACCAACCGACCGCTCAGCTTGATCCGCGCGCAAAGGCCGATCTTTTTCGGGCACTGACTGCGCTCGGTACGTTGGCCGGGAAACCTTTGACGGTGTTCCTCGCCGAGCGCGACACCGACTTCTTGCTACCGCTCGTCGAGCGAGTGCTCGCCCTCGAAGCCGGCAGGCTCGTCTTGGACGCGTCCCCGGAGGTCGCCTTCACCGACCGTGCGCTGCTCGCGCAGCTGGGTGTTCCGGTGCCGCAACTGGCCGAACTCGCGTTGGCTCTCTGGGCCGTGCCGGACTGCGCGGGACTACCGCTCTTCCGAGGGCTCGCCGACGCCGTCGCTGCCGTGCGACGGTGTGCCGCAGCGCGTCGTGCGCGCGCGGCGGTGTCCTCATCCCGCAGGGTAGGAGCGGCTGTCTCCACCGCGCCGGTGGCACCTGGTGCACCGCCGCTCCTCCGCGTCGAGCAGGTCTCCTTCCGCTACGGTGAGGGATCGGACGTGCTCCGGTCCGTCGACCTGGCGCTGTTTCCGGGTGAGGTCGTCGCGGTCGTGGGGCCGAACGGTTCCGGCAAGACGACACTCGCCCGTCACGTAATCGGTGCCCTGCGTCCGACGAGGGGGCGCGTGCTCGTGGCCGGACAGGACACGACGCGCGCGACGGTCGGTGAACTGGCCCGTGTCGTCGGCTACGTGGCGCAGAACCCGGATCACCAGCTGGTGCGCGCGACACCGCGGGCCGAAGTCGCCTTCGCGCTCCGCCAGCTCGGTCTCGACGAGGACGACGTCGAGCGCCGGACGGTGGAGGTACTCGAGCGTTTCGGACTCCTCGCCGAGGCGGAGACACCGCTGCCCCTGCTCAGCCGCGGACGACGCCAGCTGGTGGCCCTGGCCGCTGCATTCGCTCGCCAGCCGGCGCTCCTGGTGCTCGACGAGCCGACCAGTGCCCTGGACGAGTCGGGCCGTGCGCTGCTCGCTGAACTCCTCGCGGAGCGTGCATCGGCCGGCGCAGCTGTCCTCCTGGTCAGCCACGACCTGCGCTTCGTGGCACGCTGTGCCCATCGGGTCGTCCTCTTGCACGAGGGACGCGTGCGAGCGGTCGGCTCGCCGCGGGAGGTGCTCGGTGATGTGGCGTTGCTCGCCGGTTGCGACCTGACCCCGCTGTCCGTCACGGCCGTCGCTGCGGCGCTCGGGCTCCCAGCAGTGCTCGAGCCCGACGAATTGGTCGCTGCGGTCGAGGAATCGGCCGCAGGGTCCGGCGAGATCGCGCCAGCCTCGGATCGCCCGAACCCGTCCCCTCGGACCGGCCTTTCCCCAGCACGAGCGGACACGAGCGCAGCGCAGAACCGGGAGCCGCTCTTGGCGCGGGTCGACCCGCGCGTCAAGCTGGCGCTCGCGCTCGGCGGGGCTGTCCCCCTGCTCCTGTGGGAGAGCCCTCTGCTGCTGGTCGTAGCGACAGTCCTGCTCCACGCGCTGCTCCGCTTCGCGGGGGGATTCAGCGGTCGACGTCTCGCTGCCGTCTGGCGCGCGTTGGCACCGCTGCTCGTGCTCATCGTGGTGCTGCGGCCGATCTTCGATCGGGGCGGGGAACCGGTCTTGCTCCAGTTCGGCCCGCTGCTCGTCACGCTCCCGGGCGTGCTCGCGGCGTTTGCTGCTGCGCTGCGGGTGGTTGCACTGGCGTTGCTGGCGCTCGCCTGGTTCGCTACCACCAGCGAGCGAGCGCTCGTCCAAAGTCTCGTCCGGTTGGGGCTACCGGTCAGCGTCGGGCTCGCGCTGGCGATCGGCCTGCGCTTCATTCCGGTCTTCGCGCAGACGGTGGCGACGGCGGCCGAAGCGTTGCAGACACGCGGTTGGATCATCCCGGAGCGCGGGATGGCGCGGTTGCGTGCCTACCTGCCCGTGTTGTCAGTGGCGCTGGCAGCGACACTCCGGCAGGCCCAACAACTGAGTTGGGTGCTCATCGCCCGTGGTGTGGGGGCGCGCGGTGCGCGCGTGCGGTTCGGGCGTCTCGAGCTCCGGCCGCGCGATCGGGTACTCCTGGTCGCGGGATTGGCGCTGGAAGCCGTGCTCCTGGGCTGGACGCTCCTCGGCTCAGCGCGTTCACCGCTTTGGCCGCTGGAATGAGCGTGTCCGGGCCAGTGCGGTGTGGTCAGCGGGGAGAGGTGCAGCGACCTCTCCCCGCACCACTCGACGCTGGGGTCAGTAGATGCACTTGATGTAGCCGCCGTCCACCTGGAGCGAGGCGCCGGTGATGTAGCTCGCGCGCTCGGAGGCCAGGAACACCACGGCGTTGGCGAACTCCTCGGGCTCCCCGTAGCGTCCCATCGGGATCTGGGCGATCGTGCGCTGGCGGATCTCCTCCACGCTCACGCCAGCTCGCTGGGCGTTGCCCTGGTCGAGGTAGAGGAGACGTTCCGTCGCGATCCGGCCCGGGAGGACGTTGTTGACGCGGATGTTGTACGGAGCGAGTTCTTCGGCCAGCGTCTTGGCCAGCGCCGCAACGCCAGCGCGGAAGACGTTGGAGAGGATCAAGTTGGGGATGGGCACCTTGATCGAGGACGAGGTCATCACGATGATCGCTCCGCCCCCGCGCGCTCGCATCGAGGGCAGGACGCCGCGGATCAAGCGCACCGCGCTCAGCAGCGTCAGTTCGAAGGCGGCCTGCCAGGGTGCGTCGTCAGCGAAGTCCTGAAAGGTCCCAGCGGGGGGCCCTCCAGCGTTCGTCACGAGGATGTCGATACCGCCGAAGTGGGCGATGGCGGTGTCGACGAATTTCGCGATGTCCTCGGCCCGGGTCACGTCAGCCGGCACGGCGAGCGCTTCGACGCCGTAGCTGCGAGCCTCGGCAGCGACAGCCTCCAGCGCTGCCTGGTTGCGGCTGCACAGCGCGAGGTGGGCTCCCTCGCGGGCGAAGCCGAGCGCGACCGCCTTGCCGAGTCCTTGGCTCGCGGCCGCGACCATGGCCACCTTTCCCTGTAGACCGAGATCCATCGCTTCACCTCCTCGACGAACGCACGGCACCGGACGCCGCTGGCCGGCGCCACACTGCACGGCTCCTGACGAGTATGGGCCGAACCGGCGGCGCTGGCAAGGCGAGCGCCTCGCGGTTGCGTGCACAGGTGCCTCAGCCGGACATGTGCAGTGCGCGACCAGTGACGGATAGCCTCGCTCGGCGCGCTCGCTTCACTGCTCGGCACTGAACACCATGAACTCGAGGAGATTGCCGAAGGGGTCGCGGCAGAAGAAGCGCGGGCGTCCGGGAATCGGCACGGCATCGTAGGGTTGGTAGCCCGCCTCGGCCAGGCGGGCGCGGATGGCGGCCAGGTCATCGACCTCGAAGCAG
>JBEPZP010000067.1:0-10509 GCA_041640735.1 Thermomicrobium sp.
GCACAGGCACACGCTCGATACTACGAGCTCAACTACGGTGACCCGTCGCTCACCGGCATGGGACTCCACCGCGAAAGTCCCGGAAAGCCTGGCTTCACCGGCGAAAACATCCTCGACCGAGCCCGTGCCCACGGGTATCCAGGATCGGTCAACGAAAACATCGGTCTCACCGGATCGCTCGTCCGCTCGGTCGACCTCTTCATGGCGACGATCAACCACCGGCTGCCGCTCATCGACCCCCGGTACCAACACATCGGGTTCGGCGCAGTGAACCGCGACGGTATCCGCATGGAGGTCGTCATGGTCGGTACGCTCGCCCCGTGGAGCGAGCAGGCGACTCCGGAATGGGGCATCTGGCCGCCCGACGGTACGAGCGGGGTCGGGACGCACTTCTGGGGCGAGGTACCCGATCCCTACCCTGGGGCGCAATACCCGCTCGGGTATCCGGTCACTGCCAAGTACTTCGGCGCCGGTTCCGTCGCGTTCACTGGTGGCACGCTGCTGGAGGGTGACCGGTCGATACCCGTACACTTCGCGGCCGGCACCGGCTGGCTGAGTCGCCGGACTGCACTGCTCGCAGCTACCGAGCCGCTCCGTCCCGGTACACTCTACCGCTACGTCATCGAGGGAACGATCGACGGAGCCCCGTTCCGGCTCACCGGACAGTTCCGGACAGCCCGCACTGCGGACGAAGAACTCTCCTTCCAAGCACCCGCACCGCCGGCAGCGCTGCCACCCGGTCTGGCGACAGCGCCGGAGGCGATCCGCACTCTGTGGATCGCGACCGACGGTCCCGTCGCCGCGGGCCGGTCCAGCAGCTGGACATTCGGCCCGGACGCGTGGGCCGTGCGCTGGGAACCATACGCTGAATCGCCGGGCGGCAAGCGACTCGTCGTGTACTTGGACAAGGCTCGACTCGAAATCAACGATCCCTCGGGTGACCAGTCTTCGGCCTGGTTCGTGACGAGCGGGCTCCTCGTTTGCGAGATGGTCCTCGGTCGGGTGCAGGTGGGAGACCGAGAGTTCACCGCACGCGCGCCTGCCGACATCCCGCTCGCTGGTGACACCGTACCGCGCGATCCCGAGGCTCCCACCTACGCGAGCCTCCGGCAGCATAGTGCCCTCCTCGCTGGGAACCAGTTGCCGGACCGGTCGGGACAACCGATCCGAGAAGTGTTGCGACGCGACGGCACCGTGCAGAGCGATGCCTCAGTACCGGCAGCCGAGTACGCCGGGTACGACCCGGTGACGGGGCACAACAGCGCGCGCCCGTTCCGCGACTGGCTGGCAGCCCGAGCCTGGGACGCGCTTTACGTTGTCGGCCGGCCGATCGCCGAGCCGTACTGGGTACGCGTCCGCGTCGGCGGACAGCCTCGCTGGGTCCTCGTGCAGGCCTTCGAGCGCCGGGTACTGACCTTCACGCCTGACAATCCGCCGGGATGGCAGATCGAGATGGGGAACGTCGGTCGCCACTACTACGAGTGGCGGTACGGCACACCACCTCCGGTGTCACCGTAGCGGGCGGTGAACGCGGCACCGGCACGGGACGTTCGCGCAATACGAGACGAAGGGAGGAGCATGATGGCGGAATCGGAACGCCAGGCGACACTGGAAGCAGCGCGAGCCCAGCTCCGCGAACGACTCGCGCGCGGCGACGACGGCCCAGAACTTTTCGAGGATGTCTGCCGCATCCTGCAACGTGTTGTCCCGTGGTACGACTGGGTCGGCATCTACCTCGTCGAGGGCGATGAACTCGTCTTGGCTGCCTGGCACGGCCCCGCCGCGACCGAACATGTCCGCATCCCGATCGGGCAGGGTATCTGCGGGGCGGCGGCGCGGGAAAGACAGACGATCATCGTCGACGACGTCAACGCGGATCCACGCTACCTCCAGTGCTTTCTCTCCACGCGCTCCGAGATCGTCGTCCCCATTCTGCGGAACGACCGCGTTCTCGGCGAGATCGATATCGACAGTGATCGTCTCGCCGCATTCGGGCCGGACGACCGTGAACTGCTCGAATGGCTCGCGAGCCAACTCGCCGAGCGGACGGTTCAGGAAAGTGCGGGAGCTGCCTGACGGAACACTTCGTCCCACGTCCACGTGCTGAGCGGTCGCAGCTGGCGCGTCGCGAAGGCTTGCAACAGGTGATCGGGGACGTCGCTCGTGACCGCTCGAACACCGACCCGGACGACGCGGAGCGCCTCGCGCGGATCGTTCACGGTCCAGGTCGTCACATGCCAGCCCTGGAGCCCTAGCCACCGGGTCAACCAGGAGGTCACGACGCGGTGGTGCAGTGCGACGACTTGGGCACGAGCCAAGCGGAGCGTCACAGCGAGCTGGAACGCCATGAGCGAGCGCATCGGGAACGCACCGCGCCCCGCCACGCGACGCGGCACCCGCGTGAAGGCGTGCCCGTGGGAAAGTCCACGGTAGGCCGTCGGCAGGTAGCGCGCCAGACGGCGCAGGCTCGCCGCGTGTTGACTCGTGATATAGATCCGTTCCGGATGCCCCCACCGTTCGACGATCCGGGCCAGCTGTCGCTCGTAGCCGCTCCCCTTGAGATCGAGGTTGACCAGTGCCTGATGGCCGAACTCTTCGAGGAACTCTTCGAGCGTCAGGAGTTCAGGCACCACCACGCGGAGCGCACGGAGACTCGTGTGACGCACGACGAGCCGTCCACCGCCAGCCAACGGGATGACACCGTCGTGCAGCAACACGAGTGCGCCGTCACCCGTAAGCCGGACGTCACACTCGAGAGCTGGAACACCCGCAGCGAGGGCAGCGCGGAACCCGCTGGCGGTGTTCTCGCCGCGAGCGCCAGCTCCACCACGATGGGCGATGAGCGTGAAGCGCGTTGCGGAGGCCATCGCCCTCACCGCTCCTCGTCCAGACACGCACTATCCAGGGAGCGGATCAGCCCGTACCAGCTGCCACCGAGGAGATACCCCCCGATGACGTCGGTCAGCCAGTGATGGCCGAGATAGATGCGGGAGAGACCGACCGTCCCGACCAGCAAGGCTGCCGACGCCAGGACGACCACGCGCAACCAGAGCCACCGCGTACGCTCGGCCAGGGCGGTGAGCGCAGCCAGCCAAAACGCCGTGTAAGTGACCACGTGCCCGCTCGGGTAGCTCGCGTCGCGGGGCTGAGCGACTGTCACGTGGATCGTCGGATGATTGGGTCGTGGTCGCCGAACGATGCGCTTGGTGACGAAGCTCACGGTCGTCGCTGTCCAAGTGAAGAAGAGCCGCCGCGCGGTCGTGCGGTCACCACGCAGCCAAAACGCGGCGATCACTGCAGAAGGGATCAGCACACTCTGGGGCGGAAAACCGAACCAACTGACCCAGCGGAGGAACTGGCCGAGCGTCCGGGGCGTCTTCTGCTGGATGGTCTGCGTCACTGTCAGCTCGAAGCGGGACGCCGGATGCCGCCGCACCCACCAAGCCAGCGCCGCGTACAGTGCCAGGGCACCGACTCCGCCCAGCAGCCCCGGTCGAGCACGCACGCTCCGCATCGCTCCCTGGCCTCGGCGCTTCACTCTGCGAAGTCGTCCATGTCCGGCGTCTCGTAGCGCCAGAGTCGATCGGGCCGCTCGAAGCCGAGCTCGACGAGACGGTCGACGACGGCCAAGACCACTTCGTCCGGTGTCGAAGCCCCGGCGGTCACACCGACCACTCGCGCATCCGCGAGCCAGGCGGGGTCGATCTCCTCGGGACGCTCGATGTGATAACTCGGTACCCCGCAGGCGCGGCCGACCTCGGCCAGGCGAGCCGTGTTGGAGCTCTTGCGTCCCCCCACTGCGAAGAGGACGTCCACCTCTTGGGCGAGTGCCCGCAAGGCTTCCTGGCGTTCCCAGGTCGGCTGGCAGATCGTGTTGACGATCCGAATCTCACCGCCGCGCCGGGCTACCCAGTCAGCCAGCGCCAGGGCGAACGCGAGAAACTCGTCCGTCTGCTTGGTGGTTTGACTGACGACCGCGACTTTCCGCGGCGGCGCGATCGCACCCGGTGCCCCACGCGGGCCGTTCCAGGGCAGGTCTTCCAGGTGCTTGGCCGCGACAGCGCGCGTCGTCCCGGCCCAACCCAATACCCCGCGGACCTCGGGATGATTGGCGTCCCCATACACCACGAGGAAATAGCCCTGGCGGACCAGCTTTTCGGCGAGTCGTTGCACTTTGGTCACCAGCGGGCAGGTGGTATCGATCAGCTCCAGCCCGGCCTCGCGGGCCTCCTGCACGCGGTTGGGACCCGCCCCGTGCGCCGTGATGGCGACGCGGCGGAAGCCACGCTCGCGAGCCTCCAGGACCGAGCTGACCGGCTCGATCCCCTGCGCTCGCAGGCGTTCGACGACTTGCGGATTGTGGATGACGTCACCGACCGTCGCGACCGGTCCCTGTTGCGCCGCCTGCTGGATGATTTCCAGCGCCCGGCGGACCCCCCAGCAGTAGCCCATCACGTCAGCGAGGACGATTCGCTTCTCGGCGGCTGTAACGGTCATCGCTCGCTCCCTCGCGCGGCTCAGTAGCCGAACCCGAGTATACTGCGCCGCCACGTGTGAGCGACGTTGCCCGGCAGCTCGCGTCTAGTCACTTTCCGGGCTCCGGGACACTTCCGCTCGCCCAGGCTTCGACCATCCGGTAGAGCTCCCAGAGCGAGGTTACAGTCAAGGACGGTGCCGCTCGCCCGTTCCATGCCCGCCCGTCCCGATTGCACCAGACGGCCACCAAACCTGCTCGCTGCGCCCCCTCGACGTCGTTCACCGGGTTGTCGCCGACGAAGAGCGCTTCGTGTGGCTGTACTCCGGTCGAGCGCAACGCGTACGCGAAGATCGCTGGATCCGGTTTGGCGACACCGACCTCTTCGGAGATGACGACGACCGGAAAGAGCTGGCTGATCCCCAACCGTTCCAGCTTGGCGCGTTGAATCCCGCTCGGACCGTTGGTTACCAGGCCCGTCAGGACGCGCCGCTGCAACGCGCGGACGACCGGAAGGCTCTCGGGAAACAAGCGCAAACCGAAAAAGCGATCGCTCGTGTACGCTGCGAGCGCGACTTCCAGCCATTCCTGCTCGGTCACACCAGCACGCTGCAGTGCCCGCTCGACCGCCTCCCACGTGTGGTTAGGATGGGCCAAAGCCATCTCGACGATCGTGTCCGCGGGAACCGCGAGCCGCTGAAGTGGCAGCGCAGCGATCGCCCGCTCGACACGCAAGCGGAACGACGTCGCGTGATCGCACAGCGTATCGTCCAGGTCGAACAGGATGAGCCGGATCGGCATCGCGCGCTCCTCTGTGGGCAAGGGTACGGAACGGTGAGCCTCACGGTCAACGCTGCGTCCCCCCTGTTCACCTCGGTATCCTCTTCGCCGGTGTCACGAGCGAGGGGGTCATGGGACGCAGAGACGACGGGACGCAGCGACGACAGTGGTCTCTCCGCCAGCGGGCACTCGTCCTGCTACACGTCCTGGTGCTGGCCGGCCTGCTGGCAGCGTTCCCGATGAGCATCTCCGCCCATCGTGTCGCGGTGCGCGGCATCGAGACAGGGGAACAGGGCGACCCGATCCCGCTCACCGACGTGAACCCGCTCGGCGTCAACACCTTCCTCCAAGCCGAACCCGACCCGGCAAACGTCGAGCGGATGTTGGACATGATCGCAGCCGCCGGCTTCACCTATATCCGGCAACCGTTCTTTTGGTACGAGATCGAACCGGAACCAGGGGTGTACTGGGACGCCAAGTGGGGAGTCAGCACCTGGGAAAAGTACGACCGTATCGTCCGGTTGGCACGCGAACGCGGGCTCGAGATCATCGCCCGGCTGGACAAACCACCCCGCTGGGCACGCGAAGGGCAACCGTACCTCGACGAGTGCCCGGACGGCCCACCGACCGACTACGAGGACTATGCGCGGTTCGTGGCCACCGTCGTCTCGCGCTATCGCGGTCAGATCAAGTACGTGCAGATCTGGAACGAACCCAACCTGCGCAACGAGTGGGGATGCCAACCGATCGATCCTGCCGCATTCACCCGGCTTCTGGCGCTCGCGTACCGCGCAGCCAAGGCAGCGGATCCCGACGTGCTCGTCCTGATGCCCGGCCTCGCGCCGACTGACCAGACGGGCCCCGAGAACCTCAGCGACCTTCTCTTCCTCGAGGGGATGTACCAGGCTGGGGCAGCCCCCTACTTCGATATCGCCAGCGCGATGGTCTACGGATACGGGTATCCTCCGAGCGATCGGCGAGTCGAGTTCGCCCGCAACAACTTCTCGCGCGTAATCCAGACACGCGAGATCATGGAGCGCTACGGCGACGGTCACAAACCGCTCTGGGTCTCCGAGTACAACTGGATCGCCTTGCCCCCCGACTGGCAGGGGAAGCCGTCGGTCTGGGGTCGTCCCGTGTCGTTGGACGAACAAGCCCGTTACCTCTACGAGGGATATCTCCGGGCACAACGCGAGTGGCCCTGGATGGGTGTCCTCTGCGTCTGGTACTTCCGCTGGTGGCTCCCGCCGGACGATCCCGACAACTGGGCCGACCCCACACGCGGCTTCGCCATCGTGGAGTGGGACTTCACACCGCGTCCAGCCTACGACCTCCTCGCCCGGACGCGTCCCGTGCTCGACCGCGCCTGGACCGGTGTCTATCCAGCCACGAGCCGCTACTGGTCGCCCGATGCGCACTGGCAGCGAGGAGAAACCGCTTACGGCACGGCGTGGATCCCGGATACCGCCGGGGCCGTGCTGCGCTTCCCCTTCGGAGGACCCCGCATCGACCTCGTCCTCTTGCCGGGGACACGCCTCACGGTCGTGATCGATGACGGCGCGCCACAGTTCCTCTCTGCCAGCGGTGACGAACCAGTACGCCTCATCGTGGCCGAGGGATTGGCCGATGGCCCGCACACGCTCACCGTCATCGCCGAGGAGGCGGGCGGTGGCATCCTGCGCTCCTACGTCGTGCGACGACCGTTCGTCCTCGATGCCCTACCGCTCGTCCTCGGCAGCCTTACGCTCGCGATCGCGCTCAACCTCGGCTCCCTCGCCTGGACGCTCCGCCGACCGCTCGGCGCGCCCGTCGTCACTGGCCGGCAGAAGCAGCCTGCCGGACGCTGGCGAGGGTAGCCAAGCAGCGGGCCAGCGCATCACGCCAGTCCGGCAACGCGATGCCGAGCGCTGGGGCAGCCAGGCTGGTCAAGGTGCCGTTGCGCGGCGGCCGTGCAGCGCGATGGTACGCACTGGCCGGGATCGGCTCGACCTCCACGGGCAACGCGAGGCCCTCCACGATGGCACGCGCCCAGTCGTACCAGGAAGCGCTGCCCGCGTTGACCAGGTGATAGGTGCCGTAGGCCGGCCACTCCACTAACCGCCAGAGAGCCCGCGCCAGGTCCTCGACGTAGGTCGGATTCCCGTACTGATCCGCGACCATACGCAAGCGGGACTGCTCCCGCGCCAAGCGGAGAACGGTGGTCAGGAAGTTGCGGCCCGTCGCATCGTAGAGCATCGCCGTGCGCACGATCGCGTGCCGAGGGCAGAGCGCGCGGACCACCGCTTCGCCAGCGAGCTTGCTGGCACCGTAGACGCTGAGCGGGTTCGGGCGAGAGAACTCGTGGTACGGTTCCTCCTGCTCACCGTCGAAGACGTAGTTGGTCGAGATATAGACGAGCGTGGCTCCCAACTCGAGGCAGCACGCGGCGACATGCTGCGTTCCGAGCGCGTTGACGTGCCAGGCCCGCTCGGGAGACCGCTCGCATCCGTCGACGTCGGTCCAGGCCGCGCAGTGGAACACGATATCCGGCTCGTTCTCCGCTAGTGTTGCCCGCACCGCGGCGGCGTCGGTCACGTCGCACCGGCTGGCACCGAGCGCGACGACCTCCACCCCGGCCGGTGCCGTGCGCACCAGAGCGCGCCCCAGTTGTCCCTGCCCACCGGTGATCAGCACCCGCACCGTTCGCCTCCCGTCATCGCTGCAGCCGACACGTTACTATACCCCTGGGCGGTTCTGACCGCCGGGCCGGAGCAGACGGGAAGCAGGAGGGAGCATTGGCATGCGATTCGGGGCACACATGTCGATCGCCGGAGGGGTCGACCGGGCGATCGATCGGGCCGTCGAGATCGGTTGTGAAGCGGTGCAGCTCTTCACGAAAAGCAGCAACCAGTGGAAGGCACGCCCCCTGACACCGGACGAAATCGAGCGCTTCAAGGAGAAAGCCGCGCGTTTCGGCCTCCCGGTGGTAGCGCACGACAGCTACCTCATCAACCTTGCTAGCCCCAACGACGCTCTCTGGGAGAAATCGATCGCCGCGTTCCGCGAAGAACTAGAGCGCTGCGAAGTCCTGGGCATTCCCTACCTCGTCACGCACCCCGGATCGTTCGGTGACGCCGGGCTGGAGTTCGGTATCCAGCGCGTCGCTGACGCCTTGAACCGCTTGCACAGCGAGCTCCCGGGGTATCGCGTCATGGTGCTCCTGGAAACGACCGCTGGTCAAGGAACCAACCTCGGGTACCGGTTCGAGCAACTAGCTGCGATCGTCGAGCGACTGCGCGAACCGGAACGAGTCGGCTATTGCTTCGATACGTGCCACGTCTTCGCAGCTGGGTACGAACTCCGTACGCCCGAGGGCTACCAGGCGACGATGGAGGAGTTCGACCGGGTACTCGGCTTGGATCGTCTCTTCGTCTTCCACCTCAACGACTCCAAGCGCGAACTCGGTTCCCGGATCGATCGCCACGAGCATATCGGCCAGGGCAAGATCGGGCTCGAAGGCTTCCGGCTCCTGGTCAACGACCCTCGCTTTCGCGAGCATCCCGGGCTGCTGGAAACCGAAAAGAGTCCCGATCTCCACGAGGACGTGGAAAACCTGCGCGTTCTGCGCAGCTTGCTCGCACAGTGAACCGCTGCACGAGGGGCGTTCCTTTGGCTCGGAGTAGTGCTACCGAAGTGGTATGATACAGTGGCGGCGGTACTCGCGACGTTCTCGTTCTTCCACGTGTCCTCTGGCCGTCGCACGGCCACCTCCAGAGAGCGGTGAGGCTCGTGCAGGATCAGATCGCCCAGCTCTTGAGCCACCTCGCGCACGACGTCGAGGATGCCCTGACGGATCTCGAGCGCCGGCTCAGCACGATCCGCGCGCGGGTCGACGCGCTCGTGAACGAGCTCGAGCAGCAGCGTATCCGGCTGCAAGTACACATCGAGGAACGCCTGATGGATGCAGGAGGAACACTGACGCTCGACGACCTCGCCGATCTTCGCGCTGCTGACGAGCGGCTGGCCGCCGAGCTCGTGCAGGCACAAGCCTTCAGCCAGCAACTCGCGGCGTTCCTGCAGCTCCTCGCGGTCAGCCGCCAGCATCTCCAGCGCGGCCAAGCACTTCCTGGCCTCGATGCCGCGAAGGATCTCTTGGTGCGACAGGCCATGGTCCGTGCACAAGAAGAGGAGCGGAAACGGCTGGCGCGCGAGATCCATGACGGCCCGGCGCAGGTCTTGGCCAACGCGATCCTCACCGTACAGTACCTGGCACGCTTGCTCGAGCGCGGACCTGTCTCCACCGAGACGCTGCGGCAAGAGCTGACCCGCGTCGAGGAGACGCTGCGCGAAGGACTGAGCGAGACACGGCAATTCATGTTCGCGCTCCAGCCGACGACGCTGCAGCAGCACGGTCTGCTCCGGACGATCACGCTCTATCTGGAAACGCTCCGTCGGCACTTCCCCGCCGAGCTCATCGCTGAGCTCCCATCCGCGCTCCCGCCGCTCACGCCGGAGCAGGAACTGGCTGCCTTCCGCATCGTCCAGGAAGCGTTGCACAACGTCCAACGCCACGCGCGTGCCCGGCATTGCTGGCTAAGGATTTTGACGCACCCGTCCGAAATAGTCATCGAGGTCACCGACGACGGCCAAGGTTTTCGGCCGGAAGCCGTCGTCCCGACCTCGAGCGGCGGGTTCGGCCTGCAAGGGATGCGTGAGCGCGCGGAGCTCGTCGGCGGGCAGTTGGAGGTCCAGAGCCAGCCTGGCCAGGGAACCACCATCCGGTTCCGTATCCCTCTCGCCGTCAGCGCGTCCCAGGAGGCCGGTAGACGGAGAAGTGAAGCCTGACCGGCAAGCGAGAGAGGTAACCGGTAAGGAGCAGAGCACATGAGCCCGATCAACATCCTCATCGTCGACGACCATCCCCTGTTCCGGAGCGGCATCCGCTGGAGCCTCGAGCAGCATCCGCACTTCGTCATCGTCGGCGAAGCCTCGGATGGCAGCGAAGCCCTGCGCCTGGCCGACGAGCTCTCTCCGGACGTGATTTTGGTGGACCTCAGCCTGCCCGGGATGAACGGGCTCGAGGTCGCCCGCGCACTCAAGCGGCGCCAGCCGCAGGCCGGCGTCATCATCCTCACCATGCACCAGGACGACGAGCAGCTCTTCAACGCGATCCGGGCTGGCGCGTCGGCCTACTGCACCAAAGACATCGAACCGGACCAACTGATCGACATCATCACGCGGGTCGCCCGCGGCGAGTATCTCATCAACGAAATGGT
>JBEPZP010000068.1:0-10493 GCA_041640735.1 Thermomicrobium sp.
GCGGCGCAGGAGCGTGCGGGACGCCTGTGGAGCGAGGAGGATATCGACCTCCTGGCGCTCGTCGGACAACTCCTCACGGCTGCGATGCTCCAGCGCCGAGCGGAAGAAGCTGAAGCGCAACACCATGCCTGGTTGCGCGCGACCGTGCTCGCTTCGCCGGACGCGTTGCTCGTCCTCGACGGGGAAGGGGTCGTGCGCTTCGCCTCGCCGGCGACGCGGTCGGTGCTCGGGGTGGAGCCCGAGGCAGTGGTCGGTCGCCGGTTGGAGGAACTGGTAGCCGAAGCGCCGCGCGTCCGCGAGTGGCTGGCTTCTGGCTTGTCGGCTGACCACTATGCGCGCTTGGAGGTTGCGCTCCCGGGCGATTCCTCGCGGATCGTCGAGATGTCCGGCGTTGACCTGCGTAGCGACCGGCACCTCGGCGGCATCGTGCTGTCCGTCCGCGACGTGACGGACCGGTATCGGGCGCAACAGCTGTTGCGCGAGCGGGCGACGCGCGACCAGTTGACCGGGCTGTTCAACCGCTTCGGCTTTCTCGAGACGCTGGAGATGTACCGTCCTTTTCCCGATGGAGAAGCGTTCGGTCTGCTCTGTTGCGACCTGGAGCGGTTTTCCACGCTGAACGACACCATCAGCTGGGAGGCAGGGGATGCGGCGTTACGGGCTGTCGCCGTGCGCTTGCGGACCGTGCCGGAGACGCTGGTGGCTGCGCGGCTGGAGGCGGACCGCTTCGCCGTGCTCTTGCGCGCCAGCGAGCCGGCGCAACTGGTGCGGATCGCGCGGCAGCTGCTCGACAATCTGAGTGGCTGGTACGACGTCGGGGGCGAGGAGGTCTATCTGAGCGTGCGTGGTGGACTGGCGTTCGTCGAACCGGACGATAGCCCGCAGGCCGCGCTCCGCCGTGCCGAGATCGCCTTCCAGGCGAGCAAGCGGAGACACGGCGAGCGACTGGCCGTGTTCGACCACCAGTGGTACCAGGCCAGTATCGACCGCCAGATGCTCGAGCGCGACCTCCGGCGTGCGCTCGAGCAGGGTGACCTGCGACTGCACTTCCAGCCGGTCATCGAGCTCGCTACTGGCCGGGTCGCGAGCCTGGAAGCCCTCGTCCGCTGGTACCACCCGGCGCGCGGTGCCATCTCGCCCGCTGTCTTCGTCCCCCTCGCTGAAGCGACCGGCCTCGTCTCGCATCTGACCCAATGGGTCCTCTTGCAGGCCTGCCGACAGTTGCGTCGCTGGCTCCGCGCAGGACTCGATCCGCAGCTGGGTGTCAGCGTCAATCTCAGCCCGACCGACTTTCTCCAGATCGACGTCGCGCAGCTCGTCGACGACGTGCTGCACGTGACCGGCCTGGAGCCGAACCGGTTGACGCTGGAGCTGACCGAGTCGGCGATCCTCGATCCTGCGGTTTCGCAGGAGCGACTGGAGCGACTGCGCGCGCTCGGGGTCGCGGTCGTCATCGACGACTTCGGTGCTGGGTACTCTTCCCTGGTCTATCTCAAGCGTCTTCCGGTCAACGGGCTCAAGCTCGATCGGGAACTGATCGAGGAAATCGAGCGTCACCCGGCGAGCGAGGCGGTGGTGCGGGCAGTCCTGGAACTGGCTCGATCGCTCGGCCTCACGGTCACTGCGGAAGGGATCGAGAACGAGCAGCAACTGGCCGTGCTGCGTGCGCTGGGCTGCGACTTCGCACAGGGGTTCGCGATCGCGCGTCCTCTGCCTGCCGACGAGATCGCCCGCGTCGTGTCGGACCTCCAGCGCCGTTGGAGTGATTCTGCGGCGGGGTGAACGGGCGAGCGGCCGCTGGGCTGCTGGTTGCACGAGGCGCCCGGCCATTTCGGGCGAGCTGCTCCGCGGGTACGGCTCGGCAGCTTGTTGGCACGCGAGCGCGCGGCGATACTGGGTGCGAGGGGGTTGCCGATGGTCGTCTGGCTCCGGGACCTGCCGTCCGCGCTCGAGCAGGCGCAGCACGAACGTCGACCAGTCCTCGCGTACGTCTGGAAAGACGGTTGACGCAACTGTGCACGGCTGGAAGCCGTGACGTTCAGCGACGAACGGGTGCGCGCGGCCATCGCTGAGCGGTTCGTTCCGCTCTCGCTCGATCTCTTCCGCGACCCGCGCGAGTGGGTACGGCCGCTCGGTGTCCTCTGGACACCGACGGTCCTCTTCCTGGACTGTCGCGGTGCGGTGCGCTACGCGAGTCCGGACTTTCTGCCACCTGACCTCTTCCTGGACCTCCTCGACCTCGGCGAGGGACATGTGGCGTTGCACTGGGCACGCTTCGGTGAGGCGCAGCAGCTGTTCCGCCGCGTCGCCCAGCGCGAGCCAGCGACTCCCTGGGCGCCGGAGGCGTTCTACTGGTGGGGTGTCGCGGTCTATCTGGCGACCCGCTCGCGCGACGAGCTGGAGCAGGTGTGGCGAATACTGCGCGAGCGGTTCCCTGACTCGCTCTGGGCGGCGCGAGCGCGCACCGACTGATAAGGAGCAGTTGCGGAACGCCGGGCGTGCGCGCTCGCGCCGTGGGGCTGGCGGTCACTCAGTCGTCGGTCCAGGTGAGCCAGTCGCATCCGGCCTCTGCTGGAGCTGGCTCAGGACTTGCGACAGCCGCTGCAGGCTCTCGGTCAACTCGCGGATGCGCTGGCTGAGGCGATCGACCGAATGACCCAGCGCGCCATCGGCTGTCGCCGGCCCTGTTGCGTCCGGTGCTGTCCCGGCGCGGAGCTGCGCCTCGATCTCGTGCGCCGGGATACCGGCTCGCAACTGTTCGACGATCCAGCGCAGGCGTTCGACCGTCTCGAGCGGGTAGCGCCGCGAGCGGCCACTCCCGACTGCCGGGAGAAAGGGTGCGAAACGGTCGCGGTAGTAGCGCACCGTCGTCTCTGGTATCCCCAGGTACTGGGCCATTTCGGTGAGCGTGAGCAGGCGGTCGCGTGCTGGGTCCATGCCGCCGTGCGCAGGGCTGGACTCGTCGAGGACCCAGCCGATCGTCCCGGCGAGGTCCTCGGTGGTGGCCGGGCGCCCGTCGGTGCGTCGGAAAATCGGGTCGTCCGGGGGCTCGTGCGCGACGAGCGGTTCCAGCGACCGCCAGATCAGTCCAGGTATGACGCAGCGCAAGGTACGGTCGCGGTCGTCCGCGCAGACGGCGATCCCCTCCCCTCCGGCTGCGTGGAGGTTGCGCCAGCGCAAGCGGGCGACCACGGGGAGCGGGCAACCACAGCCGACGAGCCAGAGGAGGAGTTGCAGGCGTGGGTCAGCGACCCGGAGCGCGGCGGCCAGGAGACGTCCGCGTTCAGTCGGGCGAACGCTTTGGAGGAGACGCTCGTTCGATGGGACCCTCGCCGGTACCAGGCGGCTGAGATCACGCTGGACGAAGTGGCGCTGGTAGAGGAAGCGGAGAAACGAGCGGACCGCCGCCAGCTTGCGCCGTGCCGTCGCCGGTGCCAACCGCCGGTGGTCGAAGGTAGCGACCCAGCGTTGCAGGGCGGCCTCGTCCAGCTGGGAAAGGTCGTTGCCGAGAGTAGCCAGGAACTCCTGGACGTCGTGCTGGTAAGCGCGGCGCGTGGTAGCGGGACGACCGGCGAGCCACTCGTCGATCGTTCTGGTGAGCGAAAACCCTTCCTGCACCGTCTCCCTCGCCCCTCAGTCTAATAGACGACCGTACTCGTGCGATCCACCTTTTTTCCTAGGAGGGAAGCCTGCCGAGAATGCGGTGTTATGCCGACGATTCTCTGCGATCGCGATGCCGGAGGGAGCGCACAGGATGAAGCATCTGATCGAGGTTGTCGGTGTGAATATCGCGTGTCGGGTGTACGGCCAAGTCGTACCGGGGCGAGGGGGCGCTGAGCTACTCGGCTGCGCACGCGGTTGCGCTGCATGCCACGCCCCTACACCATCGCGCGTACCCGTTGGACCGGCCGGGCACCCAAGAGCCATGCGGCAACGATGCGGCGAGGAGGCAACCCCATCCTGTAGGGGGTCGGGCACGCCCGACCCACCCGGTCAGCTATGCCTCACCCGCCGGCTTGCGGGGGTCGGGGAACAGCGTCGACGAGCGCCCCACGTCGCCCTGTCCGTGCGCCGCACCTCCACAGCGGTCGGCTGGATCGACCTATCTGTGTGGTCACCCCGCACCACGGGTGCGGCCCGGGCGCGGCACGCCGCGCCCCTACAAAACGACATCGCCCCCTGTCGCTGGTGGCCGGGTACCCGTCGGCCCTGCCGACACCAACGTGGCGGGGCGCAACTGCGCCTCTGTAGGGGGCAGGCGTGCCTGACCCGCCGGTCCGGCAGGGCCGGTCACCGCCACCTCGATCTGCCTGCCGCGTACACGATATCGTAATGGTGGTTGATGTCCGCGTCGGTGTGGCCATACCATCGCGATGATCCACCAGCGCCTGACAGCGCGACGGGCGAGACACGCCTTGCCTCTACGACACGACATCGCACCGTATCGGTAGCAGGAGGGTACCGAGGCACCGCGCCGGCGCGACCGACGTAGGGGCGACCAGATCGTGTCGGGCACGCTCGACCCGTCCGGGCCAGGCGTGTCTACGCCGATGTCTGGTTGTCGGCCGTCCGGCAGCGAGACGGTACGGCAAGCGATCGCCTCCCTCCATCGCTCGGGCGAAGGGATGCAGCGCATCGGCGCGCGGGTCAACGACATGGCGACCTTGTCCCGGCGCATCACGCAGATGGTGGAAGCGGTCGACGAGATCGCCCGGCAGACGAACCTGCTGGCGCTCAACGCGGCGATCGAAGCGGCCCGGGCTGGCGAAGCGGGCAAAGGGTTCGCCGTCGTTGCCGAGGAAGTGCGGAAGCTGGCGGAGCGGTCGAGCGCGACGACCCAGGAAATCCGCGGCCTGGTGTCGGAAATCCTGCAGACGCTCGACGAGGTGGTAGCGGTCACCACAGCCGGTGTGCGGGAGGTCGAACAAGGCGTCTCGCTCGCTGGAGAAGCGGAGGCAGCGTTGCAGCGCCTGACGGCGAGCGCGCGCGACATCGGTGAGCGGATGCGTGCGGTCGGCGATGCCAGTGCAGCGATGATGCGCGCCAAGGACGAACTTGTCGGCGAGCTGGAGCGAGTGGCGCAGGTGGTGGAGGGGCATACCGCGGCGACCGAGGAAGTCGCCGTCACGCTGGATCGGGTGACGCGACGGGTGCGCGAGGTCGCCGAGACGAGCCGCGAGACCAGCGGTGCGGCCGAAAGCTTGGCGACGCTCGTCGAGGAACTCCAGACCGAAGCCGAGCGCGTCCGGGACGTGACAGCGGCACTGGCGGAGACAGCCGAGGAGCTCACCCGTCTCGCCAGCACCTTCCGGCAGCTCGAGGATGCGCCGCGAGCGAGCGGGAAACCGGTCAGCGCTGCCCCGCTCGCTGGGCAGCGGCGATGACCTCGGGGTGTTCGGCGACCCACTGCTCGGCCAGCTGGCGGGCGGTTTCTTTATCGCCCGGCGCGAGCTGGCCTTCGATGACGAGGTCGCGCAGATAGTTCTTGAGCTCGGCGATCCAGCGTCCGGGCGGCAGGCCGAAGAGCGCCATGAGCTCGTTGCCGTCGAGCGGGCTCTTGATCTGTGCCAGCGCAGCTTCTTCCTCCAGGCGGCGGATATGGGCGCGCAGGCGCTCGATCCGGGCGCGGGCCTCGCGCCGGCGCCAGGCGCGGGCACTCGTCACGTCGGCCGCGACCAGGTCCAAAAGGTCCTCGAGCAGGTCCCCGGCCTCGACCATGAGCCGGCGGACTGCCGAGTCGGTCCAGGTCTCGTCGTAGGCAGCCGGGCGCAAATGCAGCTCGACCAGACGGGCGACGCGCTCGGTGAGCGCCTTCTCCTGGCGGAGCCGGCGCAACACCGTGCGGGCGAGTTCGGCACCCTTGACCTCGTGGCCGAAGAAGTGCACCTCGCCGCGTTCGTCGATCGTCCGCGTCATCGGCTTGGCCGCGTCGTGGAGGAGCGCCGCCCAGCGGACCGCGAGGCGCGGCGGGCTCTGGCGGACGACCTGCAGCGTGTGCCGCCAGATGTCCTTGTGGCGCCGATCGGCGACGTCCTCAGCTAGCGGTACGAGTTCGGGCAGGACGAACGACAAGAGACCGGTCTCGCGCAGGAGCTCCAGCCCGCGGTCCGGCTCTGGTGCGACCAGCAGCCGGTTCAGCTCCTGCGCGATCCGCTCGACGCTCACCCGCTGGATCTCGGCTGCCAGCTCGGCGATGGCTGCGCGGGTGGCTGGCTCGACGTCGAAACCCAATTGCGCGGCGAAGCGCGCTGCCCGCAACATCCGCAGCGGATCCTCGCGGAAGCGCTCGCGCGGGTCGCCGACGGCCCGGAGCAGCCGTCGCTCCAGGTCACGCAGCCCACCGTACGGGTCGATCAGTTCCCCCGTCACAGCGTGCACGGCCATCGCGTTCACCGTGAAGTCCCGCCGTCCCAGGTCCTCGCGGAGGCTCTCTCCGAAGCGGACGGCCGGGCGCCGATCCGGTGTGGGGTACCATTCGGTACGGTAGGTCGTGATCTCGACAGTGACACCGCCGAACACGAGGCCGATCGTGCCGAAGGCCTCGCCGACTGTGTAGATGCTGTCGGCACCGGCAACGTGCCCGAGACGCTTGGTCTCCTCGGGATGCGCTGACGTCGTGTAGTCCAAGTCGGTGACCGGGCGGCCGAGGAGGAGATCGCGGACGACCCCGCCGACCAGGTACAGCTCGTGGCCAGCCTGCGCGAAGGTGCGCGCCAGGCGGTCGTTGATGTCGTGAAGTGCCGCAGGCAGCCGATTCAGGACGGATGGCTCGGCACCGACTTCCAGTCGACTCGACGGGCGCTCGCTCATCGGACGCGCTCCTGACACACCAGCCGATTGTACTCGAGCGGGTGCACTGCGCGGACGAGCGCGCGTTGGGCGCAGCCCCGTACGCTGCTGGACAGGCGGTGAGCGCCTCGCTACCAGCCTGCTACCGTCTCGGATGAGCAGCCAGCGGCGGGGGTGGTCCGGACACTACGCGCGTTTTCTCCCTTCGTTCTCGCCTCGCTCGTACACCCGAGGGGGTCCAGGCGAATTTGGGACCAATCGGTGACTCGTTGACAGCGCTCGGTCGCCGAAAATCCGTCGCGACGGGCAGTGCGTACGGGTATACCAGTAAGGGCACAATGCTCGCCGAGGGACGTGCTGGGCTCATGAGCCACGCGACGACGACCGAGACGATCTTGCTCCGCCTCGATACCGCTGGCCAGCTTCTGACCGTTCGCCCGGACGGGCTGGTGCCGTGCGGGCAAGCGATCGTGGACCTGGCGCTTCCCGACGAGCACGAGCGAGTGCAGGAACTCCTCGAGCGGGCGCAGGCAGGAGAGCCTGCCTGGGCAGAACTGCGCCTCATCCTGGGCGGTCGGGAAGGACGATGGCGTGCGGCTATCGTGCCGGAGGCGGGCGGCGGCAGTACCTGGCTTCTGGCGCCGCTCGCTGCGGACACGGCCATTCCGTGGGACGACGAGCGCGCGCTCGAGCGCTGGCTGGGTGCCTTCCTCGTCGAGCAGATCGAGATCGGTGCGCTGGTGTTCGATGGGAGCGGTCGGCTCCGCTACCGGAACGCCACGGGAGCGCGCTTGCTCGGCGGCGCACTGGCCGCGTTGCCGATCGGTTCCCGGGTGGAGACGGTGTTGGGCGTGCTCGCCGAGCGGTTCGTCGATGGTTCGCCGGCGGCGGACTCGCTCCGAGCCGCGATGGCGCAGGGCCTACCGCTGCGCCAGCTGGAGCTCGTGCGGCACGACGGTGTGGCTGTCGAGCTGGACTACGTCCCCGTGCGCCGTGACGGGCTCCTCGAGGCTCACGTCGTGCGCGTGCGCGATATCACGCTGCGGCGCGCGACCGAGCAGCGTGCTACAGCCGCCGAGGAGCGCTATCGTGCTCTCGTCGAGCTCCTACCGGTCGTCGTCTATCAAGCACCGGCTGACGCTATCGCCGAAACCACCTACGTCAGCCCGCAAATCGAGCAGTTGCTGGGCTGCTCCGCGCAGGAGTGGCTCGCCGAGCGTGGGATGTGGGCGCGGCATCTCCACCCGGACGACCGTGACTGGGTCGTGGCGGCGATCGAGCGCGCGGTCGCTGAGGATCGGGAGTTTGCGCTCGAATACCGGATGCTCCGGCGCGACGGTACGGTCGTCTGGGTCCAGGACTGGGGACGGGTCCAGCGCGATGCACGGGGTGGACGCTTCATCCATGGTGTCCTGCTCGATATCTCGGCCCGCAAGCAGGCGGAAATGGCGCGAGCCGAAGCGGAGTCTCGTCTAGAGGCGCTCATCCGTGCGGCGCCAGCAGTCGTGTTCCTCGTAGACGCAGTGTCGGAGCTGACCCCGGATGGTGTACCGGCCTATCGGCTTCGCTACGCGAACGAGTACTTCGAGGACCTGACGGGCTATCCGGTCGAGGCCTGGTATCGAGACCCGTCTCTCTATGCGGCACTCGTCCATCCGGACGACCGAGAACGCTATGCCCGCGAGTGTCTGCGCACAGACGAGACCGGAGAGTTCTTCGATCTCGAGTATCGCCTGATCCGTCGGGATGGGCGGACGGTATGGGTACACGAGCGCTCGCTGCTGCTGCGCGACGAGACCGGTCGACCGTTCGGCTGGCAAGGGCTGATCATCGACATCACTGCGCGGAAGGAGGCGGAACTGGCGCTCCGCGAGGCCGAGGAGCGTTTCCGCTTGCTCGCTGAGCACCACCCGTGTGCAGTGACCATCATCGATCCGCAGCCTGTCCCATTGGCCGATGGGACATACGGTTGGCACACGCTGTACGCCAGCCCGCGCATCGAGCACTTTACCGGCTACACGGCAGAGGAATGGAGCGCGCTCGGAGTCTGGCTGCGCGGTATCCTCCCCGAGGATCGGGAACGGGTCTTGGTCGAGGCCGAGCGATGGGTGACCGAAGGGCCGAGCGGTCCGATCGAGTACCGCTTCCGCCGCAAGGACGGGCGAGTGGTCTGGTTGCGCCAGGAAGGGGCCCTGGTGCGCGACCTGGACGGTCGACCCCGCTACCTTTACCTGATCATGCTGGACGTCACGGAACAACGGACGCTCCTCGAGCAGCTCCGTCTGGCGGAGGAGCGCTACCGGATGCTCGTCGAGCAGTTGCCGGGCGTAGTGGTGATCCGCCCGCTCCTCCCGGATGCAGTGGCCCTCGAGCACTCGCCACCGAATCCCTACATCAGTCCGGCCATCGAGCGCTTGACGGGATTTACGCCCGCGGAATGGAGCAACCAGCGTTTCGTCGCGCAACTCCACCCCGAGGACCGCGAGCGAGTCCTGACGACGATCTTCGAGGCCGACCGGACCGGGTCGCCGATCTCCATCGAGTTCCGGCTGCTCCGCAAGGATGGCTCGGTCGTCTGGGTGTGGAGCGTTTCGCACGTCATCCGGGCGGCCGATGGCACGCCGCTCTACCGGCAGGTCCTGCTCACCGACGTGACCGAGCGCAAGCGCGTCGAACTAGCGTTGCGCGAGGCCGAAGAGCGGTATCGCGCGCTGGTCGAGCAGTTGCCGGGTGCAGTGATCGTCCGTTCAGGACTAGCGGGCCAGCCGAGTGACCGGCTGCAGATCGAGTACGTGAGCCCGACGATCGAGCAACTGACCGGCTTCACACCCGAGGAATGGCACGAGCCCGGTCGCTGGTCGGGGCAGCTTTATCCGGACGATCGCGAACGAGTGTTGTCCGCGATGCGTGAGTCGGAACGAACTGGGGCTCCGCTCGATCTGGAGTACCGCTACATCCGCAAAGACGGGCGCGTGGTGTGGCTCTGGCATTTGGCGCGTGCCATTCCTGATCGAGACGGAAGGTCAGTACGGAGACAGGTGCTCCTCCTCGACGTTACGGCCCGTAAGCAAGCCGAGCTGGCGGTCCGCGAGGCCGAAGAGCGGTATCGCGCGCTGGTCGAGCAGTTGCCGGGAGCCGTCATGATCCGCTCCGCCTCCTCGGAGGTGTTGCCCGACGGCACGCGCCGGTACACGTTCCAGTACGTGAGCCCAGGAATCGAACTGCTGACCGGCTTCACGCCGGAAGAGTGGCTCGTTCCCGGAACGTGGACGAGACAACTGCACCCAGAGGACCGCGACCGCGTGTTCTCGGCGATGCTCGCATCGGAGGCTGCCGCTGCGCCACTGGACATCGAGTACCGGCTCTTTCGGAAGGACGGTTCGCTCGTCTGGATCTGGCACCAGACCAAGGTGCTCTTCGATGAGGCGGGTCAGCCACGCTACCGGCAGGTGTTGCTCCTCGATATCACGGCGCGCAAACAAGCGGAGGAAGCGTTGCGTGCCGCGGAGGCGCATTACCGGACGCTGGTCGAGCAGATGCCGGCAGCAGTGGTCCGCGTGGCCGCCTACGCTGAGCGTCTGCCGGACGGTCTCCCCGGATATGAGACGTTCTACGTCAGTCCGCAGATCGAGGAGGTCACCGGCTTTACGCCCGAGGAGTGGCGCCAGCCGGGAATCTGGGCGCGACAGCTCCACCCAGCCGAC
>JBEPZP010000069.1:0-10460 GCA_041640735.1 Thermomicrobium sp.
GGGGGACAACGTGCGGCTGCGGGTGGTGTTGGACAAGCCGGTGGCGTTGGAGGAAGGGTCGCGCTTTGCGATCCGGGAAGGTGGCCGCACGGTGGGCGCCGGCGTCGTCACCAAGATCATCAAGTAGCGCAGCGAGGGGTGAGCGACGATGTCGCGTAGACCGGCGCAACGTATTCGCATCCGGCTCAAGTCGCACGACCACCGGATCCTCGACCAGTCGGCTCGACAAATCGTCGAGACGGCTGAGAGTACCGGGGCGAAGGTGGCCGGGCCGATTCCCCTGCCGACGCGGATCGAGCGGTTCACCGTGATCCGCTCGCCGTTCATCGACAAGGACTCGCAGGAGCACTTCGAGATCAGGACGCACAAGCGGCTGATCGACGTGCTCGAGCCGAGCCCATCGACCATTCGGGCGCTCATGCGCCTGACCCTTCCGGCAGGGGTGGACATCGAAATCAAGCTCTGAACGTGGGAGACCACGTTCCTGATCATGCTCTGTGTGTGGCGAGGGCACAGCGCGTGTCTGGAGCCACCAAGGATAGCGAGGAGAGCCAATGATCGAGGGACTGCTTGGCCGTAAACTCGGCATGACGCAAATCTTCGACGAAACGGGGCGCGCCGTGCCCGTCACCGTGCTCGAAGTCGGTCCCTGCGTCGTCACGCAGGTGAAGACGAAGGAGCGGGACGGGTACGAGGCCGTGCAGCTCGGTTTCGGCCACCGCAAACGGCAGAACAAGCCGATGCAGGGACACCTGCGTGCTTCAGGGGCCTCGCCGAGGTACCTGAAGGAGGTACGCGTCGACGACCCGAGCCAGTTCCAGGTGGGGCAGGTGGTCGATTGCACCATCTTCCAACCCGGACAGCTCGTCGACGTGATCGGCTGGCGAAAAGGGCGAGGCTTCCAAGGTGGGGTGAAGCGGCACGGTTTCGCGGGTGGTCCGAAGACGCACGGCCAGTCGGATCGGCATCGGGCACCAGGCTCGATCGGTCCGACGACCGATCCCGGGCGCGTCCATAAAGGGAAGCGCATGGCTGGCCGAATGGGTCCGGTGCGGGTGACCGTGCAGAATTTGAAAGTGATGCAGGTCGATCCGCAGCGAAATCTCGTGCTGGTGCGTGGTGCTGTGCCTGGTCATCCGAACGGACTCGTGATCGTCCGCCACGCGATCAAGCAGCGGCGGGCGAGGGCGACGGCGTGATGGGAGGAGAGCGAACGATGCAAGTTCCGGTCTACGATCTCGAAGGGCGAGCAGTCGACCAGATCGAGTTGGCTGACTCGGTCTTCAACATCACGCCGAATATCCCGGTGATGCACCAGGCGCTGGTCCGCCAGCTCGCGAATGCGCGGGCGGGCACGCACGATACGAAGACGCGCGGTGAAGTCAGCGGCGGTGGCCGCAAGCCGTGGCGTCAGAAGGGAACCGGGCGAGCGCGCCAGGGGAGCATCCGTGCGCCGCACTGGAAAGGCGGCGGCGTGGTGTGGGGGCCGCATCCGCGCTCGTATCGCCAGAAGATGCCGCGCAAGATGCGTCGGCTCGCCATTCGGTCGCTCCTCTCGGTGAAGCAGCGCGAGAACCAGATCGTGGTGGTACGCGGGCTCAACGAGATCGAGCCGAAGACCAAGGTGATGAAAAGCGTCCTCCAACGGTTGCCGCTGGCTGATGCTCGGTCGACGCTGATCGTCGTCGACCAGCGACGCGAGAACATTCGGCGAGCGGCAGGCAACCTCGAGGACGTCAAGGTGCTCGTCGCACACAACATGAACATCCGCGACGGGCTCAAGTACCAGCGCATGATCCTCACACCCGAGGCGGTGGAGGTGATCCATCGCCTTTGGGCTCAGGAGGGGGTGTGAGCGATGGATCTGCCGTTGCAGGAGATCATCCGCCGTCCGTTGATTACTGAAAAGAACACGCGGCTGATGGAGATGAATCAGTACTGCTTCGAGGTTCATCCGGCCGCGAACAAGGTGCAAATTAAGGAAGCGGTGGAACGTACCTTCAACGTGAAGGTGAAGAAGGTCAACACGATGAACGTGCGTGGTAAGGTGCGGCGTCGCTTCCGCAAGGGTGGCCGAACACCGATCGTCGGGCGCGAGCGATCCTGGAAGAAGGCGATCGTCACGCTCGAGCCCGGGTACACGATCGATCTCTTCAGCCAGTTGTGACGTGCCTGAGATGAGGTGGCGCGATGCCGATCAAAGTCTATAAACCGACGACACCCGGGCGCCGAAACATGTCGGTGCTCACCTACGAGGAGATCACGAAGGACGAACCGGAGCGGTCGTTGATCGAGCCGCTCAAGAAGCATGCCGGGCGAAACAACCGTGGTGTCATCACGACGCGGCACCGGGGCGGCGGTAACAAGCGGTTCTATCGGATCATCGACTTCCGTCGCGACAAGTGGGGTGTGCCAGCCAAAGTCGCGGCGATCGAGTACGATCCGAACCGGACCGCCTTCATCGCCTTACTGCACTATGCGGACGGCGAGAAGCGCTACATTCTGGCCCCGCTGGGTTTGAAGGTCGGCGATGTCGTGCAGTCGGGGCCCGGGGCGCCTATCCGGGTGGGGAATGCCCTGCCGCTGCGTGACATCCCGCTCGGGACACTCGTGCACAACGTGGAGTTGTATCCCGGGCGTGGTGGCCAGCTGGCACGGGCTGCGGGGGCGGTGGCTCAGGTCATCGCCAAGGTCGATGACTACGTGCACCTGCGGCTGCCCTCCGGCGAGATCCGGATGGTGCACGCTGACTGCATGGCCACGATCGGGCAGGTGGGCAACCTCGATCACCAGAACGTGAGCATCGGTAAAGCTGGCCGCAAGCGCCATATGGGGTGGCGGCCGGAAGTGCGTGGTTCGGCGATGACGCCACGCGATCACCCGCACGGTGGTGGTGAGGGGAAGGCTCCGCGCGGTATGCCGCCGAAGACGCCGTGGGGCAAGCCGGCGCTCGGTAAGCGCACGCGCCGGAACAAGAAGTCGGATCGGTTCATTCTCCGGCGGCGCTACGAGGCCTAGCCAGTGAGGAGGTGCGTCGATGGGGCGTTCGTCGAAAAAGGGACCGTACATCGATCCGAAACTCAAGAAGAAGATCGACGAGTTGAACCGTACGGGCGAGCGCCGGGTCATCCGAACGTGGGCGCGCGACTGCACGATCTTCCCCGAGATGGTCGGCCATACGATCGCGGTACACGACGGTCGTCGACACGTGCCGATCTACATCACGGAGCAAATGGTCGGCCACAAGCTCGGGGAGTTCGCGCCGACGCGGACCTATCGTGGGCATCGGAAAGACGCGGAGCGAACGACCCGGCGCCGCTGAGCGCGTGTGAGTAAGGAGTGGCGTGGCATGGAGGTCCGAGCCAAGGTTCGCGAGGTCCGGGTCTCGCCCAAGAAGGCCCGAATGGTCATCGACGTGATCCGCGGGAAACCGCTCCAGGAAGCACTCGCGATCCTGCAGGTCTTGCCGCAGAAGACGGCGCCGATCGCGTTGAAACTGCTACGATCGGCCGCGGCCAATGCGGAGCACAACTACGATTTGGATCCGGAGCGGCTGTACGTGAAGCGGATCTACGTCGATGAGGGGCCGCGATACAAGCGCTGGCAACCCCACGCGCGCGGACGTGTCGGGCGGAAGTGGCGCCGGACCTCGCACATTACCGTGATTCTCGACGAGTTGCCGGAGAAGGGAGCGCCGCGTGGGTAGGAAGGTCAATCCGATCGGCTTTCGGTTGGGGATCGTTCACGACTGGGAGTCGAAGTGGTTCGCCGAGGAGGATCGGCAATATCGCGAACAGTTGCATGAGGATCTCGATATCCGCGAGATCATTCATCGCGAGCTACCGCGCGCCGGGATCTCGCGGATCGAGATCCAGCGTGTGGTCAATCGGGTGGACGTGACGATCCATACCGCAAAGCCGGGTGTGGTGATCGGCAAGCAGGGTGCGAACGTCGAGCGGCTTCGGCAGTTGCTCGAAGGGCGTATCGGCAAGAAGGTGCACCTCAACATTCAAGAGGTGCGCAAGCCGGAGCTCGATGCTCGCCTTGTGGCCGAGAGTATCGCCGAGCAGATCACGCGGCGCGTGTCCTATCGGCGAGCGATGAAGCATGCTGCAGCTGCGGCGATGCGTGCCGGCGCCAAGGGGGTCAAGATCCGCGTGAAGGGTCGCCTGGGTGGGGCGGAGATGAAGCGGATGGTCTGGGAGATGGTGGGGCGCGTCCCGCTGAGCACCATCCGGGCGAACATCGACTATGCGGTCGTTCACGCGCCGACGATCTACGGACAGATCGGCGTCAAGGTCTGGATCTACCACGGTGACGTGCTCCCCGAGGCGAAGCCGGTGGCTGCGGCGGCGGGTATTACGGCAGAGTAGACGGCGAGGAGTTCAAGCATGCTGATGCCACGACGAGTCCAACACCGGAAGCAACACCGGTACCGCACCAAGGGGATCGCCTGGCGTGGGAGCACGCTCGCTTTCGGCGACTACGGGATCCAGGCCTTGGAGCCGGCCTGGGTGACGGCTCAACAGATCGAGGCTGCCCGCCGCGCGATCACCAATGCGGTCCGGCGCGGTGGAAAAGTGTGGATCCGCATCTTCCCGGACAAGCCGGTCACCAAGAAGCCGGCCGAGACCCGGATGGGGAGTGGTAAAGGGAATCCCGAGTACTGGGTAGACGTCGTCAAGCCAGGACGCATCCTCTTCGAGCTGGCCGGCGTCCGGGAGGAGTTGGCTGTGGAGGCGCTGACGCGCGCGATTCACAAACTCCCGTGTAAGTGTCGCATCGTGAAGCGCGAGCGTCTCGGCGAAGCTGCCGAGGAGGAAGAAGCATGAAGCCGCAGGAACTGCGTGCGCTCACGGACGATCAGCTGCGGCAGAAGCTCGAAGAGTTGTGGAACGAAGTGCGCGACTTGCGCTTTTCTGCGGCGCTCGGTCAGCTCAAGGACACGACCGCGATCCGCAAGGCGCGAAAGGACATCGCGCGTATTTTGACGATTCTGACGGAACGGGAGCGGGCCCGCTTGGCTGCAGAGGGCAAGCTCCCTCCGCCGAAGCTGACGCGCCGCGAGCGCAAGCGCCGGAAGCAACTTGAGCTCCAGCAGCGAAAGGGGTGATGCAGGGTGGAGGAACGAGGTTCGACGACACCGGAACAGGCACCAACGACAGCGTCGCCACAGCGACCCAAGCGGCGGATGACCAAGGTGGGGCGCGTCGTGTCGGATAAAATGGACAAGACCGTCGTCGTGGCGGTGGACTACATGCGCCGCCACCCGCTCTACAAGAAGACGATCCGTCGCACCAGCAAGTTCTACGCTCACGACGAATACAATCTCTGCCGGGTCGGGGACCTCGTGCTCATCGAGGAAACACGACCCCTGAGCAAGACGAAGCGATGGATCGTCCGCAAGATTCTGGAACGCGCCACACCGGAGGTTCAAGCGGAGATCCTCGAGGAAACCGAAGGTGGGAGTGAGGGCGAGCCATGATCCAGCCGCTGTCGAAGCTGGTGGTCGCTGACAACACTGGTGCCAAAGAGATCATGTGCATCCGCGTCCTCGGTGGGTCCAAGCGCCGCTACGGGTCGGTAGGCGACCTCATCGTCGCCTCAGTCAAGAAGGCGGAGCCGAATGCGTCGGTCAAGAAGGGTGACGTCGTCTACGCGGTCATCGTCCGCACGAAAAAGGAGTACCGGCGCAAGGACGGCTCCTACATCAAATTCGACGATAACGCCGCTGTGTTGGTGACGCCTCAAGGTCAGCCGCGAGGCACCCGCATCTTCGGCCCGGTGGCGCGGGAACTCCGGGAGCGGCAGTACATGCGGATCATCTCGCTGGCACCGGAAGTGCTGTGAGGGGTGCCGACCATGGCTGAAAAGATCGTGACTGGGGACGAAGTTATCGTCATCCGCGGCAAAGACAAGGGGGCGCGCGGTCGGGTACGGCGCAACCTGCCGCGCGAGGATCGGGTGATCGTCGAGGGTGTCAACATCGTCAAGAAGCACCAGCGGGCGATCCCTGGGGTGCGGCAAGCTGGCATCATCGAGATGGAAGCTCCGATTCACGTGTCCAAGGTCATGTTGCTCTGCCCGCATTGCGGTAAGCCGACCCGCGTAGGGTTCCGCTTCACGGAGAGCGGGGAGAAGGTACGCTACTGCAAGAAGTGTGGGCAGACGATCGAAAAGCCGACGGCACAGCGTCGAGCGAAGTGAGGCGAGTGAGCGATGGCGACCGAAGTGCACGAGCGTGTCGAGCCGCGGCTGAAGCGACGGTACCGCGAGGAAGTCGTCCCGAAGCTAATGGAAGAGTTCGGGTATCCACATCGCTTCGCGGTACCGCGGCTCGAGAAGATCGTCTTGAATATCGGGTTGGGTGAGGCTGTCTCCAACCCGAAAGCGATCGATTACGCGATGAACGACTTGGCCGCTATCACCGGGCAACGGCCGGTCGTTCGGCGAGCGCGGAAGTCGATCGCTGGCTTCAAGTTGCGCAAGGGGATGCCGATCGGCGTCATGGTGACGCTGCGCGGCAATCGGATGTGGGACTTCCTCGACCGGCTGATCGCGATCGCGTTGCCCCGAATTCGCGACTTCCGGGGTGTGTCGTCGCGGTCGTTCGACGGGCGCGGGAATTATTCGCTGGGCCTGCGGGAACAGATCGTGTTTCCCGAGGTCGATTACGATAAGATCGACAAAGTGCGCGGGCTGGAGGTCACGATCGTGACCACGGCGCGTAACGATGTGGAAGCGCGGCGGCTGCTGGAGTTACTCGGTATGCCGTTCCGCGACTGAAAACACGGAGGCGAGTACGTAGCATGGCACGCAAGGCGAAGATCGTTGCGTCGCTCAAGCCGCCGAAGTACGCGGTGCGCCACCGCAACCGGTGCAAGTTGTGCGGTCGGCCGCGTGCGTACATGCGGAAATTCGGCTTGTGCCGAATTTGCTTCCGGCAGCTCGCCTCGATGGGCAAGTTGCCGGGTGTCAAGAAGGCGAGTTGGTAAGTGGTACACGAGCAGGCGAGTAGGGCGTGGAGTGCGATGACGGTCAATGATCCGATCGGCGACATGCTGACCCGCATCCGTAACGCCGGGATGGGCCGCAAAGCGGAGGCGACCATGCCGGCGTCCAAGATGCTGGTCGAAATCGCACGCATCCTGAAGGAAGAAGGGTACATCGCTGATTATGTCGTCGAGCCGGCGGAGCCACGACCGATCCTGCGGATCCGGCTGAAGTACACACCGGACAAGCGACCCGCGATCCGCGAGATCAAGCGCGTTTCGAAGCCTGGTCTGCGGATCTATGTCGGGAAGGACGAGATCCCGCGGGTCAAGGGAGGTCTCGGCATCGCCATCCTGACCACGTCGCAAGGAGTGATGACGGATGCCGAGGCGCGCCGTCGTGGCATCGGCGGCGAAGTCATCTGCACTGTGTTCTGAATCGGGAGGCCGCAGATGTCGCGGATCGGCAAGCGTCCGATACCGATTCCACCCGGCGTGACCGTCGAGATCGCTGACGGTCTTGTCCGCGTGCGCGGGCCGAAGGGGGAGTTGGAGCTCAAGGTACACCCGAAGATGATCGTCCAGCAGGTCGACGGGACTGTCCTGGTGCAGCGCCCGTCGGACGAGCGGTTCTTCAAGCAGTTGCACGGTCTCTACCGCACCCTGATCGCCAATATGGTTCAAGGGGTGACGGAGGGCTTCCGGAAGGACCTCGAGATTCACGGCGTCGGGTACCGAGCTGCGCTCGAGGGGAAGACGCTTGTCCTCAACGTGGGGTATTCGCATCCGGTCCGGATCGAGCCCCCGCCGGGTATCACGTTCGTCGTCGAGTCGCCCACGCGGATCGGCGTGCTGGGGATCGACAAGCAACTCGTCGGTGAGGTCGCGGCGCAAATCCGACGGGTCCGCCCGCCCGAACCCTATCAGGGGAAGGGGATCCGATACGTCGGTGAGGTGATCCGACGGAAGGCCGGCAAGGCCGGTAAGGCGCGCAAGTAGGACGACTGCGCCACAGTAAGGCCGCTCGAAAGCGCCGGGAGGGCGGGGATCGAGCGGCTCGTGCGATGATGGAGGGGTCGGTATGCGCTTCCAGTTCAAGCGGCAGCTCTCGCCACGTAAACGGCGACACCTGCGGGTCCGTGCCCGGGTCTTCGGGACGCCGGAACGACCGCGTTTGAACGTGTTCCGGAGCAACAAGCATATTTACGCGCAGATCATCGACGACACACGCGGACACACGCTCGTCGCTGCCTCGACGCTGGAGCGCGAGGTGCGTGAGCGTTTCCCCGATCCTCATCCGAAGATCGAGGAGGCACGGGTGGTCGGGCAGGTGGTCGGGGAGCGAGCGCTGGCGAAAGGGATCACCAAGGTCGTGTTCGACCGGGGTGGGTACAAGTACCACGGTCGGGTGAAGGCGCTCGCTGACGGCGCCCGGTCAGCGGGGCTGCAGTTCTAGGGAGGCGAGAGCGACGATGACGATCATCAAGGAACGGCGGCGAGTGGATCCGAGTCGAGTAGGCGAACTGCGTGAGCGTGTCATCCAGATCGCGCGGGTCGCCAAGGTCGTCCAAGGCGGGCGACGCTTCCATTTCCGGAGCGTCGTGGTCGTCGGCGATGGTCAGGGGCACGTCGGTGTGGGTATCGGGAAGGCGACCGAGGTGCCCGATTCCATTCGCAAGGCGGTCGAAGCGGCGAAAAAGAACCTCATCGAGGTACCGCTCGATCGTGCGACGATACCGCATGAGGTCGAGGTCAAGTTCAAGGCGACGCGGGTCTTGATGAAGCCGGCAGCGCCGGGAACCGGTGTCATCGCCGGTGCCGGTGTGCGAGCGGTCGCCGAAGCAGCTGGGATACGCGACTTGATCGCCAAGACGCACGGCAGCAACAATCCGGTGAACGTAACCCAAGCGGCACTCCTCGCGTTGAGCCAGCTCGAGTCACCCGAGGAGGTAGCGGCGCGGCGCGGGTTACCGGTGGAGCGAGTGCTGCGCGGTCGACGAAAGCGGGTGGAGAGCGATGGCGAGTAAGCGACTGCGGATCACGTACGTCAAGAGTGCGATCGGCTATCGTGAAGAGCAGCGGGCGACGCTTCGCTCGCTCGGACTGCGCAAGCTCCGCCAGTCAGTCGAGCACCCGGACACACCGACGATCCGTGGCATGATCGCCAAGGTGCAACATCTGGTCCGTGTCGAGGAGCTGGACGAGCGCTCCTCGCAATGAGCTGGTGAGGGAGGGTCCTCATGCAACTCCATGAGCTCAAGCCTGCGCCAGGATCGCGTCGCCCCAAGACGCGGGTCGGGCGTGGGATCGCCGCGGGGAAGGGGAAAACGGCCGGTCGCGGCACGAAAGGCCAGTGGGCGCGCAACCGTGTGCGACCGGGCTTCGAAGGTGGCCAAAACCCGTTGTATCGGCGCCTCGGGCAAAAGCGCGGTTTCAAGAATCCGTTCAAGATCTACTTCGAGGTGGTGAATGTCGGACGCTTGAACGAGCTTCCGGTGGAAGGCGTGATCACGCCGGACGTTCTGCGGACGTATCGCCTGGTGCGTGAAAAGGGCGCACCCGTCAAGATTCTCGGTCACGGCGATGTGACCCGGCCGCTCCACGTCCAGGCACACGCGTTCTCCGAATCGGCGCGCCAGAAGATTCTGGCAGCCGGTGGTAGCGTGGAGGTCATCCGCTGATGCTCGAGGCATTCGTCAGCGCGTTCAAGCTCCCCGATCTCCGGCGCAAGTTGCTGTTCACGCTCGGTATCCTGGTCATCTTCCGGTTCGTCGCAACGATTCCTGTGCCGGGCGTCGATCAGGCGGCGCTCCGACAACTGTTGGAGACCAATCAGTTCCTCGGGGTGCTGAACCTCTTTTCGGGAAGTACGCTCTCCAACTTCTCCATCGTCGCGCTCGGAGTGTATCCGTACATTACCGCCTCGATCATCATGCAGTTGCTGACGCCAGTGATCCCGCGGCTCACCGAGCTTTCGCGTGAGGGGAACATCGGTCGGGCCAAGATCAATCAGTACACACACTGGCTGACCGTCCCGCTAGCATTCCTGCAAGCCTACGGGCACGCGGTGTTGATGAGCAGCGCCGGTGTCCTGCGTGACTTCGGTCTCTTCGACAGCCAAACATGGTTGCGGAGCTTGGCGCTGCTGGTCACGTTGACAGCCGGAACGGTTTTCCTGGTCTGGCTGGGTGAGCTGATCACCGAGAACGGCATCGGCAACGGAGTCTCCATCATCATCATGGGGGGTATCGTCGCGCAGTTGCCCAGCACCGTCGGGCGTCTGGTCACCGGTGGGACGCTGTCGGAGAACTTCATCGGGACGATCGCCTTTTTGGCGATCGGGCTCGTGATCATCGTGGGAATCGTCCTCATCACCGAGGGGCAGCGACGAATCCCTGTCCAGCATGCGCGGCGCGTGCGTCGGGGCCGGGTCTACGGCGGCGGCATGACGTACATTCCGCTCAAGGT
>JBEPZP010000070.1:0-10261 GCA_041640735.1 Thermomicrobium sp.
GTCGAACTGTCGGAGATCCGCGGTGATCTGCACGTCCACACCGACTGGAGCGATGGCCACGAGTCCCTCGAACGCATGGTGCAGGCTGCTCTGGCACGAGGGTATGCGTACGTCGTCATATCGGACCACTCTCCCTCGCTCACGGTAGCCCGCGGTCTCACCGTCGAGCGACTCCGCGAACAGCGTAAGCGGATCGACGAACTGAACGAGCGGTACGCGCCGTTCCGGATCCTGCACGGCGCGGAGGTGAACATCCATCCCGACGGCTCGCTCGATTATCCCGACGACGTACTCGCCGAGCTGGATCTCGTCATCGTCTCGGTCCACAGTGCGTTCGATCTCCCCGAGGCACGCATGACCGAGCGCGTCGTCCGCGCCCTCGCCAATCCGCACGTCGACATCTTGGGGCACCCGACGGGCCGTCTGCTCGCTTCGCGCCCTCCCTACGCCATCGACCTCGACGCAGTCCTGGAAGCCGCCGCCGAGTACGGAGTGGCGATCGAGGTCAACGGCCAGCCGGACCGGCTCGACCTGCCCGACATCTGGGTCCAGCGGGCGATCGAACGAGGCGTGCCGATCGCCTGTACCAGCGACGCGCACTCGGCTCGCCAGCTCGACAACATGCGCTGGTCGGTCGCGACCGCGCGGCGCGGTTGGGCCGAAGCGCGGCACGTCATCAATACCAGACCGCTCTCCTCGCTCCTCGAATGGCTCCAGAGTCACCGGAATGAGAGGTAACCGCCGTCGCGTACCCGACTCCGCTTGGAGCTATGACAGCGACTACCGCGTCGCGCTTACGCAGCGTAGGCCGACCAGCTCGACAGGGGAAAGGGCGCACCTTCTCGACGTCGTATCGATGCCTAGAGTCATTCCCGTGAAGGTCCTGCAACAGTAAGCCAGTTTAGATTCCTCGATACCACCCGATCCTCGAAAGTCTTCGGTGAGGCGACATCCCGGGATCGATCTCGAGGACAGCGACGGAGGATGGTGTGCAGCGGCTCCTGACGGAGCATTGGTTGCCCGGCTGAGGGCTCGCTCGTTCCGCGTTCCTTCGTCACGGGTCACCGTACAGCTGCGACCCAAAGCCTGAGACGATTCCCGCTCGCTGTGGAGTCATCTATCCGTACAGCCTCGCCTGTCGTCGGACGTCCCCTGGCTCACCTTCTCGCGCAGCTTCTCGAGCAGGGCGGAAAGGTACGCCCGTGCCGACGCATCGGGGGATTCGCCGTAATGGCGCCAGCGCTGCTGCTCGAAGAAGAGACACGTGCGGAGTTCCTCGATCGTATCGGGAAGTTCCCCGCTCTGATGGAACCGCTCCAGCCACGAGTTCGCTATCTCGGCGCAGCGCTCGAAAGAGCCCCAGTACGTGTACCCAGAAAAGGTGAGCGCGAAAGCGAAGATTTCGTTCACCGATGCACTAGGCGGAGGAAGGTGATCTGCGCGCAACTCGGCGTTGGGTATCTCTACCCGTCTCGACGAGGATCGCTGTGCCTTCGCTGGCGTACTGCCACGCTTCTGCCCATCTCTCGTCATCACATGGTCACCTTTCGCTTTCCCGAAAGAGTGCTTCGCCTGCAACAGCTCGAGGCATTATGCCGCGCACCGCTGCCCGGCGCAGTACCTTCCGAACAACGTTCGGATTCAGCACGGTACCACCGATGCATCCCGGGAGGCTCCTTCACTGCCAGGGGTATCGGTCGACAGGAGCCGAGGGTTGACTGAACGCCGCTTCGCTTGGAGAGTGACGAGAATTCCCCTTGCGTCCATTGTCGACGCACTCGAACCACGAGGTGTATAGGACAGAGAGGTGGTGCAAGATCTAGCACGAGTTGCCCTGTCTTCCGCGACAGCCATTTCTGCTCTCGGGACTGTAGTTCCCGGGATACCGCCGCCCCGGCTCCGGCGAGCTCATCCGCCCACCATGGACTGGCAGCAATCGCGACCACCTCCAGGTGAGCGGACAGCGGTCGCGAGACCGGCCGATGTCCGCTCGCCTACCGAAACCGAGCTACTCGGCGGTGACGCTGCGCAGGGCGTTTCTGTGGCGTGAGGGGCATTCTTTCGAGTCCTACACCCGCGCCTGATGCTCGCGGTGTGCTCCTGCGACACCCAGGGCGAAGAACGCGGCGAGAGCGACGGCCTGCACCGCAGCGATCACAGCCACGACACCGCCCGGGCCGAGACGCTCGTACACGAAACCCAGCGCGACCCCGCCCAGCAACCACGAGAGACCGAAAATCGTGTTGAAGATACCGTAGGCGAGCCCCCGTGTCTCCCGCGGCGAGAGATCCCCGACGGCCGCACGCATCGTCGTCTCGACCAACCCCATCGCCACACCCCAGGCGACGATACCGGTGATGACCAGCACCGTTCGTTCCTGGAGGGCCGCCGCGGCGGCCAACGCCGCGAACACCGGTACCGCAGCCAGCGTGACCAATCCGAAACGGTCGTAGCCCCAGCCAGCGACGAGCGCTACCAGCCCGTCGACACCCATCGCCAGCGCATAGAGCACCGGTATCGCCGCCGTAGGAACGATCGAACGTGCTTCGAGGTGGTACGAGACGAGAGCGAAGGGAACGAAACCGAGCGTCGCCACCACCGTAAAGACGGCATAGCGCCAGAACGCCCCAGGAAGACCAGCGACGCTCGCTTCTCCTCGCGGCGGTACGCGGTCTCGCTCCATCGACTCCGGTGTCGGCTCTTGTCGCCACGCGAGTCCCAACACGACTACGGTCGCTAGCGCCGGAAGCGTCAAGAGCGCGAAACCGAGCCGGTATCCGTTCGTACCATCGAGGGTGAGCGCCACTGCGAACAGCGCCGGGCCGATGAGCGCCCCGACCTGATCGAGCGCCTCGTGCAGACCGAACCCTTTGCCCCGTCCCACCTGACTCGCTGCGTGCGACAGGATGGCATCGCGAGAGGGGGCACGCAGCGCCTTGCCGATACGTTCCAGGACGATGAGCAGCGCTGCCCACTCCCAACGATGGACGAGCGCAAGCAACGGTAAGGCAGCGATCGACGCGTACCCGAGGAACGTGAAGAGCCAGTACGATCGAAAGCGATCGGCCAGGTATCCGGCCACTGTCCGCAGCGCGTACCCTGCGAATTCCCCCAGTCCTGCGATGAGCCCGACAGCGACCGCGCTCGCACCCAACGTCGCCAGGAAGGGTCCGGTCACACCGCGGACTCCTTCGTACGTGACGTCGCCGAGCAGGCTCACGATACCGAGCAGCACGATGAGCCGATAGGCTCGCCCCCGCAGGTCGCGCTGATCGACCATCCCCGCCTGTCTCCAGGTCAGGCGCCGCTCGCGAAAGGCCGGTGCGAGCGGAAGTATCGCACGTAGCCGTCGACGGTCATCCGATAACTTCCCGAGGCCCATTGATACGCTGGGAGCGGGACACTGTCCCCGACGAGGAGCGCTAGTTCCTCTTCCGTCAGCGAACGCAACCGTTCGGCGATCGCTTCAGGATCGTCGCCGCGTTCCAGGTACGCGGCGATGAGGCCACCCCACACAAAGAGGCGGGCGAGAAGGTCGTCGAAGTGCCACTCCGGATCGTCGACCGCTCCGAAGTGGCCGAGATAGAGCCGCGCCGGCCGCAGGCTGCGCAGACGTTCGATACTGCGTCGCCACTGGCCGAGGTCGATATCCGGTGGCGGCGTCGGCGGAAAGACGAAGCGGATCCCGCCGATCCGAATGCCGGCGACGTCTCCTGCGAAGATCGAGCCGCTGGCCGTCTCCAAGTACGCGTGGTGGTGCGAAGCGTGCCCCGGCGTCGCCAAGGCACGGAGACGCCGCCCACCACCGAGGTCGATCGTATCGCCGTCCTCGACGACGACGAGTCGCTCGGCAGGGCAAGGGCGGATACTGCCCCACAGTTCCTCCATCCGCTCTCCGTAGATGCGGGCCGCGCTGGCCCACAACCGGCTGGGATCGACGAGATGAGGGGCTCCGACCGGATGCACGAAGACGCGCGCCCGGGGAAACCGTTCCAGTAGGTGCCCTGCTGCTCCGGCATGGTCGAGGTGAATGTGCGTCAACACGATGTTGCGAACCTGGTCGTCGGCTACCCCGAGTTCCTGAAGGGCAGCGAGCAAAGGCGGGAGCGTCGAGGCCGGCCCCGTATCGACGATCGTCGCACCGTCCCGCCCCACGAAGACGTAGGACGCGATGACCTGCGGCACGCCCTGGAACGCCAGGTCGACGCAGAACCACCCTGGTTCGATGTCATGGATCCTGACCATCCCTGTCCTCCCGTGGCCTCGTCACGGGCGCAAGCATGCGCCAGGCTGATCAACCGTACCAGCTGAGAATGACGCGCGCGACATTAAAATAGATGAGGAGTCCCGTCCCATCGACGAGCGTAGCGATCAGCGGGGAGGACACCACTGCTGGATCGATACCAACTCGCTGCAAGATGAGCGGCAAGAGGGTCGCTACCGTCACTGCCCACAACACGATGAAGAACAGCGCAAAAGCCACGGTGAGAGAAATCGCTGGATCGACCCCGAGAATTTCCGCCCGGAGAAAACCAGCCGTACCCATGACCACCCCTGCGAGGAGACCTGCGATGAACTCTTTGGGGAAGATACGGAAGAAGTCGCGCAGCCCGATCCCCTCTACAGCCATCGCACGCACCAATGTCGTCACGACTTGCGACCCAGCGTTCCCCCCGGTGCCGATGAGGAGCGGGACGAAAAAAGCGAGAGCGATAGCCTCTTCGAGCTGTTCTTCGTAGTGTCGCAGAACCGTACCCGTATACATTCCTGCCACGAACAGGAGCAACAGCCAACCGATGCGACGACGCCAGAGATAGAGTGGCGTTGCGCGTGTGTAGGGGACCTCGAGCGGTTGCGAACCACCGAGCCGCTCGATGTCTTCCGTCACTTCGCGCTCGAGGATATCGGCAACGTCGTCCACGGTGATGATGCCCAAGAGTCGATTCTCCGCGTCGACGACCGGTATGGCGAGCAGCCCCTCCTCGACCAGCAGGCGCGCCGCTTCCTCCTGGTCGGCCGTCGCGCTGACCTTGACGACGTCACGGACCATGATGTCACCGACGGTCCTGTAGGGCGGACTGAGGACGAGGTCTCGCATCGAGACGACACCCAGCAGGTGGTTGTCCTCGTCCACGACGTAGGCGTAATAGATCGTCTCGACTTCTTGAGCGACCTTCCTCAAGGCAGCGATGGCCTGGTCGACGCGGACGTCCGGTAACAGCGCGACGAAGGATGGAGTCATCCGGCCACCGGCCGTGTCCGGTGGATAACTCAGGAGCTCCTGCAGTTCCTGAGCCTCCAACGGTTCCATTTCGACGAGGATTTGCCGCGCCTCCGCCGGATCCAGTTGGGCGAACACGTCCGCGGCATCGTCGGGAGCCATCGCCTCCAAGACGTCAGCCGCTTCCTCCGAACCGAGGCGCTCGAGCAGTGCGGCGGCATCGCTCGGCTCGAGCTCAGCGAGAAACTCGCCGAACGTCTCGTCACCCAATACCTGCGCGAGCGCCGCGAGCGTCTTCGGTTCGAGGTCGCTCAAGACATCGTACAGCTCACCTCGCTCGACGAGTTCCCAAAGGAGATCCTCGAGCGCTTCCCGATCCTTGCGCTGGAGGGCATCGTCCAGGAGTGCCCTGACGTTCATTTCTGTCGCCATGCGCCCTCCTTTCGGCTCGCCACCGCTACCTGCGTCGTCAACGACAGGTCAGGGCGGACGCTGCCTACCGATCTGCGGCGCGCCGCCTTCACGGGTACGCTGAGGGCGTAGAGGTTACAGAGTCCACCGCAGGAAGTGCCGGCGCACCAGCGTCCCTCCGGAAGCACACTCGTCGTCACCCGATCACCCCGGAGGGCTGCTGGCACGCCTCCGAGGTTAGCCGGGGAAGGAACGATAGCTGCGACTCGGCAGCGGCACGTCCACCGCTCGTACCGTCCTCTCGCCGCTGGTTGCCCGCTCGCCAGCGCGGCAACCACGACCAGGCTCAGTCTACGCCGCTGGCCCCGATACGGCAATCGTGTCCAGTGCGCACGCGGTCACTCGTCATCCGTCCACGTAGGCGGCGGCACCGACAGCGAGCCGCTCCAGATCAGTCGACGAATCTGCCTGTCTGCAACAATCGGGATCGAACGGCTGGGCCACTGTAGGGAGCCGCCCGTTCGCCGATCGAGATGCTGCGCACGGGGCACGAACCGTGAACGAACTCGGACGTTTCGATGCCATTGTCGTCGGAGCGCGGATCGCAGGTTGCGTGACCGCCGCTGGGCTCGCTGACCTCGGCTGGCGTGTGCTGGTGGTGGATCGCAACCAGTTCCCGAGCACGACACTCTCCACCCACCTCTTCTTCGCCGATACACTCGACATTCTCCGTACTTTTCGGCTGCACGAGCCTGTACTGTCCCTACCCGCACCGCGCCTCCGCTGGCTCCGCTTTCCCTATGTCGAGGCACCATTTCCCGACCACCGTGGCTTCGACTTCGCGCTCTGTATCCGGCGCGAGATCCTCGACACGGTCCTCGTCGAGCAGGTGGCCACCCGGCCCGGCGTCACGCTCCTCACGCGAGCGCGCGTTCGCGACCGCGTGTGGGAGAACGGTCGGGTTCGCGGCGTCGTCATCGACCGAGATGCACGACAGTGGGTCGCTCGGGCTCCGCTCGTCGTCGGCGCTGACGGCCGGAACTCGACCGTCGCACAGCGCGTGAAGGCTGCGAGCTACCACGTCGTCCCACCCCTGTTCGCGTGGTACTACACCTACGTCGAGGGCATCCCGCTGGACGCAGAACCGGCGGCGTTGGCAGCCCGAGGTGACTTTCCCGAGATCGGGGCTGACGACGCTGCCGCATTCCTCTTCCCTGCCGATCACGGGCTGACGCTAGTGGGCTACGGCGTCGACAACGCAGCGTTCCGAGCGTTCCGCACCGCACCGGCACGGTGGTTCTTCGAGGGACTCGCTCGCATTCCGGCGACCTGGGAACGCGTCCGCGACGGTCGACGCGTCGCTCCCGTAAGAGGTACCGGGTACCTGCCGAACTTCTTCCGCACTGCCTCGGGTCCAGGCTGGGCGCTCGTCGGCGATGCCGGCTGCCACAAGGATCCGCACACCGTGCAGGGCATCGGTGACGCCACGCGCAGCGCTCGCCTGCTCGTTGAAGAACTCACCGCGATCGATCCACATTCGGGTGGACTCGACCAGGCTCTCGCTCGCTACCACGAGCGGCGGGACGCCGACGTCCGACCGATGATCGACTTCACGACGTTCCGCTTACGGGCTCAAATCCCCGACGAGACCTGGGAACGGTTCGAGGCACTGACGCGCCAAGATCCCGGCCTCGCCGCGCTTCGTGTCGCGGCGATGGTGCACGCCGTCGATCCCGCCTCTGTCTACTCACCGGAACGGATCGTCGCGCTGGCAACCGGCCGAGCCGTCGAGGAACTAGCGACTCGTCCTTCTCGCTAGCACAGACTTTTCGAGAATGCCGAACGGAACGCTGTTTCCGTATCACCTGTAGCGGTATCATTGATATGCGGCACCTGCCTGCATGGTAGGAGTCGCGACACCGCGAGGCGGACACGCGAGCATCGCTGCGGCGGTGCCGGGAGCATCACGCGCGAGGTGGGTTGGTGCGATGCAGGATGTCAAGCAGGTGCTCGAGCGGCTGACCGGGCTCAATATCGGCTACATCCTCGAACTGTATGAAGCGTACCGGCGCGATCCCGAGGCAGTCGAGCCGAGCTGGCGAGCATTCTTCTCCGAGTGGGGACCTCGTCTCGACGAACTCGCCGCCCCGGCGCCGGCCGCTGCGACTGCAGGGCCGGCGTTCGATTTTGCGAAGGTCGCGGCGACCGTGCAACTCGCACAACGGATCCGTCACCGCGGTCACCGCGCGGCCCGACTCGATCCCTTGGGCAACCCACCCCCGGGCGATCCTGCCCTCGACCCAGCCTACCACGGCCTCACCAGGGATGATTTGGCACAACTGCCGGCAACGCTCGTCGGCGGTCCCGCTGCCCGCGGTGCAGCCTCCGCGCTCGAGGCGATCGAACGGCTCCGACAGATCTACTGCGGGACGATCGGCTTCGATTACGGGCATGTCCAATCACGTGCCGAGCGCGAGTGGCTCGAAGAAGCGATCGAGTCCGAACGCTACCGCGTTCGGCTCGACGCCGAGAGCAAGCGCGCCCTGCTCGAGCGCCTGACCGCGGTCGACGTCTTCGAGCGCTTCTTGCATCGTGCCTTCGTCGGGCAGAAGCGCTTCTCGATCGAAGGCAACGACATGCTCGTGCCCATCCTCGACGAAATCCTTCGCCAGGTAGCCGAGACGGGTATCCCCAAGGTCGCGATGGGCATGGCCCATCGCGGCCGCTTGAACGTGCTGGCGCACGTCCTCGGCAAACCGTACGAGCAGATCCTAGTCGAGTTCATGGGTTTGGATCACCGCGAGTCGGTTGCCCAGACCGAGGGCGGCACGCTCGGGTACACCGGCGACGTCAAGTACCACATGGGAGGCGTGCGGGCTACCGGTGAACTGCATGTCATCCTCGCCAGCAACCCCAGCCACTTGGAGTTCGTTGACCCTGTCGTCGAGGGGATGGCCCGTGCGTTGCAGGAACGCCGCGACCAGCCAGGCGCTCCCGCACTGGACGTCGACGCGTGCTTGCCGATCCTGATCCACGGCGATGCCGCGTTCACCGGCGAAGGGATCGTCGCCGAGACACTCAACATGAGCGGGATCGCAGGGTACACGACCGGCGGGACGATCCACATCATCGTGAACAACCAGCTCGGCTATACCACCGAACCGCACGAAGGCCGGTCGACCTTCTACGCCTCTGACCCGGCACGCGGGTTCGAGATTCCCGTCTTCCACGTCAACGCAGACGACCCGGAAGCATGCTTGACGGTGGCTCGACTGGCGTTCGCCTACCGGCAGCGCTTCCACAAGGACGTGCTGATCGACCTCATCGGGTATCGCCGCTGGGGTCACAACGAAGCGGACGAACCGACCTTCACCCAGCCGGTAATGTACCGCGTGATCAGCCAGCACCCGACCGTCCGCGAACTCTGGGCGCGGCGCCTGGTCGACGAGGGCGTCGTCACGCAGGACGAGGTCGACGCGATCGAACGGCACTACTTCACGCTGCTCCAGGAGATCCGGCAGAAGCTCCAGGCGAAAGCGAAGGGACGCTCCTCGGACAACGGCTACGCCGAGGGCAACCGTCGCACGGTCGTGCCGGAGACAGCCGTGCCACTCGAGTCGTTAAAGGAACTCAACCGACAGGCCCACGCGCTCCCCGAGGGATTCCACCTCAATCCCAAGATGCGGCGCCAGCTCCTGCGGCGGCTAGAGGTCGTCGAGCGTGAGGAACTCCTCGATTGGGCGCACGCCGAACTCTTGGCCTTCGCCTCGCTGCTGGCGGAAGGAGTGCCTATCCGTCTCACCGGTCAGGACACGATCCGCGGCACCTTCAGCCAGCGTCACGCGGCCTTCTACGATTTCGAAACGGGTGAGCCGGTGATCCCGCTCCAGCGTATGCCGGCCGCCAAAGCGAGTTTCGCGGTGTACAACAGCCCGCTCTCCGAGGCTGCCCCGCTGGGCTTCGAGTACGGCTACAGTGTCCAGGCCCCAGAGGCGCTCGTGCTCTGGGAAGCCCAGTTCGGCGACTTCGCCAACGTGGCGCAAGTGATTATCGATCAATTCATCGTGAGCGGATGGGCCAAGTGGCGGCAGCGCTCGGCGCTGGTGCTCCTTCTGCCGCACGGCTACGAAGGGCAAGGGCCTGAGCACTCGAGCGCACGGCTGGAGCGCTTCTTGCAACTGGCTGCCGAAGACAACGTGCGCATCGCCAACTGCACGACCGCAGCGCAGTACTTCCACATCCTGCGTCGGCAAGCGCTGCTTCGCGACGTCGACCCGCGTCCGCTCATTCTGATGACACCCAAGAGCCTGCTGCGCCACCCGAAGGCGATGTCACCGGTCCGCGAGTTAGCGCAGGGACGCTTCCAGCCGGTCATCGATGACCCGTCGATCGCCGACCGAGCCGAGGACGTCACGCGCCTGATCCTGTGCAGCGGCAAAGTCTACGTCGATCTGGTCACCAGCCCGCTGTACGAGCAAGCGCGCCATGTCGCGGTCGTGCGCGTCGAGGAACTCTATCCCTTCCCCGAGACCGAGATCACTGCAGTCCTGTCCCGGTATCGCAATGCACGCGAGGTCGTCTGGCTCCAAGAGGAGCCGAAGAACATGGGTGCCTGGACGTTCGTCCAGC
>JBEPZP010000071.1:0-10240 GCA_041640735.1 Thermomicrobium sp.
CCAGACTGGTTGGAGTACCGTCCATTGACCTGGGTCTGTCCGGATCATCTTCTCCAGGCTGCGGGCGACCGCTTGGAGGTTGACCCGGATATCGTGCTCCACGTCGCCAGTCCGGACGAGCTCGAGCGGTGGTTCGACGACGACGAGGGAGCGGCGGGTGGAGAGACGGATCGTGAACGCGGGCAGGAGCGTCGCGCCGGTGCGCAGCGCCAATGCGACTGGCCCTACTGGGAGAGGAGCTGGTGCGTCGAAGAACTGGACCCAACGGTTGTTGCCGGTCACATCGCGATCACCGGCGACGAGGAGGATGCCGTTCCGGCGTAGCAAGCGGAGGATCGCGGGGACAGCCTCCGGACCAGAGGGAAGGACGCGGACACCGGTGGCGCTCCGTAGCCGACAGAGGTAGTTGAACAGTTTCGGCGGCTGTACCCGCTCGACGACGATGGCGGCTTCCAGGCCGAGTGCAGCCGGGTACTGGGCCACGACGTTGAAGTTCCCGAGGTGGGCCGAGAGCACGATGATGCCTCGTCCCTGCGCGAGAGCGTCTTCCACGTGTGTCCAGCCGCGGATGTCGACCAATTCCTTGATCTTGTCCCGGTCGATGCTGCGTAGGCGAACGAGGTCGTAGTAGTTCATGACCGCTGTCACGAAGACGCGCGCTGCCTGATGGTAGCGCCAGACTATGGAACACCGCGGGCAGACGTGCCGGAGGTTGTCGAGGACGTTCCGACGCGCTCGCCGATGGAAGAGAAACACGCCGATGCCGATGAGCCGGCAGAGCCAGTAACCGACACGCGTTGGGACTACGAGTGTGAGCAGTGCTCCGATGCGCAACGCCCAGAGGAGGCTCATCGTGCCTCCTCGAGCAACTCGGGGAGTACTTCCTCAGCAGGTCTGTCCCACCAGGGATGGACAACCCACCACTGGTCCAGATATTCACGAAGCCAGCGTTCTACAGTGGTTTGCATCTGCGACACCGAAGCCTCCCCAGCCGCGACCGAAAGATCGAGGAGGAATGTGCTCCAACCTGGTCGAAACACGAGTATAGCGAACCATCTGGTCGTCTCGCGGTCGTCTGGCCAATATAGCTGAGCGTTTGCGGCGAAAAGCGGCATATCGCGCGGTTTCCGGTCGCCGGACGGCGCATCGAGCCAGTGCAGGGTCGGTATGGGTGCTCCGGTCGGCAGGATCAGCGAGAGGACACGCCCGAGCAAGGGGTAGGCACCGAGACGCAGCGAGAGAACGGCGGACGGCCTTGCACGTTGGAAGGACTCGACGGTGCTGTCGTCGCGGGAGACCAACCGAACGAGGAGTTCATGGTCGGGGAGCGCGCTCAGCTGCCGGAGTGCTTTGCTCGCTCGCTTGGCCTGCGCCAGCACGAGCTGCACATGCTCCGTCACCGCGGAGCTGGACGATGGCTCGTGGAGGACGTAGGAAAGACCGACACGCAGTGCATCCACGTCCACTGCGAACGGGTCAGTTCGCGCCTCGGCCGAAACCATACGGGGATGAAGAGGTTCATCCCCGTATGGGCGCCGACTGTTTGGCATACGGTCAGGCGTTTTCGGTCGCAGCGAGCCGTTCCCGTTGCGCTACCGTCTCGCGGATGAACGCCTCGACGAGTTCACGTGCCTCCTCGTCCCGATACTGGACCGGGGGCGACTTCATGAAGTAGGCGCTCGGACCGATCAGCGCCCCAGAGATACCCGCGTCGAGAGCGAGTTTGGCGCAACGGATCGCATCGATGACGACACCGGCAGAGTTGGGGGAGTCCCATACTTCGAGCTTGAGCTCGAGGTTGATCGGTACGTCGCCGAACGTGGTCCCCTCGATGCGGATGTGACACCACTTGCGATCCTTCAGCCACGGGATGTAGTCACTCGGACCGACGTGGACGTTCTCTTCCGGAATCGGATAGTCGAGAATGCTGGTAACGGCGTTGGTCTTGGAAATCTTCTTCGACTCCAACCGCTCGCGTTCGAGCATGTTGAGGAAATCGGTGTTGCCACCGAAGTTGATCTGGTACATCCGGTCGATCCGGACACCACGGTCGGCGAAGAGCCGAGCCAACACGCGATGGACGATGGTCGCGCCCACTTGACTCTTGATGTCGTCGCCGATGACCGGGAGCCCGCGCTCCCGGAAGCGTCGCTGCCAGTACTCCTCGCGCGCGATGAAGACAGGGATGCAGTTCACGAACGCGCAACCGGCGTCGAGCACCTGCTCGACATACCACTTGGTAGCCATTTCACTGCCGACCGGGAGGAAGTTGACGACGACATCGGTCTTCGTCTCCTTGAGAATCCCCACGATGTCGGCAGTCGGCCCCGGTGCCTTGGTGATGACTTGCGAGAGGTACTTGCCGAGGCCGTCATGTGTCATGCCGCGATAGACGGGAGCGTTCAAATACGGAACGTCGGTGAACTTGTACGTGTTGTTGGGCGGGGCGAAGATCGCTTCCGAGAGGTCTTTGCCGACCTTGTTCACGTCGATGTCGAAACCAGCGGTGAATTCGATATCACCGACGTGGTAGCCACCGAGATCGACGTGCATCAATCCAGGTACGAACTCGTTCGGATCGGCGTTCCGGTAGTAGTGTACCCCCTGCACGAGCGCCGAAGCGCAGTTACCGACACCGATGATCGCGACGCGAATCTTTCGATCTCCCACGGCTGCGTGCGTTCCTCTCCTCAACGACGGCACCGACTCGAGAACCGGTGTTCCACACTGGGCCGATTGTAAAGCGGTCGTTGCAACACCGTCAACGGACATGGAAAACGGAGGACGCGATAGGGCGCGTGGGCAGTCGATGCTCCTGGCTGGCGTCCAGTTCAGGCTGGTCGCTCAGCTCTGCCACCGAGAAGGCGTAGAGCGAAGCGAGCCACCACTTCCGGTTCGAGTCGGAGGAGACACGTCCGGATGCGGCAACCTCGCGGTCGACCGAGCCGATAACCAACATAACAACAGGGAGAACAAGGAAGACGGAGGGTGAGGGCGAGGATGGGCACCTCTGCCGGTGGGTCGTCTTCTGGCGTCACGATCGAGGCGCCGAGGGGTCGCCACGCCTCGACATTCGTTGGACCGAACAGTGCCAGCGTGGGTCGTCGCAATGCCGCTGCGAGGTGGATAACGCCGCAGTCCGCGCCGATGACGAGCGCTGCCTCGTCGAGGACGGCCGCGAGGGTGGCGACGGACGTTTTGCCGACGAGATCGACAGTGCCAGGTACGTCGAGGACGACCTTGGCTGCACTGTATTCCGGGACAGTGCCGCTGACGACGACCTGATATCCCGCGGCGATGAGCCGTTCCGCGAGTGCAGCGAAAAACGCGGCTGGCCACTGCCGAGCTGGAGCGAACGGACCGACGCCGGGGTGGATCACGACGAACGGGCGTGCAACCGATGCGAGCAGGTCACTGGCGCGTTCGCGCGCTTCATCGGGTATTTCGAGGAACGGGCCGCTAGCACACGGGATGGCTCCGAGAGCTTCGACGGCGCTGAGCGCGTATTCCCACTCGGCCAAGGTACCGAAGCCGCGGTCTGGGATCGGATGTGTGAGGAACTGTCCCGTGCCGTTGTCGAGGCCGACGACGACGGGGCTGCGTGCCGCGATCGCTAGGAGTCGGTACAGAAGACGGCCGGCAGCCGTCGTCAGGTGGTGCAGGAGCACGACCGCATCGTAACCAGTGCGTGCCAGCCGCCAGCACGTCCGCACGAGCGTGACGAGTCCTGTTCCCGAGCGGAGACGCGCCTTGTCCAGCACGTGCACGCTGTCGACGGTCGGACAGAGGACGGCTACGTCTCGGCCGATCGGTGAGGTCAGGAGATCGATCCGTGCCGTAGGGAAGCGCTGGCGGAGCGCCTGGAGCGCCGGGAGCACGAGCACCGTATCACCGAGGTCGGCGATCTTTACGACCAGAATACGCTGAAATCGCGTCGGCATGCGTCGCTCCGAGTGCCTGGCTCAAGACGGCGAGCGTTCGTTCCGCGCTCCGTTTCCAGGAGAAGCGACGAGCGTGCTCCAAACCAGCCTGAGCGAGCGCGTTTCGTCGTGTCGGGTCGCGAGCCTCATTGACCGCGCGTGCGATGTCGGCGGCGTTCGAGGGGTCGCAGGGTACGGCTGGGCCGGCGATCTCGACCAGCGCACCGCGACGACTGGCCACGACCGGGGTACCGCAGGCCATAGCCTCGAGGATTGGAAGTCCGAAGCCCTCGTACAGGGAGGGAAAGACGAAGACCTCGGCAGCACTGTACAAGCAGGGGAGGTCTTCGTCGGCGACATGCCCGAGCAGTCTGATCCGAGAGCGTACGGGGCTGGCTGCCAAGGCGCGCTCGATCGACTCAGCCAACCAGCCGCGTTTGCCGACGAGGACGAGCTCGAGGTGCTCGTCCTGAGCCGCCAGGAGTTCGAACGCTTCGATGAGTCGGACGATGTTCTTGCGCGGCTGTAGAGTCCCCACGTGCAGGACGTACGGCGCTTGCAAACCGTAGCGCTGCCGGACGCGCGCACATTCGTCTGCTGCACGCGGCGTGAACGTGTCGTCGACCCCGTGCGGCACCACGGCGATCCGGTCTGGTGGTACCCGGTAAAACCGCACGAGGTCAGCAGCCGTCGTCTGCGAGATCGCGATGACGCGCCGTGCCTGGCGAACGCTCAGCCGGGTGCCGAGTTCGAGATAGAGGCGTTGCAGAAGGGGATGAGCATCCGGTTCGTAGTGATAGCCGAGGTCGTGGATGGTGACGACTGCTGGAACGGGACACCACACTGGCAAAACGTGCGCGGGCACGAAGAGGAGGTCGACCGGGTGCCGTGCGAGCTCCGCCGCGAGGCGGGCGTGGGTCCACAGCCGCGGAAACGGAATGGTACGCACCTCGCCTCGAGCGGCAGGCAACGGAAGGTCGAGAACGGGGTCTCTGGTGTACAAGCGGAAGCGATACGGGCTCTCGAGCTGGAGGAGGTGCTCGACGATGCGCCGCGCGTAGCGCTCGGTGCCTGTCATACCGGCGCGTCGGATCCGACTTGCGTCGATGCCGATGATCGCTGTCTTCATGCTGCACCACTCATGGCCAGAAGATCTGCGATCTCAGCGATGACGCGTTCCGACGTGATGGCGATCATACAGCCCACGCCGAGTGGGCGCCCGGGGCCGATATCGCCGCACCGGGCACAGCGGAGATCGCAACGCAGGACGCGATGACGGTCAGGAGTGCCCCAAGGACCGAAACGCTCCGGGTCTGTCGGTCCAAAAAGATGGATGGTAGGAGTTCCTACGGCGACAGCCAGATGCAATGGCCCCGTGTCCGGTCCGACGACGACCCGCGCGCTCCGGAGCAGCTCAGCGAGCATCGGAATAGAGAGCTGACCGGGGAGCACCGTCGTCGGCGCCCTGCTCAGCCGAGCGATCGCCTCTATGTCGGGGCGCTCGTGCGCTGCGCCTGTTAGCACGACGGCCAAGCCTCGCTGGGCGAGGGCATCAGCGACCTGCGCCCAGCGTTCGTTCGGCCAGCACTTGGCGGGTGCGCCAGCACCGGGGTGGATGACGGCGAAGTCGGATGCACTGCTCGCCCGGTCGAGCAGGGCGCGTACGTCTCGTGCAGCGGTCCGGTCGTGGGGCCACAACAGCGGGAAACGCTCTGGTGTAAGGTCGGCAATTTCTCGGTCGACCCCGAGTACGCGGAGTGCGGCCAGCACCAACTCGACGTTGCGAGCGGCGACGTGCTTCGCATGCAACGTAACGGGGTGCGTGAGGAACTGCCGCAGGTGGGGATGCGCGGAACCGATCCGCAGCGGTATTCCGGCGAGTGCGCACAACCAGGCGCTCCACCAGTCGTCGTCGCGGAGCACGACAGCGGCGAGTGGACGACGCCGCCGCAGATGTACTGCCTCGCGCCAGAGGAGCGTGTACGGCGCCAACGGTGAACGACGTGGTGTCCGCGAGAACGCGCGGAAGGGAACGATCCGCGTCGTATCGGCGATCTTGGCTGCTGCGAAGAGTTGTGCCGTCCAGGGGCCGTGGAGGAGCGTGATCGAAAGCCAAGGCGCCTGGCGTCGGAGGTATCGGAGCGCGGGGAGCGTCAGTATGCCGTCACCCAGATGGTCGGGCCGGATCAGTACGATTTCGCGCCGCCTCGAGGGTGGCTCGAGCGGCCGAGGGGCGATCGCACCGAGAGATCGGACGAAGCCACGCAGTACCTGGCGCATCACGGACGCGTCCCGTTCGTTCGGAGGAGACCGAGGCAGGCGGCGAAGACGTCGTCGACCGTCACCCGCCGGATGTCGAGTTCCTGCGGTACGGCGAACGGCTTGCGGAGATCGCGGTCGTCGGGTAGGCGCCAGCTCTCCGGTGGAGCACAGACGACGCTTCGCCGCCCCAGTGGGCGATAGCGGACGGGACTCGTGGGGCCGAAGATGGAGACGGTCGGTGTACCCACCGCTGCTGCTAAATGTCCAGCACCGGTATCGTTGCCGACGAAGAGATCTGCGAGCGAAAGCAGAGCGGCCAATTCGGTCCAGGTGAGGCTGGAGGACCAGTCCACGAGATCGTGCCCGGAGCTGGTGAAGACGGCAGTGACTGCGTCGCGGTCACTCGGACTCCCGACCAGGATAACACTGGCGCCGAGGGTGTCGATCAGTCGGTCGGCGAGCATCGCGAACCGTTCGGGTGGCCAGCGCTTGGCCAGGAGCCGGCTGGCAGGGTTGACGGCACCGCCGGGGTGGATCACGACGAGCGGGCGCGGGAGGTGCGCAGTACGGGCGGCGAGCTGCTCGCGCACGGTTGCGGGGACGTGGTATTCGGGCTCCAGCCCCTGGGCATGGACGCCGAGCGTCCGAAGCACTTCGAGGTAGAGCTCCGTTTCGTGGCGTGAGGGATCTGGCCTGACAGCATGCGTGTAGAACAGGCTGCGCCAGCCGGTGCCGATCCCAGCGCGGACCGGGATGCGGGTCAGTGAGAGGAGCGCGCCGACGTACGGTGAGCGATCCAGCCCGAGCGCGCAGTCGTAGCGTTCCCGGGCCAGCGTGCGCGCCAAGGTGACGATGCGGACAGGAGTCGGACGTTCGGGGTACGGGATCAACCGGCGCACGGCGGGATGCCCGTCGAAGCCCGGTGCTGCCCAGGGGGTCACGACGACGTCGATCACTCCAGTGGGGTAGGCGTGACGGAGCGCTCGCAGCACGGGGGTCGCCATCAGCGCATCCCCCAGGCAGCACGGTTTCACCACCAGGAAGCGCTGCATCCTTCAGCGGCCCGACCGGGCGACCTCGGGGTCGAGCAGGGCGAAAAGGATTTCGCCCTCGGCGGCCAACTCCCCGTCGACAGTCGCTTTCCCTGATCCCGTGCCGATGTTGCGCCGGATCTTGCCGAGCTGTACCTCGAGCCGCAGCGTGTCGCCAGGCCGGACCGGGCGCTTGAAGCGAACCCGATCGATCCCGGCGAAAAACGCCATCTTCCCGCGGTACTCCTCGTGGCCGAGGAGCGCGACCGCGCCGACTTGGGCCAGCGCCTCGACGATCAAGACGCCAGGCATGACCGGGTTACCGGGAAAGTGACCGACGAAAAACGGTTCGTTGACGGTGACGTTCTTGATACCGACTGCGCGCTGCCCCCACTCGACTTCGACGATGCGGTCGACCAAGAGGAACGGGTACCGGTGGGGGATGATCTCTTGGATCTGCCAGGCTTCGAGCATCGCTCGACCTCCCGTCCGTCAAGTGAGCGCTTCGGCGTGACGCCACACGATCTGGCGGCGAGCCGGACCGATTCCGATCATGGTGACGGGTACACCGATCAGTTCTTCGATCCGCTCGACGTACCGTCGAGCCGCGGGCGGGAGGTCAGCGAACGATGTGGCGCCGCTCGTGTCCGATTGCCAACCGGGCAAGGTTTCGTACACCGGCTCGACTGCTTCGTAGAGATCGAGGCGGGCCGGAGGTGCTGAAAGTGTCTGATTTCCGAGCCGGTAACCCGTGCAGATGCGGATCTCAGGCAACGGATCGAGCATGTCGAGCTTCGTCAGTGCCGCCTCAGTCATGCCGTTGAGGCGGGCGGTATAGCGGGCTGCGACAGCGTCGAACCAACCGACGCGGCGCGGGCGACCCGTGGTCGTCCCGTACTCGCGTCCCCGCTCGCGCAACAACTGCCCGACTTCGTCATGCAACTCGGTCGGAAACGGACCGGCACCGACGCGGGTGGTATACGCCTTGAACACCCCGATGACGCGATCGACCTGCGTCGGTCCGATACCGGCACCCTGGCACGCGCCGGCCGCGGTCGGTGACGTCGACGTGACGTAGGGGTACGTCCCGTAGTCGAGGTCGAGCATCGTCCCTTGGGCGGCTTCGACGATCACGTGCTTACCGGCGGCGATCGCGTCCTGGACGAACACCTCGGCAGCGATCACATACGGGGCGAGTTGTTCGCCCCAGCGTCGTACCTCCTCGAAGAGGGTCTCCAATTCGACAGGCTCTCGGTTGTAGAGGTGGACGAAGAGGGTGTTCTTCTCCGGTAACAGGATTTCCAGCTTCTGCCGCAGGAGTGTTTCGGCGCCGGGCAACAAATCGGCGACACGGATACCGCGTCGCGCTACCTTGTCGGTGAACGCCGGGCCGTTGCCGCGCAACGTGGTACCGATGCCGGCGGTGCCGCGGCGTTGCTCCTCGCAGACATCGAGCAGCGGGTGATAGGGCATGATGACGTGTGCCCGGTCGCTCAGATACAGCTGGCCGAGGCGCGCGTGCCGTTCACGCAGACTGGCGATCTCACGCAGGAGATCGGGCGGTGAGACTGCGACACCCGCGCCGATGACGCACGTGCAGTGTGAATAAAGAATTCCGGAGGGAATCACGTGCAGCTTGAAGACACCGTCTTCGGTCACGACGGTATGTCCGGCGTTGGTCGAGCCGTTCGGGCGAACGACCACGTCGGCGGACGCGGCGAGCGCGTCGGTGATCTTGCCCTTCCCCTCGTCGCCCCACTGGCCGCCCAAGACGATCGTGACTGGCATGGAACGGTCTCCTCGTTCGCGAGCGTTTCGGCGGGCGCTCTGCCCCGAGAACTATAGCATTCTGTGCGTTTCAGGCGCGGACGCGACTCTCGCGGAGCTCGCGGAGCCGCTGGAAGAGCCGCCGTTCTTCTTCGGTCAGGTCGGTCGGGAGGACGACCTTGACTTTGACGAGCAAATCGCCGCGCTCGCCGGTGCGCAGCGACGGCATCCCCTTACCGCGCAAGCGGAAGACCTGCCCGTTTTGGGTGCCGGGCGGGATGCGCAACACGACCGGTCGATCGAGCGTCGGCACAGTCACCTCACCGCCGAGGATCGCGGTGTAGAGCGGCACCTCGACCTCCGTCCGCAGGTTGTCGCCCTCGAGCGTGAACTGCGGATCGGGCAAGAGGTGTACTCGGAGATAGAGATCCCCGGGTGGTCCGCCATTGACGCCGGGCCCGCCCTGCCCCGCGATACGGATGCGCGAGCCTTCGCGTACGCCGGGCGGGATCTTGACCTCCAGCGTCTTGGTGCGCGTCACGTAGCCGGTACCCCCACAGGTGCTGCAGATGCCGCGGCCATTGAGCCCGCTGCCGTGGCACACCGGGCAGACCTCGTCGATCTTGACGTCGAGGCGACGCGTGGCACCGTGGTAGGCTTCACGGAGCGTAACTTCGATCGGGTGCTCGTAGTCTTGACCACGCTCGGGCCGCGCGCGGACGCGGGTGCGCTCGCCCGTCGTCGTGAAGAGGTCGCCCAAATCGCCGAACAAAAGATCGAAGAAGTCGGAAAAGTCTCCGCTGCGACGGCGGCGTTCGCGGGGCCGCTCGCGGGTGCCGAAGAACCATTCGGCGAAGTCGGTCGCAGCCCCTTGGGCGCCGGCTGCCTGCTGGTATCGCTCCCAATCGGCTCCGAAGCGATCGTACTTGGCGCGCTTTTCCGGGTCGCGGAGGACCTCATAGGCTTCGTTGATCTCCTTGAACTTCTCTTCGGCTTCCGGTGACTTGTTCACGTCCGGGTGGTACTTGCGCGCGAGACGCAGGTAGGCCTTGCGGATCGTCTCCTGATCCGCGTCGCGCGGCACACCGAGGATCTTGTAGTAGTCCTTGAATTCCATCGTTGGCCGTCACCTTGTGTCGCGAGTCGCTCCGCTTCGGGAGTATACTCATTGAGTCGCTTCGTAGCAATATGCCTGTTATCGCTCGGCGTAACCATGTCGCCGGTATGGCCGAGCGCCCATCGAGGAGTGCGACTGCGATC
>JBEPZP010000072.1:0-10229 GCA_041640735.1 Thermomicrobium sp.
GCCGAGCGGTTGATCGCCGACGCCGCCGCGCAGGGCGCGGAGGTGGTGGCGCTCCCGGAGTACGTGAACTTTCTCGGCCCGCGCGAGCTGCACGAGGCCAACGCGGAACCGATCCCCGGTCCGACGACCGAGCGGTTCGCCGAACTCGCTCGTCGTCACGGGATCTACCTCCTCGGGGGCTCCATCCTGGAACGCTCGGGGGTCGCTGGCAAGTACTACAACACGAGCGTCCTCTTCTCGCCCGGAGGTGACATCCTCGCGACCTACCGCAAAATCCACCTCTTCGACGTCGATCTCACCGGCAACGTGACCAGTAACGAATCGGCCACCATCCTGCCGGGCGACCGCGTAGTGACCGCTGAGGTAGCTGGACACACTGTCGGGCTGACGATCTGCTATGACCTGCGCTTCCCCGAGCTGTATCGCCTGCTCGCCTTGGCCGGTGCCGAGCTGATCTTCGTGCCGGCTGCTTTCACCCTCTACACTGGCAAAGACCACTGGCACGTCTTGCTGCGGGCGCGGGCGATCGAAAACCAGTGTTACATCGCGGCACCGGCGCAGATCGGGCCGCACGATCCGGGGCAGCAGTGCTACGGCCACGCCTTGGTGGCGGATCCCTGGGGGACGGTCATCGCTGAGGCTGCGAATCGCGTGGGTGTCGTCGTGACGACGCTCGACTTCGCCTACCTCCGCGAGGTGCGACAGCAGTTACCGTCGCTGGCCAATCGACGGCCGGAGGTATACGGATCGCTCGCTCTGGCCGGCTCCTAGGAGAACGGGCGACTCGTTCGAGCAACTGGATCGTCGACACCCCGAGCGGCGAGACCCGGGCGCGTTTCGAGCCTGTGGCCCGAAGAGGCCCGGGTGATGATGCCCGCGCCTCTCCGGCCAGCGCACTTTCGAGAAGCGCGAACCGCGTCGTCGTGGTTCCGATCGATCCCTGGAGTGCCGGCATCACTCGCTCGCGGCCGCTTGGGACGGGGTGGCGATCCTTCTCGTCACCCGAGGATGGCCCCGAGTATGCCTGCCGGAATGATGACGAACACAAAATAGACGATCCAGGCGACGACTGCAGTCAACACCGCGCGCCCGGTCGAGAAGTCACAGGCCTGCCGGATCGCGATGATGGACGCGATGAGGATCCACACACCGACGATCAACTGGATGAGCCCACCGATGACCGGTACGATGCCGAGCACGCGGAGTATCCCAGGTGCTTGCGCGAATCCGAGCGTGCGGATCAGTTGTCCCCAGGTGGCGGTCGTCTCCCTCGTTGCGAACAGCTTGCCGCCGATCAGATAGGCGATCCCCGCGTAGAGCACGAACCCCAGGAGTGCGAAGACGACCCCGCCGATGAGCCCGAGTACTCCCGCCTCACCGGCTGACCCGATGCCGTTGGCGACGGCAGCAATGGCCACGATGACGAGTGCTGGCCCGGTGGCTGTCTGATCGTGTTCCACGTCCTCGTAGGCCCGTGGGTCCAACCGTGCAGCGCCGATCGCTCGCTCGATGACCGATGCCTGCGCCATGCCCGTCTCCTTTCGGCAGCTTCCGTTCGCGCGACAGTGCCAGTTTCGGAGAGGCATCGTTCGCTGTCAATACCCGTTCCGGCAGGTTTTCCCGCCGCGATGGCGACTCGCGTGCTGTCGCTCCACCGCTCCGCAGACCGGCCTTGCGTTCCGCCGCTCGTACCCGCTGGAGGGCCCGTCCAGGCCAGTACGCAGCGGTACGGCTTCTCGGCGCTCCTCCCTGTTCTTTCAGGGAACGTACGCCATACCGGTGGTGCGAAAGGCGCACCGCTGGGCTCCACTCGTTCTCTCGGGGAACGTAGGCTTCATACCCCTGCCTCTAGAGTCGTCCCCGCACGACCTCCCGCTGCAGCCGTTCCCGTCGCGGTCCTCGCGAAAACGTCTGCTCGGACATGACCGCTGCCGAGTCCCGGCCACGCGGGGCCGGTCCCACCATATGGCCGCTCGGCCCAGCAGCGCCTCAGGTGCGGGGTACACTTGAGCCCAGATGAGCGCGCCGCTCGACGTGCCGGAGGGTTGGCGTGTTACACGGCGAGTTCAAGACTCCAGGAGGAAAGCTCGTCCAGGTGGACCTGGAGGTCTGCGACGGGCGCCTCTGTCACGTCCAGGTGACGGGCGACTTCTTCCTGGAGCCGGAGGAAGCGCTGGAGACGATCCGCAGTGCCATCGAAGGGGTACCGGTCGCGGAGGCGACCGAGGACCACCTTGCGTGGCGCATTCGCCAAGCGCTGGCCCGATACGGGCGTCCAGTCGAGATGCTCGGTTTTTCCCCAGAGTCGATCGCACAGGCAGTGCGGAGGGCTTTGCCGTGACGACTGTTGCACGCTGGCGTCGCTATCGCTGGCAGCTCATCGCCGGTGAGGCGTTCGATCCTGCTATGCAGATGGCGCTCGACGAGGTGTTGACGCGGCGCGTCGGTGCCGGTGAGCGCCCCCCGACGCTCCGTTTCTGGGAGTGGACCGCACCGGCGGTCGTCATCGGTCGCTTCCAGTCGCTGCGCAACGAGGTCGACTTCGAGGAAGCGGAGCGCTACGGGATCACCGTCGTCCGCCGCATGACCGGTGGCGGTGCCATGCTCACCGAGCCCGGCAGGGTCATCACCTACTCGATCTACGCGCCGCCGGAACTGGTTGCGGGCATGTCGTTCCAGGAGTCCTACGCCTTCCTCGACGCGTGGGTGGTCGATGCGCTGCGGGCGCTCGGGATCGAGGCCTGGTACCAGCCGATCAACGACATCACCTCGACACGGGGGAAGATCGGCGGTGCCGCGCAGGCACGGCGCTTCGGTGCCGTCTTGCATCACACGACGATGGCTTACGACATCGACCCAGCGAAGGTCCCGCGCGTCATCCGCATCGGTCGGGAAAAGCTCAGCGACAAGGGTGTCCGGAGTGCCGAGCGTCGTGTGGCACCGCTCCGCCAGCAGACTGACCTCCCTCGCGAGACGATCCAGGCGCATCTCATCCAGACCTTCGCAGAGCGTCACGGTCTGGAAGAGGGTGCTCTGACCGCCGACGAGATCGAGGAAGCGCGGGAACTGGTCCGCACCAAGTACGGGACCTGGGAGTGGACCGCGATCCTCCCCTGAGATGCCGGCTCACTGGAAGAGTTTCGATCCCGTGCCGCGCCGGCGCCGTCCCTCCTCGAGGATGGCGCCGATTTCTTCCTTGCTGAACAACCGCTCGCAGAAGGTGGGAACCGCGCGGTGCCCTGCGCGCGGTCGCTGGATGCCGCGCACCAAGACCCCCTGCTCGGTCTGGAAGATGACGACGTCCTGGAGTTCCTGCTCGTCGATGAAGCGGCCCACGGCGCGCAAGATATCCTCGTAGCGGTAGACGAGAAGTTCCCCGCTCGGCCCGCGGACCTGCTCCTGTCCCGCTTGCCCGGCCGGCCCCGGCTCCGTCGACCGTGCCGGAGTCGGGTCGCCATCACTGCGGCCGACGAGCCTCCGCAACATGCCGTACTCCTCACCGTAGGCGGAACCGCTTGTTGGCTACGTAGTCCATGACGATGTACTCGCCCAAGTGGTCGGGTGTGGCGAAGAAGGCACGGCCCTTGTTGATCCGTGTCATCTCGTTGACGAAGCTCGCAAGATAGGGACTCCGCTCCAACATGAACGTGTTGATGACGATCTCGTCGCGCGTACAGCGCGCGACCTCCTTGAGCGTCTCCTGGAATGTCTGGTAGGTCGGCGGATAGGAGAAGCGGACCTGCTCGCCGTCGAAGTAGGCTGTCGGCTCGCCGTCGGTGATGAGGATGATCTGCCGCGTGCAGCCGCGGTGGCGGGCGAGCAACTGCCGGGCCAACATGAAGCCGTGCTGCATGTTGGTCCCGTAGTTGTACTCGTCCCACGAGATGTGCGGAAGGTCTTCCGGCGAGAGTACCGAGGCGAGATAGGAGAACCCGATGATGTAGAGCGTGTCGCGCGGGAACTGCGTGCGGATGAGGCTGTCCAGCGCCAGCGCCACCTTCTTGGCAGCGAGGAAGCACCCGTTGTAGAGCATCGAGCGGCTCATATCGACCATCAGGACGGTCGCCGCCCGGCTCATCGTCTCGGTCCGGAACACCTCGAAGTCGGCCGGCTGGAGACGGACCGGCGTGCCCGGGCCCTCTCGCTGCACGGCGTTCATGACCGTGCGCGGGAGATGAAGAAGGAAGGGGTCACCGAACTCGTAGGGCTTGGTCTCCTCCACCGGCTCGCCCCCGCGTCCGCTCCGCTCCACCTGGTGTTGGCCGAAGCGGTCGCGCTTGAGGTGCTGGAAGATCTCGCGGAGCGCCTTCTGACCGATGCGTCGGATCGCGCGCGGTGTCAGCTCGTAGCCGCGGCGCGTCCGCTGGATATATCCAGCCTCCTCGAGCAGTCGGGTGATCTGTCGCAAGGCCTCCAACTGCGCGGCGAGTTCCTCACCGTACAGCTCGCGCAGCCGCTCGAGGTCGACCCGGCCGAGGTCGCGCCAGTCGCGCACCCCTTCCAGCAGTTCCTCCAGCTGCTGCATCTCGCGCAACTGCTCCATCAAGCGCAGAGCTTGCCCGAGCGTCAGTTCCTCGCTGCCGCTGAACGACTGCGCCTGCCGGTAGGGGTTGTCGGGCATCAACTGCCCCAAGAGTTGGCCGAGTTCGCGCAGTTCCCGTTGGAGCTCCGGGTCGCGCAGCGCTGCCTCGAGCGCTTCGTCCAGCTGTTGCCTGAGCTCCGGCGGCAACGAATCGAGGAGGCTCTGGACAGCCGCCATCTGGCGCGCCAGGTGGTCGAGCAGTTCCTCGACGCTGTTGAAGTCGCGGCCGAAGTAGTGCCCCCAGCGATGCTTGAACCGCTCCAGGTCCGGTTGCCCGCCGCGCGCGTGCTCGCGGAGCAGATCGTTGAGTTCGTGCACCATCTGGCGGAGTTCGCGGATCGCTTCCGGCGTCAGGTTCTGGATCGCCTGCTGCAGCCCTTGGAACGTCTGTTGGAGCATCTGCTGTTGGAGGGAAGCCAAGAGCTCCTGGAATTTGCGCCGGGCCTCAGGATCCATGAATTCGTAGTCGCTCAACGCGCGGATGCGACCAGCCGGATCGGGAGGCAGCTGGTCGAGGAAGGCCAACTTTTGCTGTGCCATCTTCTCGAGCAACTGCTGGAGGGCTGGATCGGGGAGTGCTTCCTCTCCCTCACCGCTCTGGGCGCTTTCGTCGGACGAATCCCCTGGCTGGTCGGCACCTCCCCTCTGCGCTCGCTCCTGTGCCCGAGCCAGGCGTTCGCGTCCCTCCTGGACGCGCCGCTCGATTCCGGAGCGTTCCGTCCGGATCACGTCCTCCAGCCGCTGGTTCAAGTCCTGCAAGACCGACCCGGGATCGTAGCGCCGCAGCATCTCCTGCCGACGCTCGCGGATCCGCTCCAGGAGTTCGCGGAAACCGGGCAGCCGCGCGTCGGGCCGATCGATTCCCCAGCGGAACAACCGCTGCAGGGCGCGATTCACGTCTCCCTCAGCCAGGAGGTCGTCCGCCATCGCCTCCAGGAGATCTTCGGCGGTAAAGGCATCGATCTGTTGCGTCCCGTCCCAGCGGGTGTAGCGAAACCGGTTCGGTGTGGGCGTCATGCGGCACCTCCTGGCCGAGCGATCCTCAACTGCGATAACGGGCAGGTCCCCGACCCGTCGCCCGCTCCTTGTTCAACCGGCGGTTCAGATGGAGTCCCTCGAGGACGAACTCGACCACCGAGGCGATCAGCGCAGGATCACCCGTCGCACCGAGCCGCTGCGTCGCGCGACGTAGGCTCTCGATGTGGGATACCTGGTGCACGTAGCGCATCGCTGGTAGCATGTCGGACGCCTCGACCGTCAACCCGTTCTCGAAGGCGAGGACGAGATCGTCGAAGTCCCGCACCGAGAAGTAGCGGTTGAAGGTCGCGACGACGGCTCCGTTGATCAGCTTCTCCACGATGCGTTCTTCCTGCACTTCGCCGAGCGTCTCGAACTCGAGCTTGCCCAGCGTCGAGGCGACCAGGGCCGGCAGGTCGGTGATCCGCGGGACCGCGTGCTTCTCGCCCAGGCGAATCGCCCGCTTGACTGCGTTGCTGATCAAGGTCTCGTAGTTGGCGACCGACATGCGCGCGCTCACCCCGGAGCGCTGGCTGATGTCCGGGCTCCGTCGTGCCAGGTGGGTGATTTCGGCGACGATCTCGCGCATGTACTGCGGTACGGTGACCGTAATACCCGGAACCTCGACCGGTGACCGCTCCTGCTCCATGATCTCGATCTCGTGTTCGATCGTCCGCGGGTAGTGCGTGCGGATCTGGGCGCCGAAGCGATCCTTCAGCGGCGTGATGATGCGCCCGCGGTTGGTGTAGTCCTCCGGGTTGGCGCTGGCGACGACGAAGACGTCGAGCGGGAGCCGCACCCGGTACCCGCGGATCTGCACGTCGCGCTCCTCCATGATGTTGAGGAGCCCGACCTGGATCCGCTCGGCCAGATCCGGCAACTCGTTGATGACGAAAATGCCGCGGTTGGTCCGCGGGATGAGCCCGTAGTGGATCGTCAACTCGTCGGAGAGGTACCGGCCCTCGGCCACCTTGATCGGATCGATCTCGCCGATGAGGTCGGCGATCGTCGTATCGGGTGTCGCCAACTTCTCGGCGTAGCGATCTTCGCGCCGGACCCAGGCGATCGGGGTCTCGTCGCCCATCTCCGCGATCAGGTCACGCGCATACTTGGAGATCGGAGCGAACGGATTATCGTTCACCTCGCTGCCAGCGACGATCGGGATCTCCTCGTCGAGGAGGTTCACCAGGAGCCGCGCCATTCGCGTCTTGGCCTGGCCCCGCTCCCCGAGAAAAATGATGTCCTGCCCTGCCAGGATGGCGTTCTCCACCTGAGGGATCACGGTCTCTTCGTACCCGATGATGCCGGGAAAGATCGGTTCCCCGGCTCGGATCTTGGCGATCAGGTTCTTGCGTAGCTCCTCCCGCACGGGAAGGACACGGTAGCCACTTTCGCGGAGTTCGCCTAGCGTTCGCGGTCTCTCCATGCCGACTCCTCGACCTCCGTGCGCTCCTCGAGCGCCTCGTTGTGGATCGCCGTCCCCTCAATCCTACTCCCGGGTGGCGGTTCGACAACTCGTTCTGTCGAGTCGGCGCGCCAGCGAGCCAGCGCTGTCTGGAACGCTCGTCGCCCGGAGATGCCCTCGCTGACCCAGCGGGCGATCCGTCGTTGTCGCCAGGCGAGTTCACGACTCGCGCGCTCGACCGGGATGCCGAACCGTTCCTCGGCGGTCGCCAGGAAGGCGGCCGGATAGACCGCGAGCGGGGAACGGATCGTCTCGCGCTGCGCCAGCAACCGGGTAGCGAGTTCCTGGCCGCGCGAGCGGACTGCCTCTATCCGGACGACTCGACGCAGCGTGCCTTCCGTCGTCGTGCTCGCATCCAACGTGACGACGAGGTCGATTCCGCCGAGCAACGCAGCCGGGACGTCCAGGGGAAACCGCCCGAGCAGGGCGAAGACCTCCTCTGCTCCACTCGCGTGTACCGTCGCACCGAGTCTCCACCCGGCGGCCACCAGCTCGAAGACCCGACGCACCCCCTTGCCCCACAGATAGATCGGGAGATGGTCGCTGATCTCGTTGACCAGTAGGTACGCGCGGTCGCGATCGAGCGTCTCCACGAAGGCGAAGCGTTCGTACCAGCCGCGGAGATAGTAGCGCTGCGTCCCCTCCGGGAGGAGATCCACCAGGGCCGTCAAGAGGGTCGTCTTCCCGACCCCATGGGCACGGGCGGCGACGAACACCGAGGCTCGCTGCTCGAGCGCCAGCCAGAGAAAGGCCGCAGTCGCAGTGTCCAGGCTGCCCAAGCGGACGAGATCGACCAGGGAAAGTCCTGCGTGCGGCGGCTCGCCGAACCGGCCCCACCATTCAGCAGGCGGGAGGTCTTCACGTTCTTCGTCGAGCGGTGCCCACCAACGTACCACGCTTCAAGCATACAAGGAACGGGGCAACCGCAGCTGCCCCGCTCCTCGGCTCCTTTTCGGGGTATCGGTCAGCCCCGCTCGTCGAGTGGGACGTACCGACGGTTGGTCGGACCGACGTATTCGGCACGGGGACGGATCAGCCGGTTGTCGGCCTGCTGCTCGAGGATATGCGCCGTCCACCCGCTGATGCGGCTCGCCGCGAAGACCGGAGTCATCAGTTCCTTCTCGATCCCCAGATAGTGGTAGACCGAGGCCGCGTAGAAGTCGACGTTGGGGAACAGTCCCTTCTCCCGTTGCATCACCTCGGCGATGGCGACCGAGAGTTCGTACCAACGCGTATCCCCACGCACTTCGCCCAGACGCCGCGAGAGATCCCGCAGCCACTTGGCCCGCGGGTCCTCGCCCTTATAGACGCGGTGACCGAAGCCCATGATGCGTTCCTTGCGGGCGAGCTTGGCTTTGATGTAGTCCTCGACCCGATCCGGGCTCCCGATCTCCTCGAGCATGTGCATGACGGCTGCGTTGGCACCGCCGTGCAAGGGCCCCTTGAGCGCTGCGATCGCCGCCGTCACGGCCGCGTGCATGTCGGCTAGCGTCGCTGCCACTACCCGCGCAGCGAACGTCGAGGCGTTGAACTCATGGTCGGCGTGGAGCACCAGGATCTTGTTCATCGCCTCGACTTCCAGCTCACTCGGCTCGCGGTCGTGCAGCGTCCGCAGGAATGCCCGCGCCGTACTCGGCTCGTCAGTCGGCGGGGCGACCGGCGCCAGCCCCCGGCGCAGCCGGCCGATCGTCGCCACGATCGTCGGCACCTGCGCGACCATCCGGAGTCCCTTGGCCACGGCTGCCTCACGCTCGACGGTATTGGGATCTTCCTCGTACCAGGCCAGCGCCGACACGGCCGTGCGCAAGAGATCCATCGGCACTGCCCGTGGGGCCTCGCTCAATAGACGGACGATCCCCTCGGGCAACCGGCGCTGTGCCGCGAGCGTGTGCTGCAAGTCCTCGAGTTGTGCCCGGGTCGGCAGTTCCCCGTAGTACAGCAAGTAGACCACTTCCTCGTAGGTCGCCTGGGCCGCCAGCTCGTCGATCTCGATACCGACGTAGGCCAATGTCCCATCGATGATCGAGCTGAGCCGCGTTGTCCCAGCGACGACGCCTTCCAGTCCCCGTGCGACCATGCACCGTCCTCCTCTACCGCGAAAACTTGACGAAGCTGGACGTTCCTTGACGAAGCTGGAACGCCCACTCCACCATTACCGCATCGTGAACACCCTGTAAAGCCCTCCAGCCGATCGTCGCCACCGACTCACTGGTACGTTTCGTCCTCGAGCAGGCACCACTCGTCGCCGTTGGCCAGCGCTGGCCGGCGAGCGACCCGGCCTGGCGCGCCGGGTTCCCGACCTCAGCGTCCGCAGCGGCGCGCTCAGGCATGGAGGAGCACGCCTCGGAGAGATCGCCTCCACGACGCAGCCGCCCGACGCGAGGCAGCCCGTTGCTCGTCGAGCTCCAGCACCGGGCGCGTTCGGTGGACTCGCTCGCGGCGAGCGATCGATCCGGACCTGTCTGCCGCGGGCAGCTGACCACGTCTAAAAGAGTGAGTGCTGAGAAGGAGTGAGGAAGATGCCGGACGTCGGTCGCCGTCGCTCACGTCTCGGCAGCTCCGGCAGCCGCCGCAGCTGGCTGAAACGCCTCGCTGGCATGGTGGTCAGCGGCATCGCCTTCCTCATCGCCGAGCCGACCGCGCACGGTCAGGCCTCCTGCAGCCAGTGGCACCGTTGCGGCATGTGCGGCTGCCTCTGCTCCTGTCTCGGCGGCAGCGATACCGCCTGCCCTTCGGGTACTCAGGCAGGTGGTGCGTGGTGGGCCTGTTGCTCGTCCAGCGGGAGACTCTGGCTCGTCCGCTACCTCGATTGCTGCGGGCCGCGTGGCCAGCGACCGGCCTGCCCCAGCGGCTGCTCCTGTAACCAGAACAACAGTTGCGGACAGTACCCGTCGAACCAGAACTGGTGTCCGAATCCATCGACCCAAGCAGCCTACTGCACGCGCGCACAGGTGTGGTCGCAATGCTGACCGGTTGGCTCGTACCGATCGGAACCGGACGCATATCCGACCAATGCTCGGAGGTCGACCATGCGTGACCGAACGCTTCCGAGGCTCTCGCCGCGACGAACGACTGCGTTGCCGGTCCTCGTGAGCGCTGCCCTGCTCGTCAGTCTCCTCGCTGCAATCCTGACCCGAATGGGAACTCGCTCTTTCTCGCTCCCTT
>JBEPZP010000073.1:0-10206 GCA_041640735.1 Thermomicrobium sp.
AGCAGTCGGACTCGACGAGGCGTCGGCATCGATACGGTGGAGGCGGACCACCGACGCCTGCGCAGCACGCACTGCCACCTCGACCATCGGATGCATGCCGTCCACTGCGACGAGCGCGAGGTTCGGCGCCGTCGCTGGCCCACCGACCACAACCCAGGCATCGGCTCCATCGCCCGTCGGTCGACGCGAGCGGATCGGCTTGCCGTCCTCGAGCAACCTCCGGCCCAAGCGTCGCTCCGCTTCCTCGAGCGCAGCGAACGGTCTGCGACCGCAAGCCTGCACCGATGCGAGCAGGCGCGGTTCCCCTTCGACGCGATCGGCGACGACGACGCGGGAGTTCGTACGCCCCAGCGATACGATCACCGCGCTGTGCATCGCCCCTCCCTCGTCATCGCCCCACACCCCGGCGCCTCACCGGCTCGCCCACACGATGTACGCAGCGATCGCGACCAAGACAACCAATGCGAGGAGCAGCGCCACCCGTACCGCGCTGCGGTCGCTCGCCCGCATGCCAGCATCGCTGGCAGTCGCTGGCGGTACCGCGGTCAGCTCGGGCATGTGCAAGAGCGGCAGCGGCGCGAACAAGTGCTCAGCCGCGGGCTCGCTTGCCGCTGGCCGCACCCACACCGCGGCCACCACCGGAACCGCTACCTCGGGTACGATCGGCCCGGTCTCGATGGAGCGAGGTTCTGCATCCCCCGGCTCGCGCAACCATTCCGGCAAATCGAGTTCGCGCAGAACGGCACTTTCGCGCGCCGCGCTGTCGCCTTCTTGCGGGAGCAACCACTCCGGCAACTCGAGGCCACCGCTCGTCGCGGCGGTCGCCTCCGGCTCAGCGAGCCCGAGCGCCGCCAGATCGAGCGGAAGCACGGCTCCGCACTGCCGGCAATAGGTATCGTCCGGCGCGCACGGCGCATGGCAGTGCGGGCAAGAACTGCCCCCAGTCACCTCCTCGGAGACGACCGCACCGCACACGGCACAGACACGCTGCTCCTCGGTCATCCGCTGGCCGCACTGCGGGCAATACACGAGTCCCCCCGTGGCGCTCGATCCCTCCACGGCCAGTGTAGCACCCGCCGCGCAACTGGAGAGTACCCAGAAAGTCCTACTCTTCAGCCGAGCCACGCAGCTCGGCACTGTCGAGCCAGATCGTGACGGGACCGTCGTTCACCAACTCGACGTCCATGTGCGCGCCGAACACCCCGGTCTCGACCGGTAGGCCGAGGCGTCGCAACGCGTCCGCGAAGGCGTCCACCAGTGGGCGTGCCTCCTCGGGCGGCGCAGCCTCGATGAAACTCGGACGGCGTCCCTTGCGCACATCGGCGTACAGGGTGAACTGCGACACGACGAGCGCGCTGCCGCCGACCTCGAGTACGGAACGGTTCATCTTGCCTGCTTCGTCCTCGAAGATACGGAGATGCGCGACCTTCTGCGCCAGCCATTCCGCGGTCGCCAGATCGTCGCCCCGGCGCACCCCGACCAAGAGCAAGAGCCCGGGGCCGATCGCACCGACGACCTGCCCATCCACCGTGACGCTCGCTCGACTGACTCGTTGCAACAGGACCCGCACTCCTCTCCCCCTTCACTCTCCGGCATCCTGCTCCCCCGCCGCTTCCACCGTCACCACGGCGATCGCCGCGATCCCTTCCCCGCGGCCGATGAACCCGAGCCGTTCGTTCGTCGTCGCCTTGAGATTGACCGCGGTCAGCGGGAGACCCAGCGCCTGCGCGATCCGCTCGCGCATCCGCTCGCGGAACGGGGCCACGCGTGGCAGTTCGGCGATCACAGTCGCGTCGACGAAGCGTACGCGCCACCCTGCCTCGTGCACGCGTCGCTGGATCAGGCGCAGGAGTTCGATGCTCGAGGCATCGCGCCAGCGCTCGTCGTCCGGCGGGAAGTGCATGCCTAAGTCACCGAGACCGGCCGCTCCGAGCGCCGCGTCGCCGATGGCGTGCAGCAAGACGTCGGCATCGGAATGCCCCGCCAGCCCGACCGTGCTCGGGATCTCGATCCCGCCCAGGACGAGTCGTCGTCCTGGAACCAGCGGGTGCACGTCGTAGCCGATGCCGACACGGATCATCGCGCTCCCCTCCGCGAAAGCAAACATTCAGCGATCGTCACATCGAGCGGCGTCGTCACCTTCAGGTTCTCCGGATCGCCGGGGAAGACATGCACGGGAAAGCCAGCGCGTTCCAGGAGTACGGCTTCGTCAGTCGCTGCCGCGGCAGCGGCTCCCACGCGCTGGTAGGCTTCGCGCAACCAGTCCAGGCGGAATGCTTGCGGCGTCTGCGCAGCGACCAAGCTCGCTCGGTCCGGTGTCGTCACCACGCGCCCGTCCAGCGTGACCTGCTTGACTGTGTCCACCACCGGGACTGCTGCGACGGCCGCGCCGTACTGCTCGACGGCTGCCACGGCCCGCCGGATCAGCTCCGGCGTAACCAGAGGACGGGCCGCATCGTGGACGAGGACATAGCGGAGCGTCGGGTCGAGCAACTCGACCCCAGCCCGTACGGACAAGGCTCGTTGCGCACCGCCGAGCGTGACCTCGACCGGGATGCGCCGGACGAGAGAACGGCAGAGTGCCTCGACCGCTGCGCGGTTCACGTCGTTCGCGACCACGACGATCGTCTCGACGACTTCCGACGCGACGAGCGCCTCGAGAACCCACGCCAGGGCAGGGCGTCCGGCGAGCGGGACCAACGCCTTGTCCCGGCTACCGAACCGCTCGCCGCGTCCGGCAGCCGGCACGACCGCTCCACAGCTCATCGTCCTCCATCCTGCTGGACTACCTGGCCAAAGACCAGACGCCCACTGGAGGTCTGGAGCGTCCGCGTCACTTCGACCGTCACGTCGCGTCCCAGAAAGTCGCGCGCACGCTCGACGACGACCAACGTGCCGTCGTCGAGATACCCGACCGCTTGCCCCTCTTCTCGCCCCTCGGCGACGAGCCGCAGCGAGAACCGGTCTCCGACCGCCACCGGGTGCCGCAGCGCTTCCGCAACCTGGTTCGGGTTCAGCACTGCGAGACCACGGACCCGAGCGAGATCGGCCAGCCGCTGATCGCACGTCACGATCCTGCCCCCGACCTGGCTACAGCAGGCGAGCACTGCATCGTCCGCGCCCCGACTCGGCGCGGGTGCAGGGACGACCTCGAGTCGCGACCCGAGTTCCTCGCGCATCCGCCGGAGCAGGTCGAGACCTCGCCGCCCACGCGCTCGCCGGGACGGATCGCTGTGCTCGCTGAGGAGGTGAAGTTCCCGAAGCACTTCTTCGGGAACCAGGACGCGCCCTTCGAGGACGCCCAGCCGGAGCAATTCCCGCACGCGCCCATCGATCAGCGCGCTCGTGTCCAAGACGAGCGTGCCGCTACCGGTCAGCGAGCGGCGGCCGAGCAACGCGAGCAACTCGTTTTGTTTGCTGGAGGCGACCAAGGCTCCTACGACCGTCGCGAGTATCGCGACGACCGACGGCACCACTTGCCCCGCAGGTCGCGGCAGAAGAGCGAGCGGCCACGCGAGCACTAACCCGAAAAGCGCACCAGCGAAGGCACCCATGCAGCCGATCAGGAGCGCATCGAGGGTGAGTCGTCGCAAGCGGGCGACGATCGCATCGACGAGATCGAACACGATATACGGAGTCGCTAGAAAGCCGAGGCCGGCTAAGACAGCGCTGAAAAAGACCTGCGAGGCAACGACCAGCTCCGGACGCGCTGCGAACGTCCCTCCCACCGACCACCCGATCGAGGCACCGACGAACAGCCCGCCGTACCGGAGCAACCGGCCGATGGGCGAACTCGCTCGTTCCGCCCGCACCTGGCGGCGGCTCGGGGCCGGGCGTTCTTCGGCATCGCCCGGCGCACGAGCACGTGCGGTCTCGTGGGAGGCATCCACGATCGGCATTTCGCTGCGCCATTCGTCGGCGAGGACGACGACCCGTTATCCGGGAGGCAGTGTAGCAAGACCGTCAGGTATGCGGCGAGCCCGCGCCGCCAGCGCCTCCACGACCGACCACGGTACCTCCACGCAGCCCAGCTCCCGCCCTTCGCGAAAGCCGGGGCCGTGGTAGTCGCTGCCCCCGGTCGGGATCAGCCCCAAGCGCTCAGCCAGCGCGACGAGTTCACGCTGCGTCTCCGGAGCGTACTCACCGTACCACGCTTCCAAACCCACCAGTCCGGCCGGCACGAGATCGTGCAGCGTCGACTCGAGATCGTCCACGCTCAGCGGATGGGCCAGCACCGGCACACCGCCAGCTGCCAGGACGATCTCGACCGCCTGACGCGGGCTGGGGTAGCTCCGGGGGACATAGGCTGGTCGATTCCGCCCCAGATACCGATCGAAAGCCTCGTCGATCGTCGCGACGAGCCCCTTGGCGACGAGCAAGCGGGCCGCGTGCGCGCGAGTGATCGTCCCGCCCCGAGCGAGCGCCTCCAGCTCGTCGAGCGAGACTGGGAGCCCCAGCGCCCGCAGCTGGTCGACGAGGCGTACAGCCCGCTCGCGGCGCACGTCGACCAACGTCCGCAGGTGCGCCTGGAGCGCTCCGTCAGCGGGATCGACGAAGTACCCCAGGACGTGGACTTCCCCTCGATCGACTGCCGTACTCAGCTCGATCCCCGGGACGAGCACGATCCCGTATTCGGCAGCAGCTGCCTGTGCTTCTGGAATGCCAGCGACCGAATCGTGGTCAGTAATGCCGAGCGCGCGTAGGCCACGTTCCGCAGCCAGCCGCACCAGCTCGCGCGGCGGGAGCGTACCGTCCGATGCCGTGGTATGGGTGTGGAGATCGACCGATCCCATGGTGGCGAAGACAAACGAAAAGGGGCTCTCGGTCGCACGACCGAGAGCCCCGCATCAGTTCAGCGTGGCTCGACGATCAACCGGATCGCGGTGCGATCCTCGTTCCCGATCGTCACCGTGATGAACGAGGGAAGACAGACCGCGTCGATACCCGATTCGGCGAGATAATCGCGAGCGATGGCGACCGCCTTGATCGCCTGATTGGCTGCACCGGCACCGATCGCCTGCACCTCGGCGCGACCGACCTCGCGGACCACACCAGCGATCGCACCGGCGACCGCGCTCGGCCGCGAGCGAGCCGACACCTTCAAGACCTCGCTGCGACGCCGTTGACCAGTCGCTTGACCTTGTGCACGCTCCTGCACTTGGTATGCCTCCTCCTCGGGCGGAAAGCTGGCCTCGGTACCGATCTTGATCTCGCGCAAATCCAGTTTGCTGAAGAAGCGCTCCATCCTGAACTCCTCCGATGGATGTGGGTCACTGCCACGCTTGTCGCCGAGCCTGAATCCCATCCGAGCAGCGTGTCCGATGCTTCGCGCCGTCCCCACTCCTCTCGCTGCGTTGCATCCGCCTTCCGAATCGGCACACAGTTGAGCCGTCGCGACAGCTCGAGCGCTCGCTGCAGCCGCCAGTAGGCGTACCATACGTGTTACGAGACGTCAATACCGCCGCGACTTCTGCCTTCCCGTCCCGCACCGGCACGCGCCCGGAGCCGGAACGACCGATCGGCGACCACTGTTTCTCCCGGAGAGCACGATGCTCGAGAAACAGAGAGCCGGTGCCCAGGTGGGCACCGGCTCTTGTGGTCTCAGCGTGCATAGTCGACCGCTCGCGTCTCGCGGATGACTGTCACCTTGATTTGGCCCGGATAGTCGAGGGTATCTTGGATCTTCTTGACGACGTCGCGAGCGAGTCGCAAGGCGCCCAAGTCGTCGATCTGGTCTGGCCGGACGAGAATGCGGACCTCGCGCCCGGCCTGGATCGCGTATGCCTTCTGCACTCCCGGGAACGACGTCGCGACGCTTTCCAGCGCTTCCAGACGCTTGATATAGGTCTCGAGCATCTCGCGTCGCGCACCAGGACGCGCACCGCTGATCGCATCGGCAGCTGCGACGACGAAGGCTTCGACGGTGCGCGGTTCTTCTTCACCGTGATGCGCTGCGATCGCGTGCACGATCTTCGCCGAGCGCCCGAGGCGCCGGGCGATATCGGCACCGATGAGCGCGTGCGGTCCCTCCACTTCGTGGTCGACCGCCTTACCGATATCGTGGAGCAGCCCTGCCGTCTTGGCGACGTTGACGTCGGCACCGAGCTCGGCGGCCAGCGCTCCAGCGATCAGCGCGACCTCGATCGAGTGTTGCAACACGTTCTGTCCGTAGCTGGTGCGGAAGCGCAGTCGCCCGAGGAGGCGAATCAGGTCAGGGTGTAGCCCCTGGACACCAGCCTCCAGTGCTGCCCGTTCCCCCTCTTCCCAGATGATCTGCTCGACCTCCTGCCGCGTCTTCTCGACGACTTCCTCGATACGGGCAGGATGAATGCGACCGTCCTGGATGAGCTTGAGCAACGCACGCCGCGCGATTTCGCGCCGCACCGGATCGAACGACGAGAGCGTCACCGCCTCCGGCGTGTCGTCGACGATGAGGTCGACGCCGGTCGCTTGCTCGAGCGCTCGGATATTGCGCCCCTCGCGACCGATGATGCGCCCCTTCATGTCGTCGCTCGGCAGCGGAACCACCGTCACCGTCGCTTCGGCGACGTACTCCGAAGCGATCCGCTGGATCGCGGTCGCGAGGATCATCCGGGCGCGCTGGTTCGCCTCTTCGCGTGCCTGTTGCTCGAGCTCGCGGACTTGCCGGTTGAGGATCTCACGCGCTTCCTCGGTGGCTTGCTGGATTACCAGTTGCCGCGCTTCTTCGAGCGTCATCTGCGCCACACGCTGGAGTTCTGCCTGCCGTTCCTGCTCGAGTCGCGCGATCTCCTCGAGACGCTCTTCGATCTCTTTCTCGCGGGCCTGGATACGCCGCTCGCGCTTCTCCAGATTCTCCAGCCGACGGTCGAGCTGCTCCTCCTTCGCTTGCAATCGCCGCTCGAGCCGTTCCACTTGCTGCCGACGCTGCTGGTACTCTTGCTCGAGTTCCTCGCGCAGCTTCAACGCGGCATCCTTCGCTTCGAGGAGGATCTCCCGCTGCCGCGCTTCGGCCTCCTCGAGCAGCCTCCGGACTTCGTCACCGGTCGCGCGTAGGCGCGAGCGAGCTGCCCGCTGTAAATAGAGGTACGTCCCGACGACCGCAGCAGCCGCCGACAGGACGACAGCTGCGGCGACGATCAACACCGTTTCCATCTCCGCGCCTCTCCTCGATGCTTCGTTTGGTAATGTGCCGGGTCGTCACAGGATGCGGTGGACGACCACCAGCCTGTCGGGGGTTGCCCAGTTTCAAGCATACCTTTCCGCCGGAGATAGCGACAAACAACCACGGTAGGCAGGCCGAGCGGCTCCAGCCGGAGAACCAGTAGGCATCGCATCAGACAGGGATGCGAGGAACGCGGGATACAGCCATGAACCCGGAGGGGCAACGGCGCTTCAGTCAATGGTGGATGGCGACGTTCCCGGGCCTGGCACTCTTCAGCGTTGTGATGGCGCTCAATTTCCTCGGCGATGCACTGCGCGACGCATTGGATCCGCGGCGCCGTGCCCGGTGAGTGCGACCGGCGCTCGTCCTCCCCAGGTACGTCGCCTGCTGTACCATCAGTGTCTCGGGGCATCGTCCGGTGAAGGAGACGCGCAATGAAACGGCTCGCCCAGCTCGTACGCTGGATCGCGCTCGGTCTCATCGGCGCTGCGCTCTACGACCAGCTTCGCCGCCCAGCTCAGGAGCGCTCGTGGCATGGGCAGATCGGCCCGGTGCCCTACGACTTCCGGCCACCGACAGTGGAGCGCCTACGCGAACGACTGTGGAACCGCCAGGATCGCTCCATCCTGACGCCGATGGTCTGGGGCATCGGCTGGTCGATCAACGTCGCGGCACTCAAGGAGCGTGTCGCGCCGTTGCTCCACCGCTCTGTCCGATCGTTCAGGCGACGCGACGTCTCGTGATGATCTGCCAAAGACCTGCTCCGCCGAGCAGCAGACCGATCGCGAAGAGGACAGTCGTGACACCGAAGAGGTCGGCTAAGGCTCCCGCGCCGAAGACGGGGAGAAAGGCGACGCTGTTCGAGACGGTAAAAAAGACAGCGAAGACCCGCCCGCGAGCCTCTTCGGGCGCTTCCTGTTGGAGCAGTGCCTGAGCAGGTGCCCGGACCAACCCATCGGACACGCCGAGCGCAGCAGCGAGCACGATCGCGGCCAGGAGTTCAGCGGTCGGCGCACCGAACGATTCCGGGAACCAGGCCAGCGCGACCAGCAAGATGCCACCGACGGCGAGGGCAGCATCGGCTGTCCGCTCCACCCCGAGTCGCCGCGTGACCGGGTCGACGACCAACGTCCCGGCGACGACACCCAGCCCGGCGGGAAGCACCAGATAGGCGATATCCTCTTTCGGCAGACCGAGCACTTGCGTCACGTAGCCCGGCCCGAGTGCAGCGATGACCAGATACGTCGCGGTGGCGACAGCCAGGTACGTGATCGACTTGCGCAGCACTCGCCGCCCGCCAGCCAACCGAAGCCCCTCGAGCATCTCGCGCACGGTGCGACGGAAGACATTCAGCGCATCCCGTTCCGTCGGAGACGTCGCGCGGACCGCTCGCGGAAGCGCCGTACTCAAGAACCCGCTCAGCGCGAAGAGCACCACCGTCGCTGCGAGCACAGCCCGCACGCCGACCAGCTTGATGAGCAGCGGGCCGACGACGGCAAAACCAGCCAACTGCGAGACGGTGAACGTCAGGTTGAAGAGGGCATTGGCCTGGACCAAGCGGCCGTTCGGGACCACACTCGGCACCATGGACCAGAGCGCCGGTCCGAAGAACTGCCCCACAGTACCCGAGAGGAAGGCGAGCGCGTAGATCACACCGAGAGCCAACAGCGGATGCCAGCGCGACTCGACGAACAGAAGCCCGACGACCGCGAGTCCCCGCAAAAGGTTGGTCACGATGAGGACGCGCCGTCGGTCGAACCGATCAGCGAAGACGCCGGAAAGTGGGCTGACCAGGACAGCGGGGATCGAAAAACTGAGGACCGCGAGCCCGACAGCGGTATTCGCTGGCACACTTCCCCCGCGCTCGATCACCCCTTGGACGAGCACGAGCAGGCCGAAGTTCACCGCGTTCTGCGAGGTCTGCGACAGCGTCTGGACGAGCCACAGGAGCAGGAACGGTCGGTAGCGAAGGAGGCTGCCTCGGTGGGCCGGAGATGCCTCCGGCGCAGGATGGTGCGTCTGGGCACTAGCCATCGCTCGTTCTCGGTGGAAGGAGAAGCGGCGGCTTCTCCGAGCGTGCGACGATCGTCTTCAAGCGCCGGCGGAACTCGTGGCGCGGCAAGAGGACGCGGCGTCCGCATCCGAGGCAGCGAAGGCCGATATCCGCACCGACGCGCACCACGACCCAGTCGGTCGAACCGCACGGGTGCGGTTTGCGCAAGCGCACGATATCGTCGACACGAATGTCCAGCGTCATCGCAGCCTCCCGCCAGGGAGTATAGCCGCGCCGCAAGCCCGGTCCTCCGCTGGTCGCCGCCCCCCTGCATCCCCGGCACCACGCGCAGATGCTAGACTGCCGCGGGAGTGCGACGATGCGCAGGCTCGGACGACTGGTACGGTCGATAGGCTGGCTCGCCGGGACGCTCGCCCTCTGGCGAGTGCTTTTCTGGCTCGTCGTCGAACGCAACGTCGGGGCGATCGCCGACTTCTGGGCTCCGGAACGTCTCCTCGCTTACGCGGTCTTCATCGCGGCACCCGCCGCCACGTTCTGGCCGCTCAGCCGGTGGGTGCGTGTCCCCTTCCTCACGATCGAGGCCACCATCGGGTGGTCGACGACCGGGTACGTCGTGACGTTCGTCGACCCGAGCCGCGTGCACGGGGCGCTCGCGATGCTCATCGTGTTGCTGCCGCTCCTCGTCGCTGTCTCCTCGCTGTTCACCGTGGCTGCCGCCTGGATCACCCAGCGCGTCGCCAGTCGCCGCGGCGGCCAGATGGATCCGCTGCGCGCCCGGCGCCGCGGCTACGTGCTCGGGTTCTTCACGGTCGGGTGCCTGCTGCTCCAGTCCTTGGACGCCTTGACGTTCCTCAACGTCGGACTGCTCGCCTTGATCGCCGTGTTCGTCGAGCTCCTCGCCATGACCTGGTTCGCGCCGGTTCGGACGACGAGAGAGGACAGCGATGGTTCGCCTGGGAATCGACGTGGGTGGGACGAATACGGACGCAGTGCTTCTCGACCGGACTGACGTCCTGGCCTGGGCCAAGCATCCCACCACGCCGGACGT
>JBEPZP010000074.1:0-10119 GCA_041640735.1 Thermomicrobium sp.
GGTCACCGACTTCGGCCGCGAGTCGCCGTGCAGCCTCTTCACCGAGGACGACTTCGTCCTCAGCGAGCGTCGTCAGATCGATCGGCTGGCCGGCGCGATCGACGATGCCACCGAGTGCAGCGAGTCGCTCTGGCGGTACGCCGATCAGGTTCAGCGCCGGTTCACTCTGCCGCGTACGCAGATCGATCGCCGCCACCGGCTGCCAGAGCACAGGGATCACCGCCACGAGTCGCGGCTCTGCCGCGCGCACCTCGTCCAACCGTTGGACGACGCTCGCCGGCAGGTAGACACCGGGTTGCGGACCGGCGAACCGCGCATCTCCAGTCGACTGGACCACCAACTGGTCGACAGGGCCCGTCAAGCGCAGTACCTGCCCCGTGATGCTGCGCTGCAGCGTCGTACCCGTCGTCAGAGAAGCCGAAAAGATCAACGTACTCAGCATCAGGCCGAGCACGATCAAGACCGTCTGCACGGGACGACGCGGAATGTTGCGGAGGGCCATGCGACCGAGCACCGGGCGCCACAGCCAGAGTCCGAGCGTGACCACCATGATCAGGGCGAACGCAACCGACAAGATACGCAGGACGAGCGCGAGCGACACCCCGAAGATCTCGTTCATCGACGGTCACTCCTCGCTCACGCCACTGCGAGCGTTACCGAGGCCGTCGTCGACGATGCGGCCATCCCGCATGTGGATGATCCGGTCGCACATCGCGCCGATCCGCGGATCGTGCGTCACGATGACGAACGTCTGCCCATTTTCCTGGTTGAGGCGCCGCAGTAAGGCCATCACGTCGTCGGCCGTCTCAGTGTCCAAGTTGCCGGTCGGCTCGTCAGCCCAGATGATGTCGGGCTGGTTGACGAGCGCGCGGGCGATCGCCACGCGCTGCTGCTGGCCACCTGAGAGCTCGTTCGGCTTGTGCCCGGCACGGTCAGCCAAGCCGACCTGCTCGAGCACTTCCATGGCCCGACGGCGCGCCTCGCCCGGCCGGGCTCCAGCCAACAAGGCTGGGAGTTCGACATTCTCGAGCGCGGTCAGCACCGGAATGAGGTTGAACAGCTGGAAGACGAACCCCATGTGACGGGCACGGAAGGTCGAACGCACGTCGTCCGGGAGTTTCGCCAACTCCTTCCCGGCGATGAGAATCTGTCCCTCGTCGATCGTATCGAGACCGGAGAGGCAATTGAGCAACGTCGTCTTGCCGCTTCCCGATGGCCCCATGATCGCGACCATCTCGCCGCGGTAGACCGTCAGCGAGACACCGCGCAGGGCCTGCACTTTGACCCGTCCGGTGTCGTAGACCTTGACGACGCCACGCGCTTCGACGATCGGTGTACGCTCGGTCTCACGCGTCGTCGAGAGCGGTCGCAGTAATGTCTCCATGAGCACGTTCCCTTCACCAGGGCATCCGCACCCGAACAGCACGATGGTACCACCCTCCGGCAACGAGCTTCGCCGCCTCACCGGCGTGGTCTCGTCGCCTGCCGCCGACTCGGCAGCGAGGACGCGACGCCCTCACCCCCAGAGTATCGGGGTAACAGCGGTGTAACCGGCCCGCAAGCGGTCACCCGCACCAGTGCAGTCCGTGCGGCACCTCGGCTGGTGGAATCCGACGCTGCAGTCTATCGGATATAGCTGGCTTCGGCAGGATCGAACTCGTGCGAAGGGCAGCCTATCGTCCACACTCGTCCGACTGGGAGTGCTGTCGCCTCAGCGCTCCAGCCCGCTCGACGACCTCGGTGAGCGAACGATCGAGTCCTCGCCAGGGAATCACGATCGGCGTCCCGTAACGTTGGATCAGCTCCTCCGCCTGTCGACGTTGCTCCGGCGGTAGATCGACCACGAACCGTTGGGGTCGGTAGACCCCGACGACGAGGAAGCGGTCCGCACCGTTGTCACGCGCCTCGACGGCACGGATCTGATCCCAGCCGACACGGCCCGCTCGCACGATCGACCCGCGGTCTATCAGGCCGTCCTCGTCGAACTCCAGTACCGGCGTGCGGTCGACAGCGAGCAAGAGTGTGAAAACGGCGACCATACCCAAAAACAGAGCCATGGAACCCGCGAAGAGCCGCTCGATCACCGTCTCGGCAGTCCAGGCGAAGCGCACCGCGACGACGCAGAGAACGAGCGCCAGCACCCCGATGAGCGTGTTCCGCACTCGACTGCGCCGGACGACGAGGTGCGCTGCGGTTCGGGCTTGCCGTTCAGGCATCGCTCTGTCCCTCCCGAAGGTCCGTCTACGCACCTGCACGGCGGCGAGCGGCTGCACGATTCCGCGCCGGGACAGCCGACGAGGTCGAGGATCATCGTACCTGTTTCGGGACGTGCTGGCGACTCCCTTTCCGTGAGCGAACGCTGTATCCTGCTACCGGTGTCTCGATGGGGAAACGAGGAGCTGGACGATGCACGAACGGATCGCCGAAATCCTCACCGAACTCATGGCGCTTCCTGGGCCGACCGGACGGGAGGAGCCAGTGCTCGCTTGGCTCGAGCGCGCCTGGATACCGCATGTGAAGCGTCTCTGGCGCAGTCGCGTCGGCAATCTCCTGGCGTACGTCGGTGGGTCCGGCCCGCGCCTCCTCCTCACAGCCCACACCGACGAGCTGAGCTTCGTCGTCCGCTCGATCGACCCATCAGGTCTTCTCTGGCTCACCACTGGTCAGGTCCGGGGTGAGCCCCAAGAGCGTTTCCCGGTCGGGCAACCCGCGCTCGTACTCGGACGGAATGTTCAGGTCGAGGGTATCTTCGTCACCGCGACCGGTCACGTCGTGCCGGAGGACCGGCGGAACAAGGCCATCACCTTCGCCGACCTCTTCGTCGATATCGGCGCGACATCCAAGCAAGAAGTCCTCGAGCGTGGCATCACCGTCGGTGCGAGCGTCATCTGGAACCCACCGCCCAGGCGACTCGGATCCCGCGTCTACGGGAAAGCGATCGACGATCGCGTCGGCTTAGCGCTCCTTACCCTGCTCCTCCGGCGTATCGACACGCAGCAGCTGAACTGTGCCCTCTACTTCGCCGCGACTGTGCAAGAAGAGAACGGACTTTTGGGCGCCAGTTCCTTGCGCGCTGACCTGGATGTCGACTGGGCTGTGGCCCTCGACGTCGGGCTCGTCGGCGACCTCCCGACGGTCGGCGAACAGTGGATGCCGGCCACGCTGGGTGGCGGGCCGCAGCTCGTCCACAAAGACGCGGCCACTCACTATGACCAGCGGCTGCTGTGGCGACTCGCCGAACTCGCCGACCGCGGCGGCCTTCCCGTCCAACACGTCGTGTTCGACCGCTACGGGAGCGACGGCGCCGCACTCATCCGGCAAGGTATCCCGACCGCGCTCCTCGCGGTCGGCGCCCGGCACACGCATGCTCCCTTCGAGGCGGTAGACCTCGCCGACGTCGAGGCGACGCTGCTCCTCCTCGAACAGCTGGTCTACGAGGGCCCGGTCGGATCGTAAGGCTGTCGCGCGCTAGGGTACGAGCGACTCGCCCCCGTCAACCTTGATGACATTGCCGGTGATCCAGAGCAGTCCCGGAGCACTCAGCGCGCGGATCGCCGTAGCGACGTCCTCCGGCGTAGTCAGTCGCCCGCTCGGGTTGCGACGCTCCGCCTCGCGGAGCATCTCCTCGGCGCCTGGAATCTTCGCCTGTGCTGGCGTGGCGGTTACCCCGGCCTGGATAGCGTTGACCGTGATCCCGTAGCGAGCCAGTTCGACAGCGAGTTGCCGGACGTGGGATTCGAGCGCTGCCTTCGCAGCCGAGACTGGTCCGTACCCGCGCCAGACACGCGTCGACCCTTCGCTCGTCATCGCGAAAATGCGCGCGTCCCGCTCGAACAGCCCGGCGTGAAAGAGATCCTGCGTCCAGTACACGAGCGAGTTGGCCATGACGTCCAGAGTCATTTCCAGCTGCTTCTGCGTCACTTCTTGGTTCGGATCCTCGTCGATGTAGGGTCGCAAGGTACCGAAAGCGAGCGAATGCATGAGCACCCGCACGCGCGCGCCACGCTCCTGCAGTGCGGCTGTGACGCGCTGTCGCGTCTCCGCGTCCGCTGCGTTGGCATTGACGAAGAGTGCCTCGACACCCGCCGCCTCGACATCCGCCTTCACCGCCTCGGCCTGCGGAAGCGTCAGACGCCGATCCAAGTGCACTCCACAGACGTGCATACCAGCCCGGGCGAGTTCCCGCGCCGTCGCTGCACCGAAGCCGCTCGAGGCACCGAGGATGACTGCCCAGTAGCCGCGAAACCCGTCGTTTCCCATCGTTCCCTTCCCGTTCCCTCACCGACACCGTCCGGCAGGAGTATCGGCACCGGGGTCTTCCGCCGTCAACTCGCAGCAGCACGGGGTGCTGCCGGCTGACCTTCCGGGGCAAATCGTACCCGCACCAGGGTTCCCCCGCGCGGCGCGGGACCGATTTCCAGCTCGCCCCGCAGATCGACTTCGACCAAGGTCCGCGCGATCTGGAGTCCCAGCCCCTGCCCGCGCCAAGGATCGAAGTCCGGTGGAAGACCTCGCCCATCGTCCTCGACCTCGAGGAGCACCGTCCCCCCTTCGCCACGTACGCGGATGGCCAGTCGCCCCGGTCCACCCCCGAAGCCATGACGCACGGCATTCGTGACGAACTCGTTGAGCAGCAGCGCCAAGACGGTCGTCTGCCGCGAAGAGACCGCTACTTCGTCCCCTTCGATCGTCCACTCGACCGCTACCTCGTCTCCGCACAACGAATGGACGGCTTGCGAAACGACGATCCGAGCTAGCTCGAGCAAGGGAACTTCCGGTAACTCGCGCCCGCTCAGGAGATCGTGGACGACGGTGAGGCTACGGATCCGGCTCACTGCGTCCTGCAACACCGCACGTGCTTCCGGGCCAGCCCGCCGGGCCTGGAGCGAGAGCAGGGCGGCGACCGTCTGCAAGTTGTTCCGCACCCGATGGTGCAACTCGCGGAGGAGCGCCGAGGCGCGCAGCAGACCCCGCCGCGCTTCCTCGTAGAGTTCCGCGTTCTCGATCGCGATCGCTGCCGTATCGGTGAACGCGTGCAGGAGTCCGGTCTGTCCTGGCTGCGCTGTGCCGAGACGATACAAGAGGCAGAGCGCGCCCACGGCACGACGACCCGTGATCATCGGCAACGCATAGGCGGCGAGGCCGAACTCCGGCAACTCGCTCCACACTGCGGCGCCAGAATCCAAGACCTCCTGGACGACATGACGCAGCGCGCGCTCCAGATCGGTCTCCTGCTGCTGGAGCCCTTCAGGTGGCGTCATCCACAGCGGCTCGAGTCCACCACCTTTCGCCCGTGACTGGCGGAAGATCGCGACCCCGCGGGCCCCAGAAAGCTCGATCGCACGAGTGGCGATCGTGGCCAGGAGCTCGCCGAGGTCGAGTGTCGATGCGATCGCGCGCCACAACTGCTGGAGCAACTCGAGCTGCGCGATACGGCGCCGGAGCTCGGCGTCGGTCTCGCTGTAGAGGAGGGCATTCTCGATAGCGATGGCGATCTCGCCCGCCGCGGTCTCCAGGAAGTCGATCTCCTCCGGCCAGAATTCGCGCGGCTCCAGTGTGAGGACGTTGAGCACGCCGAGCAGACGTCCCGGCTGACGTGCGATCAGCGGCACGGAAACCTGGCTGGCGAAGGGACGATCGTCGACGTGTGGGTAGTCGACGTAGGCCGGATGGCGCGGCGCGTCGAACGCGATCTGCAACCGGCGCGTCAAGGCCGCTTGTCCGGTGATACCGACGCCTAGCGGCAGTGTGATCCGTCCCGGCCGGTCCGGCGACACCCCGTCGCTCGCGCGCAGCGTGAGTGTGCCGGACGACTCGTCGTAGAGGAAGATGCCACAGGAGTCGGCCCGCATCGTCTCGCGCAGCACGCGCGCCACCGTGTTCAGCATCTCGTCCAAGTCCAGGCTACTCGTCGCCGCCCGCGTGATCCAGTGCAGCGCTTGCAACCGCCCCACCGGACCAGCCAAGACGCGGCGACTCGGATCGGCCGGAGCTTTTAAAAGTTCGGCAAGAGTCTCCCACTCGTTGTCCAACATAGCCTGTGTTCCTGCCTCGGTCGTTTCTCTCCATGGTACAATCCGCTGCACGGACACGTCACGGCGCGAACGGACGAGGCAACGTGGAGTTCCAGACGCAGGGCCCCGACAGGCTACAGGACGAGGACTTGCTCGGCGTCGTCACCGAGGGCAGTTTCTCCTCTGGCCTCAGCGTTCGCCTCCTCGATCCGACGGCCGTCGAGCGCTTGCGGGTCGGAAGCTTCGTCGTGTTGGAGGGCGAGCGTCACCGCTACTTCGGCATGGTGACAGATCTCTCGCTGGCGACCACGGACGCGGCACTGACCGCCGATCCCCCGATCCACTCCCCCTTCGCGAGTCGCATCCTGCGGGGAACCCAGGCGTATGCTGTCGCTGAAATCAGGCCGTCCCTCGAGCTGGAGCACGGGCGGGCGGAACCCGCGCCCGCCCGTACCATTCCACCGCACTTCGCTCGACTCCGCCAGGCGACGGCCGACGACTTCGCTGCCGTCTTCGGGCGCGAAGACGCCACGCACTTCGCGCTGGGCACACCCCCAGCTATGGACATCCCTGTCCCGCTCGATCTGAGCGAACTCGTCAAGCGATCGAACGGCGTGTTCGGCCAAAGCGGGAGCGGGAAGAGCGTCCTGACGCGCCTGCTCTTGATCGGCCTCATCCTGGCCGATGAAGTCTCAGTGCTGCTCTTCGACATGCACAACGAGTATGCGCGAGCACCCTCCGACCAACCGCACCTGGCCGGCCTCCTCGAACTGTTCGAAAGCTCGCGGATCCACGTCTATACCCTGGACGACCGCACCGAGCGGAGCGCGGCAGCCCGGACGATCCAGATCGGGCTGGACCAGATCGAGCCGGAAGATATCGAGCTGCTCGCTGAGGAACTCAACCTGAACCCAACCTTCGCGACCGTCGCGCACCACCTCTATGCCCACTACGGGCGCAATTGGATCCGCCAGACGCAGGAATTCGACAGCGACGCGGTCAAGGAGTTCTGCTCGCGCACCGGCGTCGCCGAAACGTCGCTCAACGCACTGCGTTCCAAGCTCGGGCGGCTCGTCACACGACCCTATATCCGACCGAAGCTCGAGATGTCGGTCATCGACGACATCATCCAGAAACTCCAACGCGGCACGCACGTCATCGTGCAATTCGGTCGCAACGATTCCTTCCTCGACTACATGCTGGTAGCCAACTTGCTCACGCGCCGCATCCACGCCCAGTACACGGAGGACGTGCTCCAGGCGCAATTGGCCGGCGGCGAGAGTAAGATCCGACCTCTCGTGATCGTGCTGGAGGAAGCACACAAGTTCTTGACCCCGGAAGCAGCCCGACAGTCGATCTTCGGCACCATCGCGCGAGAGATGCGCAAGTACCGCGTCACGCTGCTCGTCGTCGACCAGCGTCCATCCAGCATCGACCGCGAGATCCTCTCGCAGCTCGGCACCAAGATCATCGGGCCGCTCAGCGACCAGCAAGACATCGAGGCCGTACTCACCGGAGTCGCCGACCGCTCCGGTCTACGCAACTTGCTCGCCAATCTCAGTCCACGCCAGGAATGCGTCATCGTCGGGCACGCGGTACGGATGCCCGTCGCCATCCGTACCCGTCAGTACCACCGCGAGGCCCTGCTCGAGCTCATCCGTTCACGCAAGGGTCGAGCCAGCGAGAGCGCAGCCCGAGACAAAGCCCTCCTGCGCTTGGTGACCGGCCAGTGAGGACGATGCCGTGACGCTGCGACTCCTGCACTTCGCCGACCTGCACTTGGGAGTGGAAACGCACGGCACCTTCCGTCCCGAACTCGGACACAGCACGCGCGTCCTAGACTTTCTCCAGGCCTTCGACCAGATCATCGAGACCGCACTCGCTGAGCGCGTCGATGCTGTCCTCTTCGCCGGTGATGCCTTCAAGAATCCTGATCCGAGTCCGACGCTCCAGCGTTACTTCGCGCAGCGTATCCAGCGACTCATCGCGGCCGGGATCCCGTGTGTGCTCCTGGTCGGCAACCACGACCGCCCGAGCAACTTGGCCCGCTCCACGCCGATCGATATCTACGCAGCTTTGCAACTTCCGAATGTCCGTGTCAGCGGCAGTCTGGAAGCGTTCCTCCTCGAGACTCCCGGGGGACCGCTGCAAATCGTGACGCTACCGTGGATTCCCAAGCGGATCTTCCTCGCGCACGACGAGCTCCGCGACGCCTCGCCCGCCGAACTCGACCGTCATTTCAAGGAAGCGATCGGGCGGGAAATTCGGAGCAGCCTGTCCGGCCTCGATCCGTCGCTTCCCGCGGTCTTCCTCGGACACCTCTCGATGGAAGGCGGACGGTTCGGCAGCGAGCGAAGCGCCCTCCTCGGCGATGACCCCGTCTTCGCCTTGGACGAACTAGGGCTCGACGCAGCGCCGGTCGATTACGTCGCGCTCGGCCACCTGCATGCCCACCAGGTTTTGCACCACCGCCCACCGGTCGTCTATGCCGGGAGCGTCGAGCGGATCGACTTCGGAGAAGAGCGCGAAGAAAAGGGCTTCGTCATCGTCACGATCGCGACGGGCACTCACCCCCGCACGGTCGAGTGGGAGTTCCGCCCACTCCGCACGCGCCCGATGCGCACGCTCCGGTTCGAGCTGGCGACCGACGCGCCCAAGGAGGAGCTGCACCGAGCGCTCGAGCGACGAGCGGCCGAGATCGCCGATGCCATCGTGCGGGTATTCGTCCGCGTTCCTCCGGAGCATGCGGGAACGATCCGCGTGAATGAGTTCCGCCGTCGGCTACTCGAACTCGGTGCGGCGCACGTCGCCGGTATCATGCTGGAAACGGAACGCGTTTCCCGGCCACGCGTCGAGGTCACCCGGGAAGCCCGCCACGACCCGGTCGCGCTGTTGGAACGGTGGGTACACATCCGTTCGCTCTCCGACGACCTGGCGCGGGCCGTCATCGAGCGTGGCCGCGACGTGATCGCGCGTGTTCACGTCGACGAAGCGCTGGGAGCGGACACACAGGATCACAAGTAGGTACGGAACCAGCGCAACTCGCGCTCGAGATGCTCGATGCGATGGCGCGGACGACCGCTCCTGGTCAAATTGTGCCCCTCACCGGGGAAGCGGACGAGTTCGACCGTACGACCGAGCCGGCGTAACCAAGCGAACAACTCCTCGGCCTGCCCGATCGGACAACGCCAGTCCTCCTCGGCGTGGAGCAACAGGAGCGGGGTCTGCATGTTGGGTGCATAGGTCAGCGGCGAGAGGCGGCGGTAGCGTTCCGGATCTTCCCACGGCGCCGCCCCGATTTCCCACTCGCTGAAGTAGATGCCGATGTCGCTCGTCCCGTACATGCTCAGAAGGTTGGAGACACACCGCATGGAGACGGCCGCCTTGAACCGGTCGGTATGCCCGATGATCCAGTTAGTCATGTAGCCACCGTAGGAACCACCGCAGACGCCGAGCCGTTCGGGATCCACCCAGCCTTGTGCGACGACGGCATCGACCACCGCCATGAGGTCGGGCATGTCGGCCTCGCCCCATGCACCACGCGTGCAAGACACGAAGGCCTCCCCATACCCTTGGCTTCCGCGTGGATTGGCGTAGACCACCGCGTACCCGGCCGCTGCCAGGACCTGAAACTCGTGGCAATAGACCCACCCGTACATCGCATGTGGCCCACCGTGGATGGAAAGCACGAGCGGAGGGCGCCCGGCGGGCACAGCTGCAGCTGGCGGCCGCATGACCCACGCGTGGATGGGCATGGCGTCGGTGGGACTGCTCACCCAAAGCTCCTCCGGCTCGGTGAGCGTCACCGTGCGTTTCCATTCATCGTTGGGGTCAAAGATCCGCTCGGCACGACGACCGTCCGCGGTCAGCAGCCAGAGCGATCCGGGGTCGAGAGGATCCGCCACCGTCGCAGCGATCCACTGCCCGTCGCGACTCAGGCTGAAGTCCTGCACCCGTCGCGCTCCACCGAGGAGACACTGTGGTTCCCCTCCGTCGACCGGGAACCGATACAGCCGCACGGCACCCTGTTCGCTCACCTGCGCGTAGACCGAGCGACTATCCGGCGACCACACCAGACCCGGTCGACTCGGACCGAACGTATCGC
>JBEPZP010000075.1:0-10104 GCA_041640735.1 Thermomicrobium sp.
GCCTCACCGTCCAGTGTGTCCTCCGGCTCCAGCTCGCGCGCCGTCCCGTCCGCTCGGTAAACCGTCACCGCCTGGCTCTTCGGCCACAAAACCCACACCAGCGCCGTCCCTGCCCCCAGGTAGTCCCGCACCCGCTCGTGCACCTCCTCCGCCCGGTCGTGCGGCGAGACGATCTCCACCGCCAAGTCCGGTGCCCCCGGCCAGTACCCCTCTGGTACCCCTCCCGCCGGCACCCGCTCCCGCTGCACCACCGACACGTCCGGGATCCGCACCGTATCCGGCCCACGGCGGAGGATGTACCCGAGCCCGCCACCGAAGACGAACCCGATCCGCCGGCTGGTCACGAACTGATGCAACAGCAGCACGAGTCGCACCACGAGAGCAGCATGGATTCCTCCAGCACCCGGCATCTCTACCAGCTTTCCCTCGCGCAGCTCGTACCTCACCCCCGGCTTGGCCGGAAGCTCGACTAACTCCTCAGCCGTCAGGAGACGTTCCTGCTGTTCGACGGCGTGCATCGCTCGCCTCTCCTCGCTGTCGATACTCAGACGCTATCGTGACCGAGACGGGCTCGCACGACAAGTGAACGCGAGCGGCTGTCCACCGCGCAAGCTGCCACGCACTCCAGTGCCTATCGCCGACGAACGATCCGCAGCCGCTCCTCATGGTGGAGTCAAGCCGCAGGCTCGCGTTGTCGACCGAGAGACCACTCGCCTAGACTTACCCGGCGAGGCACGCACCGGCCGTCCGTGCCCCCGACCTCGGAGCGAGGGCGATGGAGACTATGCAGAGCGCCACTCACCTCACCCCCCGATCCTTGCAGCGACTCGCACTCTTCCTCGTTCCCGCGCTCCTGACCACGCTCCTCGTCTGCGTGCAGCTCGCTCATGCTGCGCACCCCGCGCACAGTCCGGCAGGCAGTCCGCACCGCCACGCGCACCGCGTCACCGTACCGCAGGCGCTCCAGGAGTCCGTGCTCTCGACCATAGAGAGTGTCCGCCATGGGGTACCGGCAGCAGCGCTCGCGCTCTGCCAGCTGCTCGCCGTCCTCACGGGAGCCCTCCTCTTCGCGAAGAGCTTCCGGGCCGTCCTCCTTGCACGTGTGCCGGGCACTGCACCGCGACCGCCCTCCAGCGTGAGCGGCCGAGGAGCGAGGCAGGCGCGTCCCCTCGCCTTCTTCCAGCGCTTTCGCAACTGATGCCCCTCTCGGACCCAGCGGCCTACCACCTACCTGAACGGTTCGCCGAGAACGCTGGCAGGCAGCCGAGAGGAGCGATGGTTCGATGCACCGAGTGACGACTAGCCATGCCCTGACGCGGCGTCGCTTCCTGGCCGCACTGGTCGGTAGCACCCTCTTCGCCGCGGCCTGTACGCGCCCATCGACGACCTCGACACCGGACACACCGGAGACGCCGACGCCTAGCGCCGCGCCGTCTCCGACCGCCGGCCCGAGTCCGGCGGCAGGAACGGTCCGCAGCTACACCGTCGCGGCGCAGGTCGCGGACCTCGAGCTGGGCCGACGCCGCCTGACCACCTTCACGTACGACGGTCTTCTGCCCGGGCCGGAACTCCGCGTGCGGGAGGGCGAAACGCTCCGCGTGATCCTCGACAATCGCCTGTCGGAGCCGACGACGATCCACTGGCACGGCATCCCCGTCCCGAACGCGATGGACGGCGTACCCGACGTCACGCAACCGGCCGTGGCACCAGGCGAGCGCTTCGTCTACGAGTTCGTCGTGCCCGTCGCGGGGACGTACTTCTACCACACCCACGTCGGCCTGCAACTCGACCGCGGTCTCTACGGTCCGCTCATCGTCGAGCCGCGCCAGGAGTCGCTGAGCTACGACCGCGAGTACACGCTGGTGCTCGACGACTGGCTGGACGGTCTCCCGGGAACCCCTGAGGACGCGCTGCGCTCCCTCACCGCCGGCGGACACCTGCAGCACGGTATGGGCCACGGCATGGGTCCGCTGCCGATGACCCCGGGCGCAGGCATGATGCCTGGCATGGGGACGATGCCGGGAATGGGCGCCGGTGACGTTCCTCCTGAACTCGAGCCCGACCTCGTCTACCCCCTCTACCTCATCAACGGGCGGCCACCCGAGACGCCGTTGGAACTGACGTGCAAGCGCGGGGAACTCCTGCGCCTGCGCCTCGTCAACGCGTCCTCCGCCACCATCTTCCGCGTCGCGCTGTCCGGACACCGCCTGACCGTGACGCACGCCGACGGCCAACCGGTCGAGCCCCTCGCGGGCGACGTGCTCCAGATCGGGATGGGCGAGCGCTACGACCTCCTAGTGCGCCTGGACAATCCGGGCGTCTGGCCGCTCGTCGCCTGGGCCGAAGGGACGGACCGTGCAGCCCTCGCAGTGCTCCGATACGACGGCGCCACCGGCGCACTGCCCGCCCTGCGCGGCCGGCCCCGAGAGCTGGCTGGTGAACTCCTCTTCGCTCTGCGGCTTCGGTCAGCGGCCGACAGCCCTGCCGACGCACCGGAGATCGACGTCCCCATCGTGCTCGGCGGCGGCATGGGAGCGTACGTCTGGACGATCGACGGCCAAGCCTATCCCCAAGCCGAGCCGATCCGGCTCCGGGTCGGCCAGCGCGTCCGCTGGCGACTCCAGAACATGACCACCATGCCCCACCCGATGCACCTGCACGGTCACTTCTTCCGCGTCACCGGTACGGCAGGCGGCTCGTGGCGCGACACGGTCCTGGTGCTGCCGATGCAGGAGGTCGTCATCGACTGGGTGGCCGATAACCCAGGACGCTGGGCCTTCCACTGCCACCACCTCTACCACCAGGAGACCGGCATGATGCGTATCGTCGAGGTCAGCTGAACACCAGGCGGGGCGGAGATGGAGACGAGCATCTCCGCCCCTGTGTCTCTCAGCCAAGACGTCAGACGAAACAGTTCTCGGGGTCGAACCGCCCACCGGGGACGATGGAGACAGCGCCGTCGATCGGGATGGCGGCACCCGTCAGGTACCCGGCCTCCGGGCTGGCCAAATAGACGACCAGGCTCGCGATCTCCTCCGGTGTCCCGGCTCGCAGCGCCGGGATCGTCGGCGCGAGCTTCGCGATCCGCTCCTCGGGCCAGGCAGCGGCCAGCTTCGGTGTGACGACGAAGCCGGGGAGGATAGCGTTCACGGTGATGCCGTGTTGGGCTACCTCGGTCGCCAGGTGTCGCGTAAAGCCGTAGAGCGCCTCTTTCGTCGTGACGTAGGGTACGCCGTAGAGCACGCTCGTCCGGATCGCTGCGATACTGGAGACATTGATGATGCGGCCGAATTCGCGCGTGCGCATATCGCGGACGACCGCGCGGCTCAAATAGAACGGTGCGTGCACGTTCACCGCGACGCTGCGCTGCCACTCCTCGAGCGGGATCTGATCGGGGCGGTGCGCTGCGGAGTGGTACTCCGCCTTGTTGACGAGGATATCGACCTTGCCGAACCGCTCGATCACGCGCGCGACGAGCTGGTCCGCCTGCTGTGGGTCGGCCACGTCGGCCGGGAACGCCTCGGCGACACCACCCTGCTGGCGGATCGCCGCCGCCGTCGCCTCGGCAGACTCGGCAGTGAGGTCGTTCACCGCTACCTGCGCGCCAGCTTCTGCCAGCTGGAGCGCGATCTGCGCGCCGAGGCCACCCTGCGCACCACCGCCAGCACCGGTCACCAGCGCGACCAACCCGCTCAAGTCGCACAACTGTCGACCCAACATCGCCTCGTTCCCTCCGTCTACTTTCGGCACGAACGCCCGGACGGGTGGCTCAGTCCCCGGTATCCTTGCCGCTCCGGCGCTTGAGTTCGGCGAAGTCGCCGATCCCGTTCGACATGCCGCGGTCCACCGGGATGGCGGCTCCGGAGATCGCGGTCATCGCCGGATGGCAGAGGTACGCGACGATCCAGCCGAGCTCTTCCTCTGGGTGAATCGCCCGATGCGGTCCCTCCCCCTGTACCCAGTCCGGACGGAGACGCAACACGCGGGGATTCAAGAGACCGGTCGGCATCAAGGCGTTGACGGTGATCCCGTACTGGCCGACCTCGTAGGCGAGTTGCCGAGTGAGGCCCAAGAGACCGGTCTTCGCCGTGGTGTAGGTGACGCCACCGACGAAGCCAGTCCGGACAGCCGCGAACGACGAGATGTTGACGATGCGGCCGAACCGCTGCGGGATCATGTAGCGGAGCGCTGCGCGGCACATGTAGAAGGGGCCGTCGAGGTCGACCGCCAGCTGGTGGTGCCAGATCTCGTCGGGCAACCGCTCGACCGCTGGGATGAGCCCGCTGATCGCCGCGTTGTTGACTAAGATATCGATCCGCCCGAACGCGCGGACGACCTCGTCCACCATGCGCTCGGCGTCCTCCGGGTTCGAAACATCTCCGACGACGGCGATCGCTTCGCCACCGCGCTGGCGAATCTGCTCGACCGTCGCCATGGCGAACTCTTCGCTGATGTCGTTCACCGCGATCTTCGCGCCGCGGCGAGCGAGGTGACGAGCGATGCCCGCGCCACCTCCACCGTCCTCGCCGCGCCCGGCGCCGGTGACCAGCGCCACCATCCCTTCGAGCCACCGCTCTTCGGCCATCGTCTTCCCCTTTCACGCCGCTGACGTCCTCGCTCGCTGCTTCGCACGTCTCTCCGACAGTGCAGTGCGTACGATCGTGGGTTCGCCTCCTCACCCCCTTCCCGCTTCTACCAGCCTCGCTCGTCCGGCCGGCGCGCCGCGGGCGGAGCGTGCGCATCCGCTGCGCGGTCCATCTGGACGACGTGTCTCTCGCTCGGTCTCGCCTCGGCCGTCGAAAGGCTCCTCACCACAACACTGGCCATCACGGGTTCCAGGCTGAAGCGAGAATTTCGTTCTGAAGTGTAACGGCGACAACGCTGTTTGCCTAGCCACCGATGCGTAGCGGCATGGCAGACGAGGCGGACCTGCTCCCGCCCTCCCCGGGCGGCGCCGGGCAGTCAGCAGCCTGCGACTCGAGCATCGGCGCAATGCGTCGCAGGGCAGAACTGGCCGCGCGGACACTGGAGAACCGACGATCCCTGTACCGACCTCGCGAGCGTGAAGAACTGTGCGTCGATTCGGTCGCAGGCATCGCGGGCAACATCAGAGTTGGCTGGTTCCGGAGAGCAGCCGAACGCGAATACCGATCGTGCAACCGCATGCACCACGCCCGGGGCATGGGCACGGAGACAGCTCTGTCGTCAGAGGCACGCTCGCTACCGGCACGAGAGACCGATGACATGTCTCCACGGAGGTGCTTCGCATGCGGTAATCAGGAAGAAAGCGAGGAAGACGGCGAGGGCGAATCACGGCCAGGAACCCCGCCGAGCGGTTCAACAGGGCGGTCCGAGACACGATGTACGCTGCCGATCACAGTACGCGCGTTGCACCACTGGACACGACTGTAACAGGCGGCACATCTTTTCAGCGCGCGCCGGGACGACCGATTGCCGCAAGCGCCGTCAGTACCCCCTCGGCGATCCGGAGCGGGCGCTCGCCGAGTCCCTGCCACCGCCCCTCCGCCCCGCGCGGGTCGATCTCCAGGACTTTGGTCCCCGCCTCCACCCACACCCCGTCACGCACGAGGCCGCGGATCGCCCCCGCCAGCGGCGCACGAACCTCCACGCGCCGGTCCCTCTCAGCCTCGATCCAGGCCACCACCTCGCCCGCCGCGACCAGTTCGCCGATCCGCCGCTCGGTGCGCCAGCACCCAGCCAGCGGTGCGTAGACATAGCGCTCGCGCCGCCGTCCGCCGATCTCGCGCGGCTCGCCGGCCAGCGGCAAGTTGGTCCCCTGCCAGCGCACCAGCCCCAACGCCTCCCAGCTCGTCTCGACGGCCACGTCGACGTGGTCACCGGCGACGAAACCCGGCCCGAGTCCCACCGTGAGCGGCGCCAGCCCGCGCAGGCGCTCCGGCTGCGCCCACTTGCGCATGCGCGCATCGACGAGCACGACCGGTCGGAGCGCGGCCACCAGCGCTGCGGGAGCCCAGCCGACGACGAGCGGGATCGCGCTCCGGTCCGCCAAGAGCTGCTCCACCTCTGCTGGACCAGCGACGCGCCAGCAGCGTACACCCTCGAGCTCCGCCTCTCCGTCGAACACCGCGTCGGCGAACGCCATTCCCCGCCGGGTGACGGCCGGCGCCGGCTCGCTCGCCAGGACGACCGGATACCCCGCCGTCCACAGGCAGTGGGCGACCGCTGATGCGACGTCGTTGACGCCCAAGACCACGACCAGCCCGCTCATCCCACGATCCGCGCCTCCTCACCACGCCCGACGAGCAACCGGGCACCGAGCACCACCACGAGCGCAGCCACGAGCAGCAGCACAGCGAGCGCCAGAGCCCGGCTCACGTTCGTCTCCATCGCCGTCATCACCGCCAAGGTCAGTGTCTGCGTCCGGCCCGGGAAGTTACCGGCGAACATCAAGGTAGCCCCGAACGCCGACGCAGCACGGGTAGCGCAGAGGAGGAGACCGGAGAGCAGCCCCGGCAGCGCGAGCGGCACGGTGATGACCCGGAACGCCTGCCAGCCTGAGGCGCCGTCCACTGCTGCGGCCTCTTCCACTTCCCGCGGCACGGCGCGGAACCCGAGCGCCGCTGCCCGTACGTAGAAGGGAGCAGCGACGAAGAGCTGCGCCAGCACGACGGCAGCCGTCGTGAAGGGCAGCACCACGTCGAACCGCTCCAGCAGCGGCCCGAAGAGCCCTCGGCGGCCGAAGGCCAGGAGTAACCCCACACCAGCGATTACCGGCGGCAGCGCGATCGGCAATTCGACGAGCGTCTCCACCACCGCCTTGCCGCGGAAGTCCCGCCGGGCGAGGAAGTAGGCCAGCGGCGTCCCAGCGATCAGCGCGAGGACGACGACGAGCGTCGTCGTCAGCCCGGTGAGCCGCAGTGCAGTCAGCACCAGCGGGTCACTGAGTGCGCGGAGCGTCTCCATGCTCGCACCGCGCCAGAGAATGGCGAAGAGCGGAACGCAGAGGTAGACGAGCAACAGCACCGCGAGCCCGACCGGTACACCACTCCACGCGCGCCACCAGACCGGTCGTGTCGCGACCACCCAGGTCCCCGACTGCAGCTCGGTGGTGCGCTCAGGCGTGGGCATCGCCATGTACCAGTCCCTTCCGCCACAGCCGCGCGCGGCCGACCACTGGAGCGCTCGTCCCGGTCCGATCGCCTTCCCCGTGCACGCGGTAGTCCAGGCGTGCACCGCCAGCCACCGGTGCAGGAGCGACTCTCTCCGGCCCAGCTCTCTCCCGCTCAGGGCTCTCCACCGACCCCGCCCGATCGCGCCCCTCCGGGGTCGCTTCGCGCACCACCATCGCATCGTCCTCCGCTGCTCCGGGGCTATCCGCGCGCGTCACCTCGCTCGATGGGGCTCCATCACGATGGGTGAAGAGGCTTCTACGCCACTCCTCCGGGCCCACTCGAGCGCGCCCTCCGAGCGCAGCACCACGGGCCTGCCGCCCCCGTTGCACCGTGACCGAAGTCCCGCCGGGAACGTGCTCCTGGCACTCGCCCCCCTTCGCTGTCCAGCTCGCCGCAGCGAGAGCGAGGGCCGAGACGCACCCGCCGCGCTCGCCCTGCGCACCGAACACCTCAGCATGGACCTCAAGCCGGCGGGCAGCCATGGCCTGGCGATCCGGTTTCCCCTCCCGACGGCCTGCAGCACCCTCCTCTGCAGCCTCAGCTGCGGGACACGCAGGGGCGTCACCAGCTGCGGCGACGCGAACGCTTTCGCCCACACAGGCACGAGCGCAGCGAACGCGCCGGGTACCCACACGACGAGCGGCGCCATCGTGCACCGTCCTCACCGCACCGTCTTGAAGCCCCACTCGGCCAAGATGCGCTGCCCATCTGCCGAGAGCACGAAGTCGACGAACGCTTGGGCGCCAGCCGGGTTGGGCGCGTTCTCGATCACCGCGATCGGGTACTCAGCCGTCACGTTGAGCTGGCTCGGGATCTCGACGACCTTCACCTTGTCGCGCACGTCCGGCGCGATCGCGTCCGTCCGGTAGACGAACGTCGCGTCGGCTTCCCCGAGCACCACCTTGGCGAGCGCTGCCCTCACGTTCGTTTCCTCGGAGACCACGTTGGCCAGCACGCAGCTGGCGAAATCGCTCCCGTACTGCGGATCCTGGCTCGCCTTGTCCAGGATCTGGCGCGCGTAGTTGCCGATCGGTACGTCCCTGGCTGCCAAGACCAGACGCACGCCCGGCTTGGCCAGGTCGCGTAGCGCAGTGATCCCCGCTGGATCGTTGGCCGGCACCACGACCACCGGCTCGTTGCGGACGAAGACAGTCGGCTCACCGGCGACCGTGCCGTCCTGCTGGGCACCCTGCATGCTCTTCCAGTCGGCCGAAGCGAAGACGTCGGCCTTCGCGCCCTGCGCCAGCTGGGTGCGGAGCTGCGAGGAACCAGCGAAGTTGAAGCGCACCGTGGCTCCAGGGTAGCGTTGCCGAAACGCCTGCGCGATCTCCTCGAAGGCATCGGACAGGGAAGCAGCAGCGAAGACGACGATCTCACCACTGACCTCCGGCGTCGGCGTCACAGCAGGAGTCGACGTACTGGCCGGCGTGGGCGTCGTTCGCACCGTTGGCGTCGCGGTGGCCACGGCTGCGGTCGCCTGCGCCGGGGTCGACGCTGCCGCGGCGTTCGGTGTCAGTGTCGGCGTCGCGCTCCCGCCGCAGGCAGCCAGCACCGAAGCCAAGAGCAGGACGACGTACACCACCCATCGCTGCGATACCCGCATCCTTCTCCCCTTCCCTCCCGAGATCCCTGTCGCGTCGCTCTACCCTCGGTCGCCGCAGCGAGCGACGAGCGCGCCGCTCTCGCGCACGTCGTATCCGGCCGCCCCGAGTTCCCGCCGTACCGGTCGCGTGGTGAGGAGCTCGAGGAGGTCACGCACTGGCGGCCACTCCGCTAGCTCGGCGGGAACGACCAGGTCGTACCGCTCCTCGAGCAGCGGTAGGAAGTCGAGACCGAAGCTCCGCGCCACCGGCAACACCAAGGGGCCTGCGTCGGCCAGACCGCTGGCCACCGCCTCAGCGACAGCCCGGTGCCCGCGGAGTTCCCGCGCGTAGCCGCGGAGATGACCCGGCTCGAGCCCCTGCCGAGCCAGCAGCGTATCGAGCACGAGGCGGCTGCCGGACCCAGGCTCGCGGTTGACGATAGTGACGTCCGGACGAGCGAGATCAGCCAGCGAGCCGATCCGCCTCGGGTTCCCCGGGGCTAACCCGAGACCCTCGACCCACCGCGAGAGCGTCACCACGACGACCGGACATCCTGCGAGTTCACGGCGTACGGCAGGGAGGTTGAACTCCCCGCTCTCCGGGTCCCACAGATGCGCCCCCGCCACATGGACCTGTCCGCGCGCCAGCGCGCGGAGGGCAGCCCGGCTGCCGAGGGGTATCCAGACTACGCGCAGGTCGCGGTGCCAGCGCCGGAGGTGGGCCGCCAGCACCGCGAGCGCCGGGTCACAGCCAGCGAGGACGAGGCTGCGCTCCAAGGCCGACGGATCGACGAGCGGCTCGACGAGGACCCGCTCTCCTTGCCGCTCGCGGGCGATCCCCTCGGCGTCTCCTTCCGCCTCCGCACCCACGGCCGGCCAGGCCACCAACGCGCTACCGACACGCGCCACGCGCACCCGGAACGGGGGCGCTGGGACAGCGACCTCCACCTCGGGGAGGACAGCGGGGAGGCACGAGGTCGCGGGCAACGCGAAGAGGTCTTCGACCGTGCAGTCGAGCGCACGCGCCAAACGCAAGGCGACCGCGACGCTCGGCGTCAATTTGCCGGACTCGATCGCCACCAGCGTCTGGCGACTGATACCGGCGCGTTCAGCAAGCTGTTGCTGCGTCAGTCCAGCCGCCCGGCGCCGCGCGCACGTTGACGAAGAGCTCAGGATCCGCGCCCATACCGCCCCACGCTTTCTGACAGATAGTAAAGCATCGGCGACACTGTGTCAAGAAAGGGCGTCAACAGCACAGCACGCGCTCAGCCAGGCGAGCGAGGCAGCGTCGCGTGCGGCCCTCAACCCTGCGCCGCTTGACGACAACGCACCGGGGAACCACAATCGCACAGAACCCCGATTCGCCGC
>JBEPZP010000076.1:0-10031 GCA_041640735.1 Thermomicrobium sp.
CGCCGAGAGAAGGGAGACTGCTTCGAAGTGTGGGATGCGGTCGGAGGTGCGGGCATAGAAGTGGTCCCACACCGAGAACCAGTCGAACCCGTGTTCGTCGGCGAAGCGCCAGAGTCGCCGCAACTCGTCTACGGTCGTGTTCTGTGGGCCGACGTGGATACCGAACCGCACGCTGCGCTCCTTCCGTTCGTTCGGGTGGTCGCGTCGTCGGCACCATCCTACCGCGTTTCCCGGAGAGAACGGAGTGCCCCGTCGGGAATCGCTCGTCTCCGACGGGGCTTCTCTTCGCAAGATCACCGATCTCACTCGAAGAGGAGGTCGGCCAACGTGTAGAGACCGGGTGGACGGTTGCGGATGCGGCGTGCGGCTTCCAGCGCGCCGCGTGCGTAGGCCAGCCGGTGCTGCGCCCAATGCGTGACCTCCAGTCCCTCGTCCTCGCTGGCGAAGAGGACGGTATGGCGACCGGCCTCGCCGCCAGCACGCACCGCGTGCAGGCCGATCTCGCCCGGGCGCCGGCGTGCCTCGCCTGGCCCGCGGCCGTAGACCAACGGTGTGTCCGGAGCGGCCCTGGCGCTGCGCAGGAGCTCGGCTAGAGCGAGCGCTGTACCGGACGGCGCGTCGCGCTTCCCGCGGTGGTGGCGCTCGATCACCTCACAGTCCCAGTCGTGGAGCACCGCAGCAAGCACCGGCAGGATGCGCTGGAGCACCGCGATACCGAGACTGAAGTTCGCTGCCTGCACGAGCGGGATGCGCTGTGCGGCCATGCGGAGCGCGTCTCGCTGCGCAGCGGTCAGCCCAGTCGTACCAGTGACGAACGGCACACCCGCCTCGGCCGCGGCCTCCGCTGCTGTAGTGGTGAGATCAGGGTGACTGAAGTCGACGACCACGTCGACGGCGCGCATGAAGTCGACTGGACGGTCGGTCAGGACGACCGTACCGATGAGTGCGGGAGGCGGCGACGATCGCCCTGGTCGGAGTAACCCGGCTGTGACGACGATGTCAGGCGTGTCCGCAGCGGCCTGGAGGAGCGCCTGACCCATCCGGCCGGTGATCCCGACGATGCCGATGCGGAGCATCAGGCTGCCTCCTCGACACGACGGAGCAACCGCGCTGCCGTGTGGGGACAGGCAGCGAGGACGCGGTGGAGGCGCTCGCGGTTTGCCTCGCTCAAGGGAGCGAGCGGGAGACGGACTGCGCTGGAGCAGAGCCCGAGCATTTCGGCGGCCGCCTTGACGGGCACAGGGTTCGTCTCGAGGAACAAGGCGCGAGCCAGGGGGAAGAGCTCGCGGTGCAGTGTGCGGGCACGCTCGAGGTCACCCTGCACGGCTGCACGTACCATGGCGGCCATCGCGGCTGGGGCGATATTGGCGACGACGGAGATGACACCTCGCCCACCGACCGCGATGATAGGGAGCGTGAGCGAGTCGTCTCCGCTCAGGACAGCGCAACGGTCACCGACGGCAGCGACCAGTTCGCTCACTTGGTCCAACGACCCGCTGGATTCCTTGATGGCGACGACCGGCGCGGCGTCGACCAGGCGCCGGGCCGTCTCCGGAGCGAGGTTGACGCCGGTGCGACCGGGCACGTTATAGACGACGAGCGGGAGATCCACCGCGTCGGCGATCGCCACGATGTGCCGGAAGAGGCCCTCTTGTTGTGGCTTGTTGTAGTAGGGCGTCACGACCATGGCAGCCGTTGCGCCGAGGTCACGCGCGGTGCGCGTGCGCGCGATGGACACGGTGGTGGAGTTGGTGCCGGTGCCGACGATGACCGGCACGCGACCGGCCGCGCGCTCGATGACCAGCGCTGCGACGCGCTGCCACTCCTCGTCGGTAAGACTCGGGGTCTCGCCGGTGGTCCCGCAGGGGACCAATCCGTCGACGCCCTGGTCGATGAGCCAGTCGACCAGGAGCGCCAATGCCTGCTCGTCGATCTCACCATCGACGAACGGTGTGATCAGTGCAACGAACGTTCCGTTGAGCATGCCATTCCCTCCTCAGTCGTCGACCACAGTCGTTCGCGGATCAGCGGACATGCCGGGTGCCCGGCCTCGCGCGCACCGATGCGGAGGCAGCGTCCGTCACCGCGCCTCGCACGACGGCCTGCGGCTCGCGATGTCAGCGTTGCGATGGACTGGGAATCCTCAGAGGGAACGGCGTTTCAAAGGGTAGACGCGACGAGGTACCGCCGGCAGCTGGCGCTGCCAGCGTTCGATCACGACATCACTGTGGGCACGACTCGCTTCGACCATGAGTGCCTATCCTGACCGTGAGCCCGACCGTCTGCATGCTAGCAGCGAACTGCTCGCCTGTCAAGCGGCCGTGTGCGTGTGCTCGTCGGGTGACTCGAGAGAGAACGATGGCCGGTCGCGGTCGACGATGCCCTGAACGATCCGTGCGTCCCACCACGCGCGGACGTGCTGGGCTAGCCAAGCGGCCGCTTCCAGCGCCGCCGCGTCGGTGATGCCGCGGAAGGCATCGATCGGGACGAAGACCCGTCGCGTCTCCGGCGTGACGAGTCCCAGGCGACTTTGTCGCCATACCCAGCGGCGTGTCCGAATCTCTTGGGCATGGGCGTAGACGATCTCTCCTGGTTCGGGCGCTTCCGGTTCCCCGTCACCGAGGGGCAGGAAAGAATCGCCCGGATGACTGGGGCGCACAGCGAGACCAGCGGGAGCCGTGTCGAGGTCGTGAGCACCCACAGGCACCAGGAAGCGCAAAGAGGTGGCGTTGACCAGGTCGACCACTGGGTTGATGGACGGCGGCGGATTGCCCTTGAGCGTCCGCCGCAAGAGCGCTTCGACCGAACTCTGATAGGTACTCGCTGACCAGCCGAGGCGGCGGAAGGCGTTTCGCCACACCGCGATGGCTGGGAGCTCTTTGGGGTCGACCCCCCGATATCGCTCGGTCACGTCGTGCACGCTTTCGGCCAAGAGCGCTCGTGCAGCGTCACTGTTGCGCCGGTTATCGATCGCCTCGATCACCGAGACCACGACGAGGTAATCGGGAAAGGTCTCGAACACCTCGGGTGCGATCGTGAACGAGCGCATCTCCGATCCCTCACGGCGTGCAGCAGGGATGCAGGGCCTCCCGACGGGCCACGCGTTCGTAGACGCGTGCCACGACGGTCGTGACCCGGTGCCAAGAGTAACGCAATGCTGCCTGTCGTGCGCCGACCTGCAGGCGCGACCGCAAGGAGTGATCGGTGAGCGCGCGGATCGTCGCGCTCGCGAAGGCCTCGGCGTCACCAGGGGGCGCGTGAAGCCCGGAAACCTCGTGCTCCACGCTGAAGCGCAGACCGCCGATGTTGCTCGCAACTACCGGGGTGCCACAGGCCATCGCCTCGACCGCGACGAGGCCGAACGACTCGTACAGGGAGGGAACCAGGCAGAGGTCAGCCGCGTTGTAGTAGATCGGCAACTCCTCGCGTGGTCGCGAGCCGACGAAGCGGATACTGTGGGCGATCCCCAGGGCTTCCGCTGCTGCGATCACGCGACCGAGGCTGGGATCTGGATGCGTGCCGTGGGCACCCTGCTGGAACGTGCCACCGAGGAAGAGCAGCAGCGGTCGCTGCACAGCGAGCGTCTCATCGACGCGTCGCCAGGCGTGGAGGAGAACGTCGATGCCTTTGACCGGATCGATGCGACCGACGAAGAGTGCGACGGGACGGTCCGGTTCCAGCCCCAGGTCAGCGCGCGCGGCGGCACGGTCGAGTGGCCGAAAGTGCTCGGCGTCGACGCCCGGTGGGACGGTGCAGACGCTCCCGCTCGGTGCGCCGAGCTCACGCTCGATGGTCGCGCGCTCGTCCGGGTTGGCGGCGATGACGGCGTCGGCCAAGCGAGCGATTCCCTGCTCGACCTGAAGCCGCAAGACCGATTCGAGTGGACCGCTCGGTACGGCGTTCTTGAGTACGGCCAAGGTGTGGAACATCTGCACGAACGGTATGTGCCAATAGCGTTGGAGGAGATAGGCGGCCCAGCCCGAAAGCCAGTAGTGGGCGTGGATCAGGTCGTACGAGCGCTGGTCGCGGTAGACGTGGTAGGCGAGTTCGGAGACGAAGGCGGGAAGGTAGCAGAACAACTGGTCTTTCGCTACCGGCTCGGCGGGACCGGCATCGAGCGTGTAGATTCGGACCCCAGGTTCCACCTCGACCACAGATGGAGTAGCGTGGTCCTCCCGGCGGGTGAAGATGTCGACCTCGACACCCCGCTGAGCGAGGTGGCGGCTCAGCTCGCGGATGTACACGTTCATCCCGCCCGCGTTGCCGATGCCCGGCTGAGCTAGCGGGGAGGTATGGACACTGAGCATCGCGACACGGCGGATACCGGTAGCGGGAAAGTAGGCACCGTGGCCTTGGTTCGTTTGCACTGCGGTGTGACCCCCTTCAGCCACTCCCGCACGACAACAATGCCACCGACGCGCTTCGCCGGTGGCAACCGCCGTGCACGCTCTGCGCCCGCGGAGGGACTCGAACCCCCGACCACAGGGCTTAGGACGCCCCGGCTCTTTCCCCTGAGCTACGCGGGCCCGAGACCCGGCACACCGACAATTCTACTCGACGGTGTGAGGGCGCGGCTAGCCAGGCCTTGGCAAGAGAATCCCCGCTGTGCTATACTGCGCCCGGATGAGCGGGGAGTGGCGCAGCCCGGTTAGCGCGCCGCGTTCGGGACGCGGAGGTCGGAGGTTCGAATCCTCTCTCCCCGACAGAATTGCCGGCTCGGCCGGCTTTTTTCTTGTCGTCCGGGAGTTCCATGGTGAGCGGTACGGCAGAGCACTCCCTCGACGCGGAGCGGCAACGGCTCTTGCGAGCACTCCCGTCCGTCTCGGCGTTGCTGCAGGTGCCGGAGATCCAGGCCTTCGCGGCAGACCTCGGGGAGCGTAGCGTCGTCCTCGTCATCCAGGAAGTGCTGGCGGAAGCTCGCCGGACGATCATCGCGGAGGGACGAGCGGTCGACGTCTTGGCCGGTGTCGTCCGGGCGCTCACGCGCCTGAGCCGACCGCGGCTCGAGCCGGTCATCAACGCGACCGGCGTTATCGTGCACACCAACCTCGGTCGCGCTCCAGTGAGCGCGGAGACTGCTCGAGCGATGGCCGAGGCAGCGGCCTTCTACACCGCGCTCGAAATCGACCTCGAATCGGGGCGTCGGGGCGGTCGCATGGCCGAGATCAGTCGCTTGCTCTCGCTCCTCACCGGGGCCGAGGCAGGGCTCGCTGTCAACAACAACGCCGCCGCGGTGCTGTTGGTCTTGAGCACCTTTTGTGCCGGGCGCGCGGTTCTGGTGTCTCGCAGCCAGGCGGTCGAGATCGGTGGCGGATTCCGGATCCCGGACGTGCTCCGTCAGAGTGGGGCCCGCCTGGTCGAGGTCGGCACGACGAACCGCACGTACGTCCGTGACTACCGAGAAGCGATCAGCGAGGACACCGCAGCCATCCTTTCCGTGCACTGGAGCAACTTCCGCATCGTCGGCTTCACCCACCAACCGGAGTTGCGCGAGTTGGCCGAGCTGGCGCACGCGCATGGACTCCTCCTGATCGAGGACCTGGGTAGTGGCGCCCTGCTCGACACCGCGCAATTCGGGCTCGTCCACGAGCCGACCGTGCAGGAAGCTATCGCGGCGGGAGCCGATCTCGTCTGTTTTTCGGGGGACAAGCTCCTCGGTGGCCCGCAGGCGGGTCTCATCGTCGGTCGGGCCGACCTGATCGAGCGCTTGGAACGGCACCCGCTCGCCCGCGCTCTACGCGCGGACAAGACAGCGCTCGCTGGTCTCGCCGCGACCTTGCGGCACTATCTCCGCGGTGAGGCGCTCGAGAAGGTGCCCGTCTGGCGCATGCTAGCGACACCGCTGACAGCGCTCGAGGAGCGGTGTCGCAAGTGGCAGGAAGCTTTGGCGCCGTTCGTGGCGTGCCAGGTCGTTCCGACCGAGGCGACGGTAGGTGGAGGCTCGCTGCCGGGAGAGACGCTGCCCAGTGTCGCGCTCGCGATCGCGGGCCAGGAGCTGCGGGGGCGCTACGGGCTCGCGGTAGAGGACCTGGCGCAGCGGCTCCGCCTCGGACGACCACCCGTGGTCGGACGGGTCGAGGAGGAGCGGCTCCTGCTGGATGCCCGCACCGTCCTACCTGACCAGGACGACGACTTGGTGGTAGCAGTCCGGCGAGCGCTCGGTGTCAAGTGACCGGGTCGCGGATATCCCGGAAGTACGGACTGCGCTCGGGATAGAACTCCGGGAACCGCTGCTTGAGCGCTTCGACCAACGTCAGTGCGTCGCGGAGCGCCTCGCGGTCCCCGCGTTCCTCGGCGGCGCGGACCTCGCTGAGGAGCGAGCGTAGGTGCTCGTCGTGTCGCTCGCGGCGGAGGCGGCGCAACGCTTCGCGCATCGCCTGGACAGCCAGAGCGTTGGGAAGGTCGGGTTGGTGCTGCACGCGTTCCAGGAGCTGCCCGACGTAGTCTGCCAGTTCCTCCGGCCAGTCCACGTCGGACGGGTCCAGGCACGCACTCAGTCGCTGGACGATCTCGCGGTGCCGTCCGTCGGCGAGGGTGTCCAGATCGATATCTGGAACGAACAGCTTGGCGGCATCCGGGTACCGCAAGAGGAGTGCCACCAAATGCTGTTCTGCTGTCAGCGGACGACGTGCGCGTGTCGCCTCGTCGTCCGGCGCAGGCGGACGTTGCGGACGGCGTCGCCGGTTGGCGAGGACGCGGCGTACCGTCTCCTCCGGCAGCTGCAGGCGACGCGCCACGACGCGGGTGTACAGGTCGACCTGTACGGGGTCGCCGAGTTCGGCGAGCAGCGGTGCGACGCGCTCGACGATTTCGGCTGCTTCCCGCGGCTGCCGCGGTCGCTCGGTACCGAGGAGCGCCTCGAGGTAGTAGTCGACGAGGGGGATCGGTTGAGCCAGGGCAGCCTCCCACCGTGCGCGGTCCTGCCGGATCAGGTCGTCGGGGTCGAAACCCTCTGGGAGCGCGACGACGGCGAGCTCGACGCCGAGGGTGCGCTCGAAGCGGATGAGCTGGCGCGGGTCGGCGACTGGACGCTCGCTGTCGGCCAGCGCGCTGCGCAGGAGTTCGAGTCCACGTAGCGTCGCCTGACGCCCGGCCGCATCGGCGTCGAGCGCGAGGAGGATGCGGTCAGCCAGACGTCGCAGTTGCTTCCCCTGGTGCTCGGTGAGTGCGGTTCCGAGGGACGCGACCGTGTTGGTATAGCCGAACTGGTGCGCAGTGATGGCGTCCAGATAGCCTTCGACGACGATCGCGGTTCGCTGTTCGCGGATGGCTGTCTCGGCGAGGTCGATGCCGTACAACACCCGGCTCTTGTCGAAGAGCACGGTCTGCGGCGAGTTCAGGTACTTCGGTTGTGCCTCTCCGAGCGTACGACCGCCGAACCCGAGGACGCGTCCCTGCCGATCGCGGATCGGGAAGATGAGCCGGTTGCGGAACCGGTCGACCGTCGAGCCGTCGTCTCGGCGTACCACGAGTCCGACCTGGAGCAGTTCCTCGAGTGTGGCGCCGTGCTGGGTCAGGTAACGCAGCAGTGCGGTCTGGGAGTCGGGAGCGTAGCCGAGCCCGAACCGCTCCGCCGTCGCCCGGTCGACACCGCGTCGTTCGAGGTAGGCGCGTGCAGGTTCGCCGAAGCTGGTCGACCAAAGGACGTAACTGAACCACGTGGCAGCGGCACGGTTCAGGTCGAGGAGTCGCTGGTATCGCTCGTCCGTTTCCGGTGACCGCCGGTCGGTCTGGAGGGTGATACCGGCGCGCTCGGCCAGTTGCTCCAGCGCATCGCGGAACGTGAGGTTCTGGGTGCGCATGAGGAACGTGATGGCGTCGCCGCTCGCACCGCACCCGAAGCAGTAGAACGACTGGGTCTCCGGGAAGACGTAGAACGACGGTGTCTTTTCTTGGTGGAAGGGACAGAGCGCCTTGTAGTTCTTCCCGGCTTTACGCAGCTGGATCGTGCCGCCGATCAGCTCGACGATGTCGATCGCTTCGCGCACTCGCTCGACGTCTTCGCGCGTCATCGCCTCACCCAAGGAACGACCAAAAGCGCGGTATCCAGAGCGTCTCGAAGCAGGCGAGCGCATAGCGGTCGGTCATGCTCGCCACGTAGTCGGCCGCTACGCGCTCGACCGGCTCGTCGGTCAGGGCAGCGCGGAAGTCGTCCGGCATCGCGTCGGGGTGGCGGACGTAGTGCTCGAAGAGGAACTGGATGATGCGTTCTGCCTTGCGGGTCGAATCGAGCCGGTTGAGCGGCTCGTAGACGCGTTCGAAGAGGAAACGTCGCAGTCGATCGGCCACGGCTTCCATCGCGGGAGAGAGTCGAATCACGGACTCGCCCGGCGAACCTGCGTCGAGCAGAGGCTGGGAGGTCGCGATGACGTCAGCGACCAGGCGGTGGATCCGCTCCCCGTGCGTCCGGCCGAGTGCCTCGAGGACCTCGGGAGGCACGTCTTCGAGCGTGATGATGCCCGCGCGGAGGGCGTCGTCGAGGTCATGGTTGATATAGGCGATCCCGTCGCTGAGCTTGACGACCTGCCCTTCGGGAGTCCGTGGCCACCCGGCGACTGGGCTCGCGATACTCTCGACCGTCTTGGAGTGGCGGAGGATCCCGTCGCGTACCGGGTCGGTCAAGTTCAGTCCCCGCCCGTTCCGCTCCAGACGGTCGACGACGCGGAGGCTCTGCTCGTTGTGCCGGAAGCCGGGAAAAACCGCTGCTAGCGCGCGTTCCCCGGTGTGACCGAACGGTGTGTGGCCGAGGTCGTGGGCGAGTCCGATCGCTTCGATCAGGTCTTCGTTGAGGCGGAGCGCACGACCGATCGTGCGGGCGATCTGGGTGACTTCCAGTGTGTGGGTGAGCCGAGTGCGGAAATGGTCGCCGCTGGGGGCGATGAAGACTTGCGTTTTGTGTTTGAGGCGGCGGAAGGCCTTGGAGTGGATGACGCGATCGCGGTCACGCTGGAAGGCCGTGCGCAGGGGGCATTCCGGCTCGGGGTGCGGCCGCGTGACCCCGCGACTACGGGTGGCTGCCGGATGCAGCCAGGCATCCTCCTGGGCTTCGAGTCGCTCTCGGATGACGCATGCCTCGTGCGTGTCCACTGTGCCGTTCCCTTCGAACTCGAAGTGTACGGACACAGCGGTCGCTCTGCCAGGGGCTCCGAACGCCACAGGGCTCCCCGATCGGGGAGCCCTGTGGTTGTCCACGAACTCGGACGGGATTTACTTCCGCGCCTTGGCCAGTTGCTCCCGGTAGCGGCGTGCGGGTTCAGCATAGGGAACCGGACCGACGGTGACCCACACCTCGGTCTGCACGTGCCGCTCCACCGACGGCTTGCGCGACCCACCGTTCGGCTCACCCCAGACGACCCGCAGCCGCGTCCCCTCCTTGGCATACTCCTGCGCGATCGTGGCGAGCGACAGCACGCGCTCTTCGTTCGAGCTGAAGCCGGTGAACATGGCGAAACCGACGACTTCACCCGCCTCGTTGAGGACGGCGTCGTACATCCAGGTGGCATACTGTGCCAGCGGCAGGTCGAAGTACTTGTAGCGCTGCCCCTTGGGCTTGGTCACCAAGCTCCCGATGACCCGCGCCGCCTCCTCCGGATCCCAGACCAGCGTCACCTTCTTGCGGTGCGGCTGGTCCTTCAGCCGCTCCAGCGCTGCACGCCCGACGAAGTCGTGGTCGAACTTGATCAGCCGCCCGTACCCCAAGTCCCAGGGCGTCAGGTAGTAGTCCTCGATGTTGGGGCTGACGAAACTTCCACCGAGCGACCCCACCGCCTCGTAGGCGGTCGCCGGCAGCCACTCCCGGTAGCGCTGCAGCTCCGGACTGGTGTAGATCGCCGGCAGCGGGTTCGGAATCCAGCCGGACTCGAGCCCGTTGGTGGCGTACGCCCGCGAACCCACCTGGCGCAGGCCGAACTCCTTGCCGGCTTCGAGGATGGCGGCCTTGACGGCGGGGCCGTCGGCGAAGTCGCCGAAGAACTCGGCGCCCGACACGCCACTCATCCCGTGGTGGAGGAGCCCCACCGTCTTGCCAGCGA
>JBEPZP010000077.1:0-10029 GCA_041640735.1 Thermomicrobium sp.
CCCTGGAGCTGCTCCACCACGTCGAGCAGGACTGCCTCCTCGACCCCGTCGAGGTCAGCTGGCGCGGTCACTCGCACAGGGCCACGCTGGTCGTCCGGCACCTGGCTCCAGCGCTGAGACGCTTCGAGCGGCGCGAAGCGGTGCAGCTCACGAAGCCACTCGTCGTCGACGAATCCCGGCACAGGCGGTGGCACCAGCGCGCGCGCCGGCTCGACCGCCCCGTAGACGAGTTGCTGCAACCGCTCCCGGTCGAGTGCGCGACTGACGGCACGACGCAGGTCGAGCCGATCGAGCGGCGGTACGTCCGGTTGCACGACGAGTGTCCACACTTCCGGAAGCACGCTCCGCTCGAGCTGTTGCAGTAACGCCTCCTGGCTCGTCACCTCCGGGAGCAGTTCGAAGGGGACGGGTGCGATATCTGCTCTCCCTTGGAAAAACGGGAGCAAGGGATTCTCCGGCCGGGCGAGCATGACCGAGTACGTATCGATGACGAGCATGCCCTGGTTCCAGTAGTGCGGATTGCGTGACACGACGTACCCCGAACCAGGCTCCCAGGAGACGAGGCGGAACGGGCCGTTGGAGACGCATTTGCCCGCTTCGGTCCACCGTTCCCCCCACTGTTCGACCGCTGGACGGTGAGCGGGTAACAACCCCGCAGTCCCGAGAATGAGCGGGAAGTACCCAGCCGGGCGTTCCAGTTCGACCTCGAGTGTCCGCTCGTCCAGCGCGCGGGCAGCCAGCGCTGCCGGCTCGGCATCTCCGCTGCGGACCGCCCGCGCGTTGCCGACGATATCGAGCAGCCAGGACTGCGGCGCGGGCTGCGCGGGATCGAGCATCCGTCGCCACGACCACACGAAGTCGGCCGCCCGCACCGGGTCACCGTTCGACCAGCCGCCCGCTGCCTGGCGCACCGTAAAGACCCAGCGGGTGCCATCCGCTGAGACGTCCCAGCGTTCTGCCCAGTCGGGTCGGACCTCGTACTCGGGAGTGAGACGGACGAGCCCAGCGAAGAGCTCCGGTTCGCCACCGCAGAAGAGATCGGCGTTGAAATCGTGACTCCGCGGCTCGTCCAAGCGCAAGCGTACGAAGACCGCAGTGCGAACAGCGGTCGGCGTCGGAGACGGCGTAGGCTGAACGAGTGCAGGAGTCGACACAGCCGGTGAACGCGTCGCTACCGGAGCCGGGGTCGGCGAAGCCTCGCGCGTCGGCGTCGCCAGAGGACCAGGGGTCGTCTCGCCACGCCGGCACCCCGCCAGCAGGAGCCCCGGAACGAGCGCGATGAGACGGCGTCGCGTCAGGCGATGCACCGAGAACCGCATGCCAGTGGGCAGATCGCCCACGATCGTCGTCCTCTCGGTCCGGTCACGGCAACCGGATCTCGGCCCCGCTTCCCTCGCTGGCGAGGAAGGCACGAGCTGCGGCACCGTACAGGCCGGTATCGCTTCCCAAGGCCGAAAGCCGGACATCGACGGCGTCGACCATGTAGTGGATCGCGTAGACCGGTAACCAGCGACGCAGCGGCTCGAGCACCAAGTCCCCGGCCCGCGCAACCCCTCCGCCGATGACGATCAGTTCGGGGTTGAACACGTTCACCAGCCCGGCCAGGCCGACCGCGAGCGCCCGCGCAGCGCCCTCGAGGATGGCTCGAGCACCGGCATCGCCGGCCCGCGCCGCCTCGACCACGTGGGCGGCGGTGACCGGCCCGTCACCCGTCAGTTCACGCAGACGCTCCGACCGCCCCGAGTGCACCAACGCTTCCCCGTCTCTGGCGAGCGCCCAGCCGCCGATGTAGGCCTCCACACAGCCGATCCCACCGCAGTGACAGCGCGGACCGTTCGGATCGACCGGAACATGTCCGACCTCCGTCCCGAGCCCGCGCCTCCCCTCGATGAGCTGGCCGTGGGAGATCACGCCGCCACCGACACCCGTCCCGAGCATCACGTGCACCAGATGACGGCACCCTTTGGCAGCACCGAACAGCACCTCACCGAGCGCAGCGCCGTTGCCGTCGTTCCCCAGTACCACCCGGCGACCGAGCCGTTCCTCGAGAAGCCGGCGAAGCGGCACGTGTTGCCAGCCCACCAGGTTGGGGGCGAAGAGCACCACCCCCGTCGCCGGTTCCAACGGTCCAGGAGCGACGACCCCGACCGGGACAGCGCGGTCGGCACCCACCTCGGACGCCACCTCCTCGACCAGCCGGGCGATCCGCTCGATCACCGCGACGACCCCGTCGGGTGCCCCGGTCGCTGTCTGCCGGTGGGCGAGGAGCGTGCCATCGCGCCGCACAGCGGCAGCTCGTAGGTTCGTGGCACCGAAGTCGACGGCGAGGACCAGGTCCATGCTCGCACCTACCCGGTAGGCTCAGCAAAACGGTAGCGTAGCAACGTCCAGAGAACGGTGAGCCCGTCCCGCCAGGTGATCTTCTTGCCCTCCCAGTACTCGCGGCCATTGTAAGAGATCGGCACCTCGTAGATCCGGTACCCACGCTTGAGGATCTGTGCAGTGATCTCCGGATCGAAGCCCCAGCGGTCGCTCCGCAAGCGCAGCTGGCGCGCCACATCGGCGGTGAACACCTTGTACCCGGTTTCCATGTCGGTCAAGGTCGTATCGTAGAGGAGATTGGCCACCAGGGTGAGGAACCGGTTCCCTACCCAGTGCCAGAAGTACATCGCCTTGTGCTCGCCGAGGAAGCGCGAACCGTAGACGACCTGACTGCGCCCTTCGACGATCGGTCGCAGGAGGCGCGGATAGTCGCGCGGGTCATATTCGAGGTCGGCGTCCTGCACGATCAACACGTCGCCGGTCGCCGCCTGGAGCGCGGAGCGGATCGCTGCGCCTTTCCCCCGGTTGACCGGATGGCAGATCAGCACCAAGTCGTTCGCTCGCGCAGCCTCTTCCTGGAGGTACTCGCGCGTCCCGTCCGTCGAGCCGTCATCGACGACCACCAATTCGAGCTCGTAGAGGAGCTCGACCGCGTGCACGCGCCGGAGGACTTCCCCGACCGTCCGCACCTCGTTGTAGACCGGAATCAAGACCGAGAGGCGCTGGATCGGCCGGGGCTCGTGCATCGCACCCTCCCGTCAGCTCAGAGGATGAATTTGCTCAAGTCCTCGTCAGCGACGATCTCGCCGACACGCTGCCGGACGTACTCGGCGTCGATCCGCACCGTCTGCCCGGCAAACTCCGGCGCGCGGAAACTGATCTCCTCGATCACCTTTTCCATGATCGTCGCCAACCGTCGCGCCCCGATGTCCTCGGTGCGGGCATTGACCAGGGCTGCCAGGCGCGCGATCTCACGCAGGCCGTCCTCGGTGAAGTCCAGCTCTACGCCCTCGACACGGAGGAGTTCCCGATACTGCCGCGTCAACGCATTCTCCGGCACCGTCAGGATGCGGTAGAGATCGTCCTCGGTCAAGCGGTGCAGTTCGACGCGGATCGGAAACCGCCCTTGGAGCTCCGGGATGAGGTCGGACGGGCTGGCGTTATGGAACGACCCGGCGGCGATGAACAGGATGTGGTCCGTCCGCACCGGACCGTATCGCGTCATGACGACGGAGCCTTCGACGATCGGCAAAAGGTCCCTCTGCACCCCTTCACCGGACACGTCCGGCCCGTACTCGCCGTCTTTGGTGATCAACTTGTCGATCTCGTCGATGAAGACGATCCCGCTCTCCTCAGCGCGCTTGATCGCCGCCTCGACCACTGCATCGAAGTCGACCAGCCGCTGCGCCTCCTGCTGCGTCAGGATCCGTCGTGCCTCCCGGATCGACACGCGCCGCGACCGCCGGCGCGCGTGCAGCGACTCGAGGAGATCCGCGACCGTATCTTGGAACTCTTCCAGATCGATGCCGCCGTTCTCCGTGTAGGGCGTGACGAAGAGATCGAACTCGGTCTCCAGGTCGAGCTCGATCGTCTCGTCCTCCATCCCGTCGCGCGCCAAGAGCTCGAGCAGCCGACGCCGCTCGCGGGCCATCCGGCGTTCACGCTTGCGCCGCTCCTCCGGCGGCTCCGCGTCTTCCTCCCCCTCCTGGCCGTGGCGCTTGAGGCGGCGACGCTCGCGTTGCTCGACCAGGAGGTCGGCGAGACGCTGCAACGCGGCCCGCGAGGCTTCCTCGCGCACCGCCTCCAGCCGCTCGCCGTGCAGCATGCTGATGCTGACCTCGACGAGCTCGCGGATGATCGATTCGACGTCGCGGCCGACGTAGCCGACCTCGGTGAACTTGGTCGCCTCGACCTTGACGAACGGTGCGTCGACCAGCTTGGCCACGCGCCGGGCGATCTCCGTCTTCCCGACGCCAGTCGGGCCGATCATGAGGATGTTCTTCGGCACGATATCCCGGCGGAGCTCTTCCGGCAGCTGTTGCCAGCGCCAGCGGTTGCGGATCGCGATCGCGACTGCTCGCTTCGCCTCCTGCTGCCCGACGATGTAGCGGTCCAGTTCGGCGACGATCGCGGCCGGGGTCAACGCGATCGTGCCCCGCTCAGGGCGAACGTTGGTCGTCAGTGCGTTCATGGTCCTCGCGCTCTGCTGGTGCGGTGAGGATGGTCACCGCGTGATTGGTGTAGACACAGAGGTCAGCGGCCACTTCCATCGCTGCGCGCGCGATTTCGGCGGCGCTCATCCGGGTATGACGGAGGAGCGCCCGCGCCGCCGCCGCAGCGTACGGTCCACCAGTGCCGATCGCCGCGATGCCGTCGTCCGGCTCGATCACGTCGCCGTCGCCGGAAATCATGAGAAGCTGGCCGGGATCAGCGACGAGGAGTTGCGCTTCCAAGCGCCGCAGATAGCGATCGGTCCGCCACTCCTTCGCGAGCTCCACCGCGGCCCGCCGCAGATCGCCGTCGGCGGCTCGCAACTGCTGCTCGAACTTCTCGAACAGCGTCAGCGCATCGGCGACCGCACCGGCGAATCCAGCGAGCACCCGACCGCCAGCGAGGGCACGGATCTTGCGGGCACGGTGCTTGAGCACGACGTCGCCGGCCGTCACTTGCCCATCGCCAGCGATCGCCACCTGACCGTCCCGGAGGACGCCCAGGATCGTCGTCCCGTGTCTCACCGCGCCCTCGCGCACGCGCATCCTCCTGCGGCCGGGAGTGGCCGTCAACCGCTCAAGTATACCCCCGCTCACACCTCGACCGGCGCCGCCTCTTCGGCCGGCCGATAGGTGCACGAGCCACAGCGAATCGTTTCCTGTCCACGCCGCACGCTCACCACGAGCGGCCCACCACACTGCGGGCAGCGTTCACCGGTCGGGCGCTCCCAGCTGGAGAACGTGCACTCCGGATAGCGGCTGCAGCCGTAGAAGACCCGCCCACCCTTCTTGCTCCGCCGCACGACGATCTCTCCTTCGCCGCACTGCGGGCAGGTGACACCGATCTTCTCCAGCAAGGACCGCTTGTTCTTGCACTCCGGGAAGCCGGAGCAGGAGAGGAAGCGGCCGAAGCGGCTCTCCTTGATCACCATCGGCCGACCGCAGACCTCGCACACCTCGTCGGTCGGCTGGTCGGCTAGCCGCACCCGCTCCATCGTCCGCTCGGCTTCCTCGACCCGCTGGTGGAACGGCTCGTAGAACTCGCGCACCACGGGGACCCACTCGCGTTCACCGGAGGCGATCTCGTCCAGCTCTTCCTCCAGTCGCGAGGTGAAGCCGACGTCGACGACGTCCGGGAAATGCTGGACCAAGAGATCGGTCACCAGCATGCCGAGCTCGGTGGGCACGAGTTTTCTGTCCTCGACGACCACGTAACGACGCTGCTTGAGCGTCTCGATCGTCGGCGCATAGGTACTCGGCCGACCGATACCGAGCTCCTCGAGCGTCTTGACCAGCGTCGCTTCCGTGTAGCGTGGCGGCGGCTGGGTAAAGTGCTGCTCCGGCCGCACACCGAGCAGACGCAACACCTCGCCCTCGCGCAGCGGCGGCAACGGACGCTGATCGAGATCGTCCGTCTCCTCCTCGTCGCGCCCCTCCCGATAGACGACCAAGAAGCCCGGGAAGCGCACGACTGAACCGGTCGCCCGCAGGAGGTACGGGGCCTCACCCGTTGCATCCGGAGCAGCCGCGATCTCCACCGTCACCGTGTCGTAGACGGCCGGAGCCATCTGGCTAGCGATGAACCGCTCCCAGATGAGCCGGTAGAGCTGGTACTGGCGCGGCGTGAGGTACGGGCGTACCGACTCCGGGTCGCGCGCCGGATCGGTCGGGCGGATCGCCTCGTGCGCCTCCTGCGCCCCTTTGGCCTTCTTCGCATAGACCGGCGGCCGGTCGGGCAGGAAGTCGGCACCCCACCGCGCCGCGATCACCTCGCGTGCGCGCTGCTGGGCGGAGGCAGCGACCTGTGTCGAGTCGGTGCGCATGTAGGTGATGAGGCCAACGCTCCCCTCCGGTCCCAGCTCCACCCCCTCGTAGAGCTGCTGGGCGAGCTGCATAGTGAGACTCACCGGAAAGCGGAGCTTACGCCCGGCCTCTTGCTGCAGCGTGCTGGTGGTGAACGGCGGCGCTGGCCGGCGCTGCTTCTGCCGCTCCTTGACCGAGACGACCCAGTAGCGGGAGCGCTCCAGCTCGCTGGCGACCGCTCGTGCTGCCGCTTCGTTCGGGAGCTCCGGCTTCTCCCCACGCACCCGCACCAGGGAGGCCGTGAGGGGAGTCGGCTCGCGCGCTCCGTTCCCTTCCGGCGCGAGATCCACCTCGATCGTCCAGTATTCCTGCGGGACGAACGACTGGATCTCCCGCTCGCGCTCGACGACGAGGCGCAAGGCCACCGACTGGACACGTCCAGCCGAGAGCCCCCCCTTGACTTTCCGCCACAATAGCGGGCTGATCTCGTACCCGACCAACCGGTCGAGGACGCGCCGCGCCTGCTGCGCATTGACCAAGCGCATGTCGATGCCGCGCGGGTGCGCCAGCGCCTCGCGGATCGCGTCCTCGGTGATCTCGTGAAACACGATGCGCCGCACCGGCTTGTCGTGTGCCTGGGTCGCCTCCACGAGGTGCCAGGCGATCGCCTCGCCCTCGCGGTCGGGGTCGGTCGCCAAGATGAGTTCCCGTGCCTGCTGTACGCTCTCCTTCAGTTCCTTGACGACCGGCAGCTTTTCCTTCAGCACCGTGTAGGTCGGCTGGAAGTCGTGTTCCACATCGACGCCCAGCTTGCTCTTGGGCAGGTCGCGGACATGCCCCATCGAGGCCTTCACCGTATAGGCTGGCCCCAGGAAGCGGCTGATCGTCCGCGCCTTGGCAGGCGACTCGACGATGACGAGCGCCTTCCCCTCGGCGCTCCCTGCCACGCCGCTGTTCCGCGGCGCTGCTTTCCGCGCGGTCGCCTTCGTGGTTCCTTTCGTACTGGTGGACTGCTTCGTCTTCTTCGTCGCCATCGTCCCCCTCGACGAATTCTCGGCAGCCGGCCTCTCCACCTGGAGAGTCAGAGCAGGTCGTGACGCCCGAGCTCCTCGAGCCGACGCACCACCTCGCGGACAGCCTGTGCCCGCGAGCGGTGGGCGACCAGGAGAACGTCGTCGGTGTCGACGACGATCAGGTCTTCGACGCCGAGCGTCACCACCAGCCGACGGCCGCCGTAGATGAGCGTAGCACGGGTGTCCAACCCCAGATGTTCGCCACCGAGGACGACGCTCTGGTCAGCCTCGTCCGCGAGAACCTCCGCCAGCCCATGCCAATCGCCGAGGTCAGCCCAGCCGAACTCGGCAGGTACGACGGCGACGTCCTCGGCATGTTCCATGATACCGTGATCGATCGTCACCTCGGGTATCGACGGCCAGACCTCGGCCAACGCCCGCTCCGCTTCCGGCGTGTCCCAACAGGCCGCGATCGCTGCGAGCGGCCGGTAGACGTCCGGCAGCAAGCGACGCAGTGTCTCGAGGAAGACATCGACCCGCCAGAGAAACATGCTGGCGTTCCAGCAGTACTCCCCCGAGCGGACGTACTCCTCGGCCGTCGCGCGATCCGGCTTCTCCTTGAACTGCCGCACGCGATGGACGGTCAACCCCTCTTCGAGCAGCAGCGGCTCGCCGACTCGGATATAGCCGTAGCCGGTCTCCGGATACCGGGCCCTGACCCCGATCGTGACCAGAAAGCCCTCCCCCGCAGCGCGCAACCCAGCACGGACGGCACGGCGGAAACCCTCCGGATCGGCGACGTAGTGGTCAGCAGCGAAGGAGCCCATCAACGCCTGCGGTGCGTGCCGGGCGATCAGGAACGCCGCCAGGCCGATGGCCGGCCCCGTCCCCCGAGGCGACGGCTCAGCCACGATCCGGTCAGCCGGTAACTCGGACAACTGCTCCCGCACGGCGGGAACGTGCGCTGCACCGGTCACCACGTAACAGTGCTGCGCCGGCACCAGCGGGCGCAAACGCTCCCACGTCGCTTGCAGCATCGACTGCGGACCGGGGATAGGCAGCAAGAACTTCGGCCGGTTCCGTCGACTGGCCGGCCACAAGCGCGTCCCGCTCCCCCCGGCCGGTATGACAGCCCACATCACCGGATTCCTCCCCTCGCCAGCGACGGTGCCGCGAGAGCGTAATGTTGTGCACCCAGATGTGTCACCAGCCCCTCGAGTTGGAGTTCGAGCAGTAGCGCGCTCACTTGCGCGATCCCCAAACCGACTTCCGCAGCGAGCTCGTCGATGTGCTTCGGCTCGGTGCCGAGCGCCGCGAAGACCGGCCGCGCCGCTTCGGAGATCGCTGGCGGCACCGCGAGCGGGAGTTGCCGCGCCTCGAGCCGCAAGTCCTCCAGGACGTCGTGGGCCGAGCCCACCGGTGTGGCACCCTCGCGCAGCAGCCGCAGGATACCCCCTGTCCCGCTCGAGAAGATCGGTCCGGGTACCGCGTACACCGCGCGGTTCTGCTCGAGCGCGAAGTTGGCAGTGATGAGCGCTCCGCTCCGCTCCGGCGCTTCGACCACGACCACACCGAGCGAGAGGCCGCTGATGATTCGGTTGCGCACGGGGAAATTGCCGGCGTGCGGCGGTGTCCCGGGCACGAACTCCGTCACCAGCGCACCTTGCTCCGCGATCCGTTGTGCCAGCACACGGTGCCCCGCCGGATAGACCACATCGATCCCCGTGCCGAGCACCGCGATCGTCCGTCCGCCGGCCTCCAGACTGGCCTCGTGCGCTGCCCGGTCGATACCGCGCGCCAGCCCGCTCACCACCGTCACCCCGGCCTGCGCCAACTCGGCAGCGAAGGTGCGCGCAACTTGGACACCGTAGTTCGAGGCCTGCCGGGTACCGACGAGCGCCACTGCACGGGTATCGCTCGGCGCGAGCGTCCCCTTCACGAAGAGCGCGAGCGGCGGGCTGGCGATCTCGCGCAGGAGCGGCGGGTAGTCCTCGTCGGGGTAGACGAGTACGCGCGCACCGGCCCGCTCGGCCGCGTCCAGCACGCGGTGAGGCAGACCCGTCCGCCGCGCCTGCAGCAACCGGGCGAGCGCCCCCTCCGGAAGGCCGAGCGCGCGCAACTCGCCTTCCGGCGCCTGCCAGGCCTCCTCGACCGTGCCGTAGTGCGCGAGTAAGCGCTCCAGCCGCCGCAGGCTGATCCCTTCGATAGCATGGAACCCGACCCAGGCTGCCCGCGCGTCCACCCCGCGCCCTCCCCGACGTGTGCCGAATCCTACCAGTCACCCGTTCGCCACGTCGACGCCAGTCTCTGCCCACTGCCTGGTACACTCGAACGAGGAGCGGCAGATGGCTCGGATCCTGCTCGTCGAAGACGACGATACACTGCAGCGCACGATCCGCTACAACCTCGAGCGTGCTGGGCACGAGGTGGCGAGCGTCGGCGACGGCGAAAGCGCCCTGGAGCAGGCGAACGCGCTCCGTCCCGACCTCGTCGTCCTCGACGTCATGCTGCCGGGACTCGACGGCTTCGAAGTCGTGCGGCGTCTGCGCGAGCAGAGCAGCGTACCCATCCTCATCCTAACGGCCCGCGACGACGAGATCGACCGCGTCCTGGGCCTGGAACTCGGAGCCGACGACTACCTCACCAAACCGTTCTCGATGCGCGAACTGGTCGCGCGGGTG
>JBEPZP010000078.1:0-10023 GCA_041640735.1 Thermomicrobium sp.
CGACCTCGCCCGTGTGCCCGACCTGGGAACAACCTGTGAGGGAGCCGTAAATCCACCAACCGGTCGCGCGGTCGCACCCACGCGTTGTTCCTCACCCGCCCTGCTCTGTCTCCAACTGGTAGACCGCAACGCCGTACGGTGGCAAATCGATGGGGTGTTGCACCACCTCGCCTGTGAAGAGGTCGCGTAGTTGGATCGCCCCCTCGGCTTGGAGCGATGCGGCAGCCGGGGCAGCACGTTCGCTGACGAGCCAGAGGAACGTCGTCCCGTCGTCGCGGATGATGCGGTCGCACCAGATGTCGTTTTCCCGGACTCGAACGGGTAGCGTTACCCCGGCGATCGTTTCGAGCGCACGGTAGAACTCGACCGCGGCGTCATCGGGATTGGCACGCGGTCGCACCGCCGCGAAGTACTCGATGGGATAGGTGGAGAGGACGAGGCGGCCGCGCCCGATCGGGCGCGTGAGGAGGGCCGGACGACCGTGCTGATCGCGGGCGACGACAGTGGCATCGACTGCCTCGACCGGTAAGAACGCTCGCCCGTGTTCGTTACCGGCAACGCGAAACCGGAGATACGTTCCTGCCTGGATCAGCCCGAAGTCTTGCTCGAATTGCCAGACGACTTCGTCGTCCTCGATCGGATCGACCAACCCGTAGCGCAACTGATGGCGCACGCCGAAGCGATCGTCGAGTCGCGGCCACCACGGACCGCGTTGGGAGGGAGTCGCGCCGGCAAAGAAGGAGACATACACCGTGGCACCGTTCGCAGCGGTGTCCTCGAGGCGCTGCCAGGTCGGTGCGGTCAGTGCTTTGGTGGAGGGGCAGAGGAGGAGGCGAACAGGTGGCCAGGAGTCGAGTTCCCGGAGGACGAGCGGCGCGAGATCGGCCAGTCGCGCCGTGCAGTAGGCCTGGAGAAGGATTTGGCGCATGACTGGGCGCTCGTTCGGGTTCGTGAACGGATAGTCGGTATCGAAGTAGGACGGGATGAGGAGAGCAGTGTCGGTCGGGGCACGATCACAGCGGATAAACTCGACGCGATCGAGAATCGCCCGGAAACGCTGGAGTTCGTACAACATCGCTTTCGGTGTGCCGTCCGGACGGGTGATACCGAAGTGCTGTTCGAAGGGGTGGTGTCGATACGGGTCCTGTGTAGCAAGATCAAAGTCGGTGTTGTTCCAAGCGATCCACCCGACGGCCCCAGCGAGCACCGTACTGTGCAGTACCTGGCGATAATACTCAGCCGCGTGTGCCTCGGACGTAAAGTCGGTCGTACACCCGAACTCCTCCAAGATGACTGGCTTGCCAAAGTGGCACAGCTCACAGACTGCGGCAGCCGTCAGGTGCTGCCGGATAGGGTCGTCACTCATCGGGTAGACATGTGGCCCCACGAAGTCGATCGTGCGCAGGAGGTCGCGTAGGCGGAACCCGTTGTCGTTGCCGGTCACCTCGATACCCCACGCACCGTCGCCGAGGGAGACAGGCTGCGAGGCGCCTGCGGCACGGACGGCTTGGATGGTCAGTTCGGCCCAGCTCTTGCCATAGCGTGCATCGGTGTTCCCGCCATAGATCGGCACTTCGTTGGAGATGAGCCAGCCGACGACGGCGGGGTGGTCTTTGAACCGATGTGCCAATTCCCGGATGAAGAACGCCTGCTGGGCGAGAAGCCAGCCGTCCCGGTAGAGGTCGTGGTTGCCGCGCCAAGCGGGGTCCCAGTTCTCCCCTGACATGTGTCCGACGATGAACGTGGGGATCGTACCGATTCCCTCCTCTGCTGAGATGTCGAGAAATGTCGCGAAGCGCTCGACACATGCTTCGTCCAACTGGTCAGGCTCGGGCATGAAGTGCGACCAAAAGAAGAAGGAACGAGTCACGGTGAGTCCGTGCTCAGCCAGGACACGGAACTCGCGTCGCACGAGGTCGGGATCGAATCGTTGCCACATGAAGGGGCCACCCGAGCTTGACCAGAAATTGGCTCCGATCCACAACAGTGCCCGATCGTTCCATCGCAGCTTGGGAGCAGGTCGTGGGGCGCTCATACCTGATCCTCTCGCCTTGGACAGCCGCTCAGAGGCCGCTCGACGGCACAGGTTGGGATGTCGACAGACGGGGAGAGGTGGTGCGTCCTTCCCCCAAGCGGGGAATGTCGGCCAGGAGGCGCTGGGTGTAGGGGTGACGGGGTGCGCTCATCACCTTGTCGACCGGTCCGTGTTCGACGATCTCGCCCCGGTACATCACCAGGAGGCGATCGGCGAGGTAGTAGGCCTGACCGAGGTCATGCGTGATGAACATGATGGAGGTGCCTTGCCGACGCAAATCAGCGAGCAAGTTGAGAACGGTTACGCGCAGCGAGGCGTCCAGCATCGAAGTAGGCTCGTCGGCGATCACGAGCTTCGGTTGGAGGAGCAACGCACGCGCGATCATGAGACGCTGCCGCTGGCCTCCCGATAGCTGGTGCGGCCACTTCGGAAGAACGTCGGAGGGTTCTAACCCGACCGCCCTCAGAGCTGTGGCGATCGCCTCTTCACGTGCTGTCCCTCGCGGTGGCGTGTCGAGGATGTTCAGCGAGCGTTCCAGGAAACGACGAACCGTGAAAAACTGGTTGAACGTCGCGAACGGATCCTGGAAAACTGCTTGCACCTGCTGCCAATAGCTGCGGAGCCGTCGCCCCGTGAAGCGAGTGACGTCGCCGAGGCCGGCGAAGCGAATGGTACCGCTGGTGGGTGGGAGAAGTCGCAAGACGAGACGTGCGAGCGTACTTTTGCCACTACCGCTTTCCCCCACGATCGCCACGATTTCGCCAGGAGCGACCGTAAAAGTAACATTCCTGACGGCCAGTACTGCGTGGCGGCCGCTGCCGAACTGTCGAGACAAGTTCTCGACTTCGAGCAAGGTCGAAAGGTTCGTCACGAGACCGATCCTTCCACGCTCGACACGATACCGTGTCGTTCGAAGACCCACCAACAGGCGACCTGCCTGCCGTTGATCGATTGCAGCGATGGACGTTCGCGCGCGCAGCGTTCCATGGCATGCGGGCAGCGCGGGTGGAAGCGACAACCTGGCGGCGGTTTGCGGAGGTCAGGTGGTTGGCCAGGAATGCCTTCGATACGCTGACCGCGGAGGGTGCGCTCCGGGACGAGCGTGGAGCGCAGAAGTGCGCGTGTATAGGGATGCTGCGGATCGCGGACGATCTGCTGCGTGGTGCCCAAGTCGACGATCTCGCCTGCGTACATCACTGCGATGCGGTCGGCGACGTTGCTCAGGAGAGGGAGATCGTGACTAATGAAGAGGATGCTCTGGATAATTTTTCGATCCAGGAGCTGCACGAGGAGATCGATGAGCGCTCGCTGTGAGGACACGTCGAGCGCTGAGGTAGGTTCGTCAGCAATGAGGAGGCGCGGATTCAACAGAGTGGAGAGGACAGCTACGACTCGCTGTTTCATGCCACCGGACAGCTGATGCGGGTACGAGTCGAGCACGCGCTCGGGCAGCGAGAGTTGTTGTAAGCGCTCGCGTGCGCGTTCGATCGCCACCTCGCGGTCGACCGGAAGGTCGACCGCGAGGTGGCAGCCGCTGGTATGGTGCTGCTGCGCAATGACGGTCTCTTGCCGCTCGATCTGAGCGCTTACCGGCGGCTCGCCGTCATCGGGCCGCACGCGACGCGCCCGGCAGTCGGCGGTGGTGGTAGTGCTTTTGTGCGTTCGCATCCTGTCGTCTCGCCCCTCGACGCGCTCCGCGAGGTGGCGCCGCACTGCGAGTTCCTCGTCGAAGAGGGAGCCGCGATCTACAAACTCATTCCAGCACTCGGTCCAGCTGAGCTCGGTACCGACGGAGCGGAGATCGCGTTCTACGCGGATCCCGACTTCAGTGGCGCTCCGGTAGCGACCAGCCGCGTGCCGACGACGGACTTGATCTGGCTCGGGGAGATCGCACCGGGCATCGACCCGACAGCTTTTTCGGCCCGAGTACGGATCGTACTGCGGCCACCGGAAAGCGGGCGGTACTGTTTCGGCGCAGCGGCGGTCGGGCAGGTTCGCTTGCTTCTGGATGGGCAGCTTGTGCTCGACAACTGGACCGCTCCGCAGCCAGGCCGGACCTATTTTGGGTTTGGGAGTGCCGAAGTCCGTGCCGAGGTCGAGTTGGAGGCGAATCGGAGTTACGAGCTCGTCGCCGAGTACCGCAAGATGCAACCCGGCATGCCTTTAGCCGGCTTCCGATTCGGAGTCGTACAGGTGCTGAGTGACGAAGAACGGATCGCACGAGCGGTACGAGCGGCACGTGAAGCAGACTTGGCGCTCGTCTTCGTGGGGTTGAGCCCAGAGTGGGAGAGCGAGGGTTTCGATCGCGAGTCCTTCGACTTGCCAGGTGCCCAGAATGCACTGGTTCGAGCGGTCGCCGAGGTGAATCCCGCGACCGTTGTGGTACTGACAGCCGGGTCGCCCGTCGCGCTGCCGTGGCTCGAGCACGTGCGTGCACTGCTGCTCAGCTGGTATGCGGGGGAAGAGGTCGGGCACGCAGTCGTCGACGTGCTTACGGGGCAGCGGGAACCGAGCGGCCACCTTCCGTTCACGTATCCTCGGCGTTGGGAGGACACCCCAGCATTCACTACGTATCCGGGCGAGTTCGGCCGTATCCGGTACTGTGAGGGGGTGTTCGTGGGGTACCGCTGGTACGATGCGCGTGCTCTCGAGCCGCTGTTCCCGTTCGGGTTCGGTCTCGGATACACGACCTTCTCCTATCGCGACCTGCGCATCGACCGGCCGAGCATCGGTGCGGAGGAGTCCGTGCAGGTCGCATGTACCGTCGAGAACGTGGGCGCGCGGGAAGGGAGCGACGTCGTCCAGCTGTACGTCGGCTTCCCGCCGAGTGCCGTGCGCCGGCCAGTCAAGGAGCTGCGCGGCTTCCGTCGTGTGCACCTCCAGCCCGGACAAGCAGCGGAGGTGCGGTTCGTCCTCGAACCGCGGGACCTCAGCTTCTTCGACGAGGCGCAGCAGCGATGGGTGACGCCTGCTGGCACTTACACGGTGATGATCGGCGCCGACGCACGCGATGTACGGCTGGTCGGGCAGTTCGCCGTGCGCGAAGACCTCGAGTGGACCCCCAGCCAGCGCTTTCGCCGGTGATCGGCTGATCGCTCAGCTGCGTCGATCGAACGCCCCGGATTGCCGAACCGGCAATCCGGGGCATGTTCGCAGCGTGCCTCTGTTCCTTGGTCGTCGCGGTCGGTTCGGGTATGAAGAACGGATGGGTTGCGGACGGCCACCGAATCTGTCTAGGATGACGGTGGGTCCGGGTGATCGCGACGTAGTCCGCTCTGCGACGAGCAGACTGGAGCGGGGGAACGCATGCACGAGGCAGTGAGCCGGGCGAGTGCCGACGCAGCGGCCCAGCGTGCTGTCGTGGTCCGCGTGACCGACGTAGTCAAGTACTTTCGACACGGACAGCGGCAGCTGCAAGCACTGGACCGGGTGAGCTTCGAACTGCGCGAGGGACGGTTCTTGGTCATCGTCGGCCCGAGCGGGTGCGGCAAGACGACGTTGCTCCGCATCCTGGCCGGCTTGGAGCATCAGGACGGCGGCGAGGTGTGGATGCGGCCGAGTCGTGACGGACATCCTCCCTTTGCGATGGTCTTCCAGGAGCAGTCGGTCTTCCCTTGGATGACCGTGCGCGACAACGTGGCCTATGGCCTCAGGTTGCGCCGCACGCCACGGGCGGTGGTTGAAGACCGCGTGGCCCACTGGCTCGGCAAGGTCGGCCTCAGCGGCTTCGAGCGTGCCTATCCGCATCAGCTCTCGGGCGGGATGAAGCAGCGTGTCTCCATCGCACGTGCCTTCGCCGTCGATCCCGACGTGCTACTCATGGACGAGCCGTTTTCAGCACTGGACGAACAGACGCGCACCATTCTCCAGCAAGAGGTTTCGGCGCTCTGTGAGGAACAGCAGAAGACGGTGATCTTCGTCACCCACTCGATCGACGAGGCGATCACCCTCGGGGACGAGGTGTTGGTGATGACGCACCGGCCGGGCCGGGTGAAGCGGTTGATCTCCGTGCCGTTCCCGCGCCCGCGCGATGTGGTCGAGGTGCGCGCTGATCCACGGTACGGTGAGCTCTACGAGGAAATCTGGGGCCTCATCGCCGAAGAGGTGCGACGCGGCCCACGGGAGGGTTGAGATGGCCGAGCAGAGCGTTGCCGTCGAACGGACGGTCGTCCAACGGAGACGCTGGTTCCGCCGTGCCGGGGCCAAGACGGAGGCTGCGGTACAGCTCCTCTCGCCCATCGTCTTGCTCTTGCTCTGGGAGGTGGCGGCGCGCGCCGGGTGGGTCGATCAGCGCTTTTTCCCTGCGCCGAGCGCCATCGTGCGGGCGTTCTGGGAGGCCGTGACGACCGGTGTGTTGCTCCACCACCTCAAGGTCACGCTCTGGCGGGTGATCCTCGGGACGCTGATCGGTGGGATCCCGGCCGTGCTCATCGGTTTGGCGATGGGGCTGTGGCGCTGGCTCCGTTTGACCCTCGATCCCATCATCGCCGCGACCTACCCCCTGCCCAAGAGTGCCCTGTTCCCGCTCCTGCTCCTCATCTTCGGGCTGGGTGAGGGCTCCAAGGTCTCGATGGTGGCGATCGGGGTGTTCTACCTAGCGGTGACGAACGCGATGGAAGGGGTGCTCACCATCAGCCCGATCTATTTCGATGTCGCCAAGACGTTCGGTGCCAAGCGCTGGGACGTGATCCGCACCGTAGCTCTCCCCGGCGCGATGCCGCTGGTCTTGGCTGGCCTACGGCTCGGTGTCGGGACAGGTCTCATCCTCGGTGTCCTGGCTGAGATGTTGGGTGCCCGCGATGGGCTCGGGTATCTCCTCTGGAGCGCCTGGCAGACCTTCTCGGTGTCGTCACTCTGGGCCACGCTCTTCGTGACGGCCGTCTTGGGGTTCGTGAGCGTGCAACTCGTCGATTTTCTGCGTAAGCTCCTGGTTCCGTGGCAACGGACGACGAGTCGAGCGTAATCGGGCCGGGCCGATGGAGCGTGCTCCATCGGCCCCGTGTGTCTGCGTGCATCTGTGCTACCGGCTCCATCGGCCTGGTGAGGAGGAGCGTCGATGGGGCAGGTTCTCTCTCGGCGTGTGTTCGTCCGGGGCGTTCTCGGTGTCGTCGGTTCAGCTCCGTTCAGCGCGTTGTTGACTGCCTGTGGGGCAGGTGGCGGAACGACCCCCACGGCCGCAACGGCCACGCCGACGAGCGCTACTGTGCCTGCGAGCCCTACGCCAGTCCCGACGAGGATACCGGTGCCAACGCTGACGAGGACGCCGACAGCCTTCAAGTTCGGTGCGGCACGGCAGATCGCTTCACCCTCAGCCTCTATCGCTATCGAGAAGGGCTTCTTCCGCGAGGAGGGGATCGCGCTCGAGATCGTCGAAATCCAGACCTTGGGACAGATGGTTCCCTTCCTCGGCACCGGCGAAATCCTCGCGGCTGGTGGCGCCCTCTCGGCTGCGCTGTTCAACGCGATCCGCTAAGGTATCGCACTCAAAGCCGTTGCCGCGCGGACCGCTCTGCAGCGCGGGTTCACCTTCCATTGCCTGATGGCCTCGAAGCAGCGCTTCGAGTCCGGTGAGATCCGGTCGCTCGCCGATCTCGAGGGGCGGAGCATCGCCAACACGAACGTCGAGGGCCTGGTCGCCTGGGAAAACGCCAAGGATCCTGGCGAGTGTCGGTTCGACGCTCGACGACGTGCAACTCGTCGGCATGGCTGCTCCCGATATGCCGACGGTACTCGCCAACGGTGCGGTGGACGCTGCCTTGCTCATCGAGCCGTTCTGCGTCGTCGCGCGCAGACTGGATGCGGGGGTCGCGCTCGTGGGCGGCGACGATTTGTACGACCTGCTCGGGATGGACGTCCCCATCGGTGTCGTGCTGTTCGCGCCGAAGCTCCTGGCCGATCGCGAGCTGGCAGTGGCGTGGTTGCGTGCACACCTGCGGGCGGCACGCTTCTATCACGACGCGCTCACCAACCCGGCTGGCAAGGCCGAAATCATCGAGATCGCGGGGAAATACCTGCCGATTCAAGACCGGACGCTGTACGAAGAAATGATCTGGCCAGGGATCCCGGTGGATGGGCGATTCGCCCCGGCCTTTGTCGGCGAGCTCCAGGCGTTCATGGTGGCGCGAGGGGAAATTCGGGAGCCATTGCCGACCGAGCAGGTCGTCGATCTGAGCTATCTCGAGGAGGCCTTGCAGTCGCTCTGATGCGGGATGTGACAGTCCAAGGTGGTCGGGCCGTGGAGCACGTGAGGAGGGAACGATGGGACGTGCCGTAGAGATGCGGTTGAACCGCCGGCGTGCATTGCGCCTCGCAGCCGGGGCCGTCGGGGGTGCGTTGTTGCCCGCCTGCGGAGGTAGTGTCACCCCCACGCCGACGACACAGCCGCAGGCGATGACCACGCCATCTGGATCGCCGGCTGCCACCGCGACCCCTGTCTCGGCGGTGCCGACGCCGACCGTGCAGCCGACTCCGACTGCTACCCCGCTCGTGAAGCAGAAGCTCCGCGTGACGACGATCGGTGCGGTCTCCGACGCCGGCATCTACATCGCCATGGCGAAGGGATACTTCGCCGAGGTCGGGATCGAGATCGAGCTGGACACGGCAGCGCGGACGGCCGGTGAAACGATACCGTTGCTGAGTGCGCGCCAACTCGACATCTCCGGTGGCTCCTTCTCGGCTGCACAAGCCAATGCCATCGTTCAGGGGATCCACGTACCGGCAGTGGCGGACAAGGGAAACTTGAGCAAGGGGTTCGGTTTCCACGCCATCGGTGTGCCCAAGACGGCATATGACCGAGGCGACATCCGTTCGGTGGCCGACCTCCGGGGCAAGAAGTTCGCCCTGACGAACGACTCCGGCATGGACATTCTGGAAGCCGAGCGCGTCTTAGCGAGCGGCGGTCTCACGTTGGACGACGTGGAGATCGTGGTGATGCGCGTTCCCGACATGCCGGTCGCACTGCAGAACGAAGCGATCCAGGCAGCTATGCTGGTCGAGCCGACCGCGACGATCGCGATCGACCAACGAGGGGTCGCGGTAGCGCTCCTGCGCGGTGACTCGCTGGTCGAGGTGATCGGGGATGGCTTCCCGATCGCCGCCATCTTCTACGGCCCACATGTCGTCGCCGACCGACCGCTCGCCGTCGCTTGGATGGTGGCGTATCTCCGGGGCCTCCGCGATTACAACGATGCACAGCGTGACCAGGAAAAGCGACGGGAAGTCGTCGCGATCCTCAAGGAGTACACGCCACTGAAGGACGATGCGCTCTACGACAAGATGGTCTGGCCGGGGCTGCGCGCCGACGGACGCTTCGACACCTCCTACCTCGAGGCCGTGCAGACGATCTGGTTGCGCCGCAAGAGCATCCAGCAGACCGTTCTGGTGGAACAGTTGGTCGACTTTCGTTTCCTGGAGGAAGCGGCAAAGCAGCTCTGACGCGTGTCCGCGACGAAGCGGGTGTGCCAGGAGGAGAGGAGGACGAGTTCGGTGCTCAAGATCGACGTGTTCTGCCATATTTTTCCCCCACGCTACTGGCAGGCGATGACCGAGCGTGTCGCGGGCTCGGCATACATGCAGAAGCGGGTCCGCGGGGTCCGCGCCTTGTACGATCTCGACCATCGGTTTCGTCTGATGGAACCGTATGCGGACTACGTACAAGTCCTGTCACTGGCTGCCCCGCCGATCGAGGCGCTCGGTGAGCCGGCAGAGGCGCGCGCGCTGGCTCGTCTGGCCAACGAGGGGCTCGCCGAGCTGTGCCAGCGTCACCCCGATCGTTTCGTCGGCTTCGTGGCCTCGGTGCCGATGAACGATCCGGAGGGAGCAGTCGAGGAGGCCCGCTACGCGCTCGACCAGCTGGGTGCCACGGGGATCCAGATCTACACCAACGTCAACGGTGCTCCGGTCGATCAACCGGCGTACGAACCCCTCTTCGCGCTGATGGCCGAGCGCGACCTTCCCATTTGGGTGCATCCCTCGCGCGAGCCGGAGTT
>JBEPZP010000079.1:0-9947 GCA_041640735.1 Thermomicrobium sp.
GGGAGCTGGTTCGAGGACGTGGAACAGCACCAGTTCTCCACCGCAGCGCAGCGCGATACCCGCGGCGACCGGAAGGATCGCCTCCGCCAGCCGTGAGCCGTCCAGCGCGACGAGGAAACGCCGAAACGGACCGATGCTCATGTGCCACCGCCCGTCGCAGTCGTCCAGAGGAGGAAGAGGTTGAGGGTGACGATGAGTGCGGCGAAAAGACTCGCCACGCCCGTCGTCACGCGACGGTTGACCAGTGGGCCCATCAGGGTGCGGTCGGCTGTAAAGCGGATGAGGGGGATGAGCGCGAACGGGATACCGAAGCTCAGCACGACTTGGCTGAGCACCAGCGTGCGGGTGGGGTCGAGGCCGAGCGCGATGACGACGAGTGCCGGCAGCATCGTGATACCGCGGCGGAGCCAGACGGGGATCGTGCGGTGGAGGAAGCCTTGCATCACGACTTGCCCGGCCATCGTGCCGACCGTCGAGGAAGAGAGCCCCGACGCGAGCAACGAGATCGCGAAGGCGGTGCTCGCCAGCGGTCCGAGCAGCGGTTGGAGCGTGCGGTGCGCTTCCTCGATCGTCCCGACGGTGGTCAGCCCGCTGGCGTGGAAGGTCGCGGCGGCCATGACCAGCATGGCGGCATTGACGAGACCAGCGATCCCCATTGCTAGCACCACATCGAGCACCTCGAAGCGGAAGATCCGGTGCGCTTCCTCAGCGGTCCGCGGGACGATGCGGTGCTGGGTGAGCGCCGAGTGTAGGTAGATCACGTGGGGCATGACGGTCGCTCCGAGGATCCCGGTCGCCAGGAGGACGCTCTCCGGCCCAGCGAAGCGTGGGACGACGGCGTGGCTGACGACCGCGCCCCAGTCCGGCCGCTCGAGCACCGTTTCCACCACGTAGCAGCCGGCAATGACTCCGACGAAGGTCGTGATGACGGCTTCGATTGGCCGGTGGCCGTAGCGTTCCAAGGCCAGGATGAGGAAGGTCACGACTCCCGTCAAGAGGCCGCCCGCGAAGAGCGGGAGGTGGAAGAGGAGCGCGAAGCCCAGTGCTGCGCCGAGGAACTCAGCCAGGTCGGTCGCCATCGCGACGAGTTCCGCGACGACCCACATGGCCCAGACGACCGGACGGGGAAAACGGGCGCGGCAGACTTCGGCGAGGTTGCAGCCCGTCGCGATGCCGAGCTTGGCCGAGAGCGACTGGATGAGCATGGCGGCGAGGTTGGCAGCGACGATGACCCAGAGGAGCGTGTAGCCGAAGCGTGCCCCACTCTCGATGTTGGTTGCGTAATTGCCAGGGTCGATGTAGGCGACGCTAGCCACGAAGGCTGGGCCGAGGTAGGGGAGGAGACGGGTGATCTGATGGTGCAGCCAGCCTGTGTCGCGGCGGGAGCCTGGTGTGGGAGCCGGTGTCTCGCTGGAAGGATCGTTCACGGTGCCTCCTCCCGATTTTAGTCATGGCTAATCATACGGCACGGGAGGCGCCGCTGGGACGGAGCACGTAGGCAGAGCGTTGTGGTGGTATGCTCGCGGCGTGGTCGGGGTGAACGTCGCGAGTGGATGTATGGCGCGTCGAGCGGCTGATTGGTTTCGCCAAGCGGAGTACGACTTGGAACTCGCTGAGCTCGCTGCCAGGGCTGGGCGACACGAGTGGGCGTGTTTTGCAGCGCAGCAAGCGGCAGAGAAGGCTGTCAAGGCGTTGCACCTCCATCTCGGACAGGTCGTCTGGGGACACGCGGTCACGCGTTTGCTGGAGGAGCTTCCGCTTCCTGTTCCCGAATCGCTCCGCGATGCCGGGCGCCGGCTCGATGCGTACTACATCGCACCGCGGTATCCAGATGCGTTCGTCGAGGGACCACCGGCGCGCTACTTCGGTCCCCAACAGAGCGAGGAGGCGATCGGTCATGCCCGCGCGATCCTCGAGTTCGTCCGTGCTGCGATGGCCGAACCGCGAGGAGGTGCTGGCAGCGGTCGCTGAGTGGGCGCGTGCACTCGACCTTCCCGGTCTCCTGGCCGTCGGTGTCTTCGGCTCCTATGCCCGTGGCGACTGGGGCGTGGGGAGCGACGTCGACCTGGTGGTGATCGTGGAGCACTCCGCTCGTGCACCGATCGAGCGACCGATCGACCTTCCACTGGAACGGTTGCCAGTACCGGCCGAGGCGCTCGTCTATACGCGCGACGAATGGGAACGGTTGCCGGAGGTGAACCCGCACTTCGCGGCGGTCCTCGCGCGCGAGATGGTGTGGGTTCTCGGCCCGCCGGAGCGCCCGAGCACCGCGCACTCAGTACAGGACGGAGAGTCTCCTGAAAATGCGGCGGTACTCCGCGATGCGCGGTGTCCAGGTGACGGCTGACGTCGCTCTCAGCGCTTGGACTCGTCGTTCGCTTCATTGGCTGCCGGAGTAGCTGGAGCAGATGCTCCAGCTTCGGTCGCGCGGATCGAACGGCTCCCTCGGCCTCGTGGTACAACCGGGTCGGCGAGTGCCGGAGCCGTCAGGAGGGACGCGACGATGGCCTCGACAACTTCTCCGCGCCGAACGGGACGGTCCATTTGGCTCGGGCCGCTGGTCAGCGCGCTCGTGCTCGCTGTCCTCTTCGTCGTCGCCACGCTCGTGCGGCGGAGCGCCTGGGCGGACGAAGCGCGACCGTTCATGATCGGTCTGTCGGCTGGCGCTGCAGCGGTCATCACGTTGCACGGGGCGCGCACTGCCGCAGCACGGCGGGGCTGGGCCGGCATCGTGGCTGGCGCGCTCATGATCGGGATGGGTGTCTACACGCTCTTCCACGTGCTCCGCTGAAGGGGATCACTCGAGCGCACCCCAGTGCACGATGCGCTCGATGCGCACGGCGATGACGGGAAGCTCCTCGAGGAGCATGGTGCGGTACTGCGGGTAACGTTGCCGGAGCAGGCTCAGCGCACGCTCGTGTTCGTCGCAGCCGGGCTGGAGTAATTCAGCCGTGCCGCGGAGCAGTACCCAACCGAGGCGCGACCAGTCCTCGTCGTAGCGATCGACGACGACAGCGGCTCGGCCCGTCTCCATGATGTTCCGGACGCGCTTGAGTCTCCGCCCCGGCTGTTTCGGCTTCTCGTCGATCGGGATGTAGAGCGATCGCTCGCCGAGCGCGTAGCAGACCGGGACGACATGCGGTTCGCCGGCGCGGTCGACGGTGGCGAGGTGACCGACGCGTTGGGCGTCGAGGAAGGTCCGCACGGCTGGGTCGAGGTACGGCGTCTCAGCCATGGAGGTTCGTTCCCCCGGTGTCTCTCGAGGAGCGTGGTCGCCGGTGATGAGCGGAGGACCTCAGCCGCTGTTCGTTCCCGCTCGACCCGACATCGCTGTGTCGCCTTCGAAGATCTCGTAGGGTGACGGTGTCGGCCACTGGGGGAGGAGCGGCACGAGCATGATGCCGGCGACGACGACCAGGCGGAGCGTCTCGTTTCCCGTGTTGAACACCCGGTGGAGGACGTTGGGGCGATTGAACGCTGCACATCCGGGGCGCAGCGGATAGCGCACACCGTTCGATTCGAGTTCACCCGTCCCCTGGACGACGTAATAGACCTCCTCGCAGTTGTGGCGGTGGAGCGGGCTGTGGTGTCCCGGCTCGATCTCGACGATGCCGAGGCAGAGCGTCATCGCGTGGAAGCCGGTTTCAGGGTAGATCAGCTTGAGGTCGCGCACCGAGCGGTCGCGCTGCTGCATGGGTGCGCCTTCCAGGATCTCTTCGGGATAGATGACCACGCGCTCGCTCATGACGGAACCTCCTTTCACAGGCGGGGATCGCCGACCGAGTGTGGGTGCTCCCTCGCTCCACAGCCAGAGGCGGAGCGACGACGCGGGAACATGCGCCGTGAGCCCTCGCACGTCGCATGATAGGACCCCCGGTCAGCACCGCGCAAGCAGGTATCCGCAGGCGGAAGAGGCGGCCGGCGCGGTCGGGTGCTGACTCGTGCCCGAGACGCCCTCGAGCCGTGCCTGGCGCCGGGCCGGCGCGCAGGCTGCTCGGCTCGCGTGACCCGAGCGCGAGCGCTTCGGTCACCCGACCGGCAGCGCGACGAGGGTTGGGCACCGTGCTGCTGCGTGTGAGGCTCGCCAGAGCCGGAGAGGAGAAGGTAGATGTGCCGGGCAAGGTCTCTGTCCGGTGGGCGCTCGGAATCATCCGAGTGCGTAGTGCGACCTGTCGGGAGAGGGGCGGGACGCACGGTTCAGCCCTTGACGCTGGTTGGGCTACCGGTTAAACTCTCCGGCGGTGTGCAGCGAGGCTGCCGCGATCGTGCAGGGAACGATGGCGACGATCGGGTTGTCCACACGAGAACGACGAGCGAAAGCCCAGCGGTGCTGCCGGCGCGGCCGTGCCTGCGCCACTATTCCCCCCTGCCCGACGATGATCGGGGTCTACTCTTACTGGCCCCGCATCTGTGACTGTCGCTCCTGATCGGTTCCGAGTCCCCTGAGTCAACCAAGCTCGAGGGAGCGTGTGTCTCCCGGGGTCGGTGTCGCTGACGCCGCCTGTGTGTCGTCCGTGTCGTGACGTGCTGTGCGACCGGACACGGTGGTCGGTTCGAGCCTGTTTCGAGACGGGAGGGTGAAGTCATGCCGTTGTTTCTGGCTGAGTACCGCGTCGAAGCGACCGATCGTGCGCAGCTGGAACCGCTGTTCAGCGCGATCGATGCCGCGACCCGTGCGGCAGGCGGTGAGGTGATCGAGTTCCAGGTCGGGCAGGACCTGGCAGTCCTGTACGCGGTCCTGGAGCACGCCGATGGAACCGCTCTGCGCAGTGCCCTCGAGCGGGCGCAGGTAGCACCGCAGGACTTCGCTCAAGTCCGGCTGGTCGGGCAGTCGCTGGAGGAGGTGAAGGCGCAGCGTGGGGCGGCCAACTACCTCGTGGAATGGGACCTGCCGGCCGGGCTCACGATGGAGGCGTACCTCCAGCGGAAGGCTGAAAAGTCGCCGCTCTATGCTCAGGTCCCCGAAGTGCAGTTCCTGCGCACCTACGTGCGCGAGGACATGGCCAAGTGCGTTTGTCTCTACGCGGCGCCGGACGAGGCTGCCGTGCGGCGTGCCCGTCAGGTGGTGAGTGCGCCGGTGGATCGCCTGACGCGGCTGTGCTCGTGAGGGGGAGCGGATGGCGGGGTCGCTCACGGTCACTCTCCTCGATCTCACGCTGATGGATCGCCTCGGGTCGCTGCTCGAGGAGCGTGCCCCGCGCGTGGACGCGGGCGAGATACCGGCGCAGGCAGTGATCGCCCTGTTGGCTGAGGAGGAACTCCTGCCGACCGTGGAGGGGAGCGTGCCGGCTGTCCCTGCGCCGGTCGACCTCGTCCGCGCCGGTGAGCTTCTGGCGACGGTCGCCTGGTTCGATCTCGCCAGTGCCTTCTCGCTGTGGTGCCACCTGGTGACCATGGTCTATCTCGCTTTCGCGGAGCCCGGTTCGCCGCTGCGGCAGGAGGCACTTCCGGCGCTCCGGAGAGGGGAACGCTTCGGCAGTACGGCGCTCGCGACCGCGCTCGGGCATGCCCAAACCGGCCGGCCGCTGCCGGTGACTGCGCGCGAACACGACGGCGCCTTCGTCCTCGACGGGTTCGTCCCCTGGGCTTCGAATCTCACCGGTCGTTTTCTCGTGGTCCTGCCGGCCCAGGCAGCGTCCGGTACGGTCGTCGTCGCTGTGCCGAGCGAAACGGAGGGAGTCTCCGTCGAACCGTATCCGCGCCTGCTCGCCTTGCAGGCGACGGCGAGTAGCTCGCTCCGCTTCACGCACGCGACGGTACCGGCTCCGTTGGTGTTGCAGCGCGACGTGCTCGGTTTCCTGCAGGCGATACAGCCCGCGTTCCTCGGTCTCCAGGCGTGCTTCTGCTGGGGGCTCGCGGCCCGCGCTGCGAGCGAGGCGCAGGCTGCGCTCGGCGGGGTGAACGAGGTCTTTCGTCCTGATGTCGAGCGCGTCGACCGGGAACTCGAGCAACTGGCTCTCCTCCTGCGTCGGCTCCTCGAGCGCGCGCTCCTACCAGTCGATCGCGAGCGGCGGTGCCAGGCGCTCGAACTGCGGCTGGCGGCGATGCGGCTCGCCTGTACGGCCGTGGGGCTGGAGGCGAAGGTGAAGGGCGGTCGCGCCTACTTGGCCGAAAGTCCGACGGCGCGGCGGCAACGCGAGGCTGCGTTCCTGCCGATCCAGACTCCGACGGAGGGACAGTTGCGATGGGAACTCCAGCGGTTGCGCTCATCGACGTAAGGAAGGTCTATGGCCACGGCCGACGCCTGCACGTGGTCTTGGACGGCGTCTCGTTCGACGTGCCGTCCGGTCAGGTGACCGTTTTGCTCGGGCCGAGCGGTATCGGGAAGACGACAGTGCTCCGTCTCCTCGCTGGTCTAGAGGAGCCGAGCGGTGGAGCGATCCGCTTCGGTGCAGGCATCGAGCCACAGCGCGATGTCCGGCTCGTCTTTCAAGAGCCGAGCTTGCTTCCCTGGTTGACGGTCGCGGAGAACGTCCAACTGGGACTCCGCTTCGCTACGAACCGTGCCCGTCTCGATGCGGCGATCGTCGACGAACTGCTGGCGCGCGCTGGCCTGAGCGAGCTTGCCGACGCGATGCCGAGCGCCCTGTCGGGTGGTCAAGCGCAACGCGTCAACCTGGTCCGTGCACTGGCGACCATGCCCCGGGTGCTCTTGCTGGACGAGCCGTTCGCTGCGCTGGATCCCTTGGCCCGTCAGAGCGCGCAGCAGTGGCTCCGCGAGTTGGTGCGCGACCTCGGTTTGACGGCTGTTCTGGTGACGCACGACCTCGAGGAGGCGCTGGTGCTCGGTGACCAGCTCGTCCTCCTCGGCGGCCGGCCTGCCCGTGTGATCGGGCGTTGGCAGGTTGCTGGGCAGTCGCGCGAGAAGCTTCGGCAGGAAGTGCTCGCTGGGTACGGGGTCTCCGATGGGGCGGCGCGCAGCGAGCCGGTACTGGTAGGGAGGGCTGGCTGATGGCACGGTGGACTCGGCGCCGGTTGCTTCGCGCTTCGCTCGTCGCACTCTCGATCGGACCGCTGCTCGCCGCGTGCCGGGACGAGCAGAGCCGAGGAGAGCCGGCTGCACCAGCGAGTGGGGCCGTGCCGACGGTCCTCTCAACCCCCGTGCGCTCAGCGAGTTCTGCAGCGAGCGGGCGTCTCCGTATCGGGTACCTGCCGATCACCGATGCGGCACCGTTGCTCCTGGCCCATGCCAAGGGCTATTACCAGGAGCAAGGGTTGGACGTCGAACAACCCACCTTGTTCCGCAGCTGGTCACAGCTGGCCGAAGCGCTGCAGGCGCGGCAGGTGGATGTGGTGCATCTGCTGATGCCGCTCGGGATCTGGATGCGCTTCGGCCAACAGGTGCCGATCAAGCTCGTCGCGTGGGACCACGTCAACGGCTCGGCGCTGACGGTGGCCAACGAAATCGAACGGATCGAGGACCTCGCCGGCAAGACCGTCGCGGTCCCCTTCTGGTACTCCATCCACAACGTCCTCATCCAGCTCCTCCTCGAACGTGCGGGACTGCAGCCGATCCTCCGCGGCGAACCTTCGGTGAGCGAGCGGGCCGTCAAGCTGGTCGTGATGCCGCCCGCTGATATGGCTCCAGCCCTCGCCAACGGGTCGATCGCTGGCTATATCGTGGCCGAGCCGTTCAACGCGTTGGCCGAAGTGCAGGGTGCCGGCAAGATCTTGCGCTTCAGCGGTGACGTCTGGCTCGACCACGCCTGCTGTGTCGTCGTCATGCACGAAGAGGACGCTGCGACGCAGCCGGACTGGGCACAAGCGGTGGTCACGGCGATCGTCCGGGCGCAGCGGTTCGCCCGCGAGCATCGGGCCGAAGCAGCACAGCTTCTGGCCAAACGCGGAGACCGCGGCTACTTGCCGCAGCCGCTGGAAGCGATCGAGCGTGTCCTCCTCGACCACGAGCGCGACCGCTACGTGCAGGACGGGACGATCCGACACCCGGAATGGAACGCGCAACGGATCGACTTCCGTCCCTACCCGTTCCCCTCGTACACCGAAGCGCTCATCGAGCACCTGCGCCGAACGCAGGTGGAGGGGAACGCTCGCTTCCTCGAGACGCTCGATCCTGCTCAGGCGCACCGCGAACTAGTCGACGACCGTTTCGTGCTCCACGCGCTCGCAGCGGAGGGCGGTCCGGCGGCCTTCGACCTTCCGGAGTCGTTGCAACGGAGCGAACGGATCGAGCCATGAGAGGGCTGCGCCTCCTCGGCGAGATCGCCTTATCGGTAGTGGGCCTGGGCATGGTTGCCGCCGCGTGGTGGGTTGCTACCGAGGTCGTGGCGGCTCCGGGTTCCTTCGCCAGCCGCTTCGCGCCCGGACCAGCGTTCCGTTCGCTGAGTGAACTCGTCACGAGCGGTGCCCTCTGGCCGCATCTTTGGGCCAGCGCGCAGCGCGTGGCCGCGGGTCTCGCGCTCTCGGCCGCGATCGGGATCCCGCTCGGTGTCGCCGTCGGCAGCCTGCGCTGGATCAATCGGATGCTCGGCCCGGTCATCCAAGTACTGCGCATGGTGTCGCCCCTCGCGTGGATGCCGTTGGCGCTGCTCGTGTTCGGCGCGGGGACGCGTTCCGTCGTCTTCCTCGTGGTGATGGCGGCGACCTGGCCGATCCTGCTCAGTACCGCCGACGGGGTCGCCAGGCTCGACCCGCGGTGGCTGCAGGTCGGGCGCAGTCTGGGGGCGTCGCGCGGGGAGCTCCTCCGCTTCGTCGTCTGGCCCGGTGTACGACCGCGCGTGCTCGGAGGGCTCCGCTTGGCGGTGGGAGTTGCCTGGATCGTGCTGGTACCGGCGGAGATGCTCGGCGTCGATTCGGGACTGGGGTACGCTATCCTCGATGCGCGCGACCGCCTGGATTACGGTGAGCTGATGGCGATGCTGCTGGTCATCGCGCTGAGCGGGGTGGCACTCGATGCCCTCGCACGCTGGCTGTTCCGTCAGCCGCGTCCGCGGGCCCGGCAGGTCTCCCGACCCGTGGCGGAGGTGGTAGTCGCCGAGCAGCGGGGCTGAGGGCGTCCACGGTTGGAGCGAGTGGGACGCGCGCCACAGCGCTGGAGAGGAGTGGCGCGGTTCCGCTCGCATTTTTCAGCGAGCGTCTCGGTCCGCCACCAAGGGATCGACCGCCGCCCGGAGCCTTGACAACGCGCATGCCGCTGGCCGCTGTGAAGCGTGGATTTCTCGACCGGCGCGGTCGCGCTGCTCCCGGTCGAGGGGAGCGAGCGGGCGCAGGAAGAAGCCGTTGCCGCCCCTTGGCATCCAGCCGGTCGCGCGTCGGTCGAACTGGGGGCGGGGTGCGAACCGTCCGAATCTCATCCGCTCGCCGGGAGCGGGTCGAGGTAGTCGTAGACGATGCGCGAGAGCGTCGCGATCGGTTCCGACTGCCAGGGGAGATCGGAGAGCACGACGATCACGTAGGTGCTCCGGGTACCGAAGACGATGCCCGCGTCATGTGTCGCGGTCGTCCAGTTGCCGGTCTTGTGGGCGACGACGACGTCCGGCGGGAGCTGGGCTGGCAAGCGGTCGCGGACGCGCTGCCGACTGAGGAGCGCGACCATTGCCTCGCTCGCCTCTGCCGAGACGGCCTGGCCACAGGCGATGCGGGCGAGCAAGCGTGCCAGGTCGGCGGCCGTGACCGGCAGTGTGGGGTCGTTGACCCGCATCGTCGTCAGCCCGAGTTCGCGCAAGGACGCGTCGATCTGGTGCCATCCGACCAGGTCGGCCAGCAACACGGCGGTGGCGTTGTCGCTTACCGTGATCATCGCCTCGAGCGCTTGCTGCAGGGTGATCACGGTTCCGGCTGACCAGCCGAGGGACGCGAGCGGGCCCAGATCCCACGCTGCCGCATCCTCGGTGATCACGACCGGTTGCTCGAGGCGGAGCCTGCCGTCGTCGACCTGGCGGTAGACCTCGTAGAGGACGGCCAGCTTGTAGAGACTCGCTGCATAGAAC
>JBEPZP010000080.1:0-9753 GCA_041640735.1 Thermomicrobium sp.
AGTTCGCCGCCTGGCTCCTCACCGACTTTCACCTGGACGGCGAAACGGTCATGGTCGCGCCGTTGGCCGGCTTCTACGGCACCCCTGGGCACGGCCGTCGGGCGGTGCGGCTCGCGCTGGTCCAACCTGAAGAGGTGCTCGAGCGCGCCGCGCACATCCTCGCGGAGGCGCTCGCTCGGTATCCCGGCCGCACCACCTGACCATCACGCTGAGCCCGTTCGCTCTGGCACAGCGCTGCTCGCGTTCGAGAAGTCGTCACCTGCAGCAGTCGGCCGTCCGATTCGACGGGCTCGCGGACTCTTCTCCGGCACACGGCAGGGAGGTTCGGCCAGTACCCCGCCGAGCCTCCGCTCGTGCCTGCGCGCCACGGAGGGCCCGGCGACCGGACATGGGTGCACCTGCTGGGAGGGTCAGCCCGCCGTGCGCAGCACCGATCCGCGAGCTGCAGCAGCACCGTGGCGCCGAGTGTTCAGCGAAGGCCGACGGTTGGGCGCCGGAGACGCTCCGACGCCGCGGCGCCGGTCGGTCACTCAGCCGCTGGGCGACCCGTCGGCCGAGGACGGTGAGCGGGCGCGGCCGCGCGCTGCCCGACGGGGGAACAGCCCCTCGATCTCGTAGAACTCGTACATCCGCAACATCTGCTGCAGCTCGGGGTCTGCGTGCCGATACAACCCCTCCATCAGCCCCCGCGCGATCGTCGGGTCGAACAGCTTCTGGAACTTGTTGTTCTGGATGGCGATGAACAGCTTGTAGAGGTCGATAAGTTCGGTCGAGCTGAGGCGTGTCTCCCGGTCGGTCTTGATCACACGCCCCGCTGCCATGCGTACCCGAAGGCCATGCTGGCGAGCGAACCGGTTGAGCTGCTGCTCGAACTCTAGCGCGACGCGGGGATAGTCGTACAGAACGAGCTTCAGGTAGATCGACTCGACCGCCAGCGTGAAGAGTTCGATGATCTTCGCCCGGTTCGGCGGGACTGCCTCCACTAGGCCGTGTCGATGCAACCGATAGAGCGCTCGCGCTGTTTCGAACTGCGTCCACCCCGCCTCACGAGCGATCGTCGCGACGTCGCGTCGGCCGTCGACCAGGTCATAGACCTGCACCAGCTCTATGGGCACTTCCTGCCTCGTTGTCCGTTTGCGGAAGATCATCGAGACCGAGGGGATCACCGGGCTGAACTGGATCCATTCGTCCACGCGACGTGTCCCCTCGAGGATGAGCTGCATGCTGTCCACACTGATCGGAATGCCGTCTTCGTAGCAGCATTCTCCGACACGAAAGGTGAAACGGCAGTTCCGCCAGAGGAACAGCGTGTAGACGGCGATTTCCAGTTGCTGTTCGCGCGAGCGTTCGATGTCCTCCGGGAGGATACGCCGCCCGGCCACCAACCGGGCCAGCAACCGTTCCTCGTCGGCCTCTTCGACGCTCAGCGCTCCCAGTTCCTCGGCCGATATCGCGCCGGACCGCACGAGCAACTCGCACAATGTGGGTAGACGCGAACCAGCTGCCACATAGGTGATACGACCACGCTCGAAGGTGATCGACCGGGTATTCCACCCTTGGATGAGGGTGAGCGTCCCCGTCTTGCGCGTGAAGGAGAGCATCTGGAGGAGGTCCGAGAGCGTGAAAGCTCCCAACCACCCCTCCAGATCGAACGGCCGGTCATCAGCAGGAGGCTCACGCCCGGTTTCAGTCGGTCCGTAGGACTCGAACCGTCGCGACACCTTCGTTCCCCGCCCGGTCGCGGGCCCGCACCTCGAGGGTCACCGGCGGACCAGCACTCGGCCATGGCGTCTCCCACAGTGTGATCCACCGCTCTCCGTCCGGCAATGGGTCGAGCGTACCGATTTCGCGGCCGTCCACCCACAACGTCACCTGCTCGACACCACCCGGGTCGACGACGACCGCACGCACGGTCTGGTACCGCCGCGCCACTCGACTCCCGTCGCGCGGTCGCTCGATCGTCACCTGCGGAGCGTCGCGGTCCCACCCGAGCATCCGCCAGGCCAGCAGCGCGATCGCTTCGTATCCCTCATTGGTCGGATGAATGTCGACCGGCCACCAGGTCCAGTCACGCCCGTGCCCACGGAAGGCAGGCGCCAGGTCCACCACCGAGCCGCCGACCTCCTGAGCGGCTCGCGTGATTTCCTCGTTGAAGCGCGCGATCCACCAGCTGTCGCTCCGTTCTACGGCAGGGTCTCCCTCGGTCGGATCGTAGACCGTCAAGACGAGCAGTGGCACGTCGGGGCCGACCGCCTCGCGCGTCGCCACGAAGGCAGCACGCACGTCTTCGGCAAAGGCCGTTAAGCGACGGTCGCGCTCCGGGTCATCCACATCCTGCAGCGCGAGCAGATCGTTACCGCCCAGGCTGAGCAACACGAAGCGGACAGGCTGTCCGCTTCTGACAGCACGCTCGACTGCCTCCTGCAGCGCATCGATCTGTCCACTGGCACGGTAGGTACTCGCCCGTTCACCTGGTCGCGCGACGGAGACGAGCTGTGCACGCGTACCGAAGAACGCTTCCGACCAGCGGCAGAGCAACGCCGCGGCGCTCCGTTCGCGCGGCAACGTGCTTCCGATGCCAGCGGCTAGCGAATCACCGGCGGCCAGGCAGAGTGCTGGGGGCTGGGCGATCGAGCGAGCCGGGGCCATGCTGGTGAAAAGGACCGACCAGAGTACACCGATGAGCAACGCGGCTCGTCGGCTCATGACGGCGTCACCACCGGTATACCGATACGCTGGAGCGCTTCCGCAGCGAGGTGACGTGCTTCCGGATGCGTCAAAGCCGCGATCGCCTCGCTCGGGTCGAAGAGCAGGGTATCCCTCCCCACATGGCGAGCGAACTCGGGGCCGGGTTCGGCCTGCACCAAGAGGTAGACGACCCGCCGGCGTCGATTCTCAGCGACGAACGTCAGGACGCCACCCCATCCGACGACCTCGCCGGATAACCCCATCTCCTCTGCGACCTCGCGCAAGGCGGCACGATACGCCGCTTCCCCCGGCTCGATATGCCCCTTGGGCAACACGAGCGAGCCGTCGCGGGCGCGCCGCAAGGCGACCTTCCCGGCACTCGGTACCCAGACGACCGCACCGGCCTGCGGCACGCTGTCGTCCTGCTCACGTCCGAACTGCGACACTTCGAGTTCGGCTCTGAGCTTGGCATAGGTCACCGGAATCAGTTCCGGGATGACCATAGTATTCGCGAGAATCGGCATGAAATTGGCATCACCTTGCCAGCGCGGCACGATGTGCACGTGCAGGTGGTCGCTGATCCCGGCTCCAGCGACAGCACCGAGGTTCAGACCGATGTTGAACCCGTCGCAGCGCAGGACGCGCCGCTGTGCGACCGTGAGCCAGGTCACCAGCTCGAACAGCTCTGCTGTCGTCTCCCGATCCAGCTCTGCGAGGTCTGCAGCATGCTGGAAGGGAACCGACATCACGTGACCAGTATTGTAGGGAAACAAGTTCATGATGAGATACGCCCGCTGACCACGCATGAGGATCAGTTCACCGACATCGTCGCCAGCTGCGGGCTTCTCGCAGAAGATACATCCACGGTGGCGGACCGATCCTTCGACGTACCGCAGTCGCCAGGGAGCCCACAGTCTCTCCATGCACTCGCCCTCGCAGTCCACCGTCACGCTCGCCGAGAATCCTAGCATCGCGCTCGCACGGCTATTACTGCGCCGGGAGTGCGATCCAGTCCCCAGCAGGATACGCTGCCGTTGCCTCGGCCATCCGCTGCGAGGATCCAGGGGCGTACGGACCAGGAACGGTCGCACGTCGTATACTAGCCCCGGCACGGCGCGTTGCCAGGGGGACACGATGAAGGCCGACGCAACGGCAACGCACGGCGAAAGGGAAGCGGGGTTGGCGACTCGACCGAACGGAGCGATGACACCGCGGCGGCGTCGCGCCTGGCGCCGCAGCTGGATACCCCGGCTCGCCCAAATCACCGTCGACGGAGTACTCCTCGCGCTGGCCTTTTGGCTCGCCTACCTCCTCCGCTACCGATGGGAGTTCGGTGGCGACGTTCCCGCTTTCTTCGTCCAGCCGTTCCAAGCGTTCCTCGGGCGGGCAGGGCTGTTCGTCGTCGTCACACTGCTCATTCTCGGCGTCCGCGGCCTCTACCGCCTGCCACGCTGGACGAGCTTTCTCGACGAGGCGTCGATCATCGCCAGCGGCGTGACGACCGGTATGGCGGTCGTCATCCTGTACAGCTTCCTGTCACGGTTTACACCCTCGCGCTTGATCTTCATCTACGCGTGGATCTTGGCGATCGTCTTCCTGGTCACGCAGCGCCTCATCGGTCGGTGGATCCGCGCTTGGCTCTGGTCGCGCGAACGCATGGTCGATCGCGTCGTCATCATCGGCTCCGGTCCAGCCGCTTGTCGCATCATGCAGTACCTCTACACCCATCCCCAGCTGGGGTATCGCGTCCTGGGGTACATCGACGTCGAGCCACCCGCTGAACCGTTGGTCCTCGCTACCGAACGAGGAGTGGTCCAGCCTCCGCATCTGGGGACCCTCGACCAGGCTGTCGACCTCTTCCAGAAGATCCAGGTGGATGAGGTCATCGTCGCGCTTCCGCCGGCGCACCACGACCGGGTGCTCCAGATCGTCGAACAATGCCGGGAACTCGATATCGCCTTCTCCCTCGTACCGGACCTCTTCGAACTGGCACTCGACCGCGTACAGATCAGCGAAGTCGCTGGTCTACCGCTCATCGGCATCAAGGAGAGCCGCCTGCAAGGTTGGAACTGGTGGATCAAGCGGACGATGGATATCGTCATCGCCGCGACGGTTCTCGTCCTCGCCGCCCCGCTCATGCTCCTGATCGCACTCGCGATCAAGCTCGACTCCCCCGGCCCGATCCTCTTCCGGCAGGTACGTATCGGGAAGGGCGGAAAACCGTTCGTCCTCTACAAGTTCCGCTCCATGGTCGACGGCGCCGACAAGCAGCAACAAGCGCTCCTGCGAGCGACCGGCCGGAGCCCGCTGCTGTTCAAGCTCCGCGACGATCCACGCGTGACGCGCGTCGGTCGGTTCCTCCGGCGGACGAGCCTCGACGAACTGCCGCAGTTCTGGAACGTCCTGAAGGGGGAGATGAGCGTCGTCGGTCCCCGGCCACCGGTGCCCGAGGAGGTGGCTGCCTACCAGGACTGGCACCTGCAGCGCCTGCTCGTCACGCCCGGTCTCACGGGGCTCTGGCAAGTCAACGGACGAAGTGACCTCACGTTCGACGAGATGGTCCGGTTGGACCTCTACTACGTCGAGAACTGGTCACCCTGGCTCGATCTGAAAGTAATGCTACGCACCGTTCCGGTCGTCCTGACCGGCCGCGGCGCCTACTGAGGAAGGCCCCTCACCGTCCAGCTGCTCGTCACACCGGTCATACCGGAGCGTCGGCCGGCCATCGAGCGTCGCTCCGGCACGGCCGGAACGTTCACTCGCTGCTGTGCACCTGGCACTGGCTCACCCCCGAGCATTTTGCAGCCATGTACCCCGAGGCACCGACAGAAGTGCTGCCCCGACGAGTCCTCGACCGTCCACCACCAGGCGTCCTGGGCGCTCGCGACGGCGACCCGCTCGCCTGGTGCGCGATCGCTCCGCGTGCCAGCGTTCAGCGGGTGGCACGCTCGCGCGCGACCGCTCCGATCGATGACGCACCGGTCTGGTCACTCAGGCGTCTCTGCATCGCTCGCTCCTTCCGGGGGCCCGGCGTGCTCGGCCACTCGTCCAGGGAACACTCGCCGACGGCCAAGTCGCGGGAGCTCCAGCGGTCGAGGCAGACCCGATCGACCACGCAGGACCGCTGCCACCCAGCCAGCTCTTTCGCAGCACCGCACGCCTGCTTCGTGACCTCGGTTTCGTCGAAGTAGCCCGTCCGCAGCCGCAGCGCCCCGTCATGCGATACGTCTTCCGCGGCCGAGAGCCACTGGCGTGGCCAGGCCCGCAGCGAGGGGACGCCAGCACGGCGCGAGCCCCCTTCGGCAGGGACGCCTGTGGTATCCTTGAGTGGTGCGTGCACACTGCCTGCCGGCCACCTGGCGGCGGGCGAAGGGACTTCCCCATGGACTTCTGGACTACGGAACAGCTCGCGGCACAGCGGCGCCACGAGGCACTGAACGCTGCGGCCGAACGCCGGCGCGAAACATTACTCGGGACTTCAGCCACCAGCTGGCGAGTCGACATCGGGGGCCGCGTCGTACGGCTCGGTCGCTGGATCGGAGGAGCGTCCCTGGACGCGCAGCTCGGGTTCCCCCCTGCGCAACCGTAGTCGGCTGCCCTCGCGAGCCAGCCGATCGGCTATCATCACCCGGGATCGGAAGGAGAGGCTCGGGGTGCGCGTCGCGCTGGTGCACGACTATCTCAATCAGTACGGTGGGGCCGAACGCGTACTCGAGGCACTGCACGAGCTGTTCCCCGAGGCACCTGTGTATACGTCCATCTACGCGCCCGATCGGCTCCCCAGTTTCTACCGCTCCTGGGACATCCGCACCACCTGGCTGCAGCGTGCGCCCGCTGTCCACCGCCGGCACCAGCTGTATCTCCCCCTCTACCCCGTCGCCTTCTCCCAGCTCCGACTGCAGGACTTCGACCTCGTCGTCAGCTCGTCGAGCGCCTTCGCCAAGAGTGTCCGGATCGGCCCGAAGACGTTTCACATCTGCTACTGCCACAGTCCGATGCGTTTCGCCTGGGATTTCGCGACCTACGCAGCTCGCGAGGAAGTGCCCCGCATCGTACAGGTAGTTCTCGTTCCCTTCATGGCATGGCTCCGCCGCTGGGACCGCACCACCGCGCAACGTATCCACTGCATCGTCGCCAACTCGCAGACAGTCGCCGAACGGATCCGGCGCTACTGGGGACGCCAGGCTGTGGTCATCCATCCACCGGTCACGATCGACCGGGTACAGCCGGTTCCGCCCGATCAGGTCGAGGACTATTTCCTCGTCGTTTCGCGGCTGGTTCATTACAAGCGGTTGGACCTCGTTATCGAAGCGTGCAACCGGCTGCAGCTCCCCCTCAAGATCGTCGGTGACGGACGCGCTCGCCAGGCGCTGGAACGACTGGCCGGCCCGACCGTGCAGTTCCTCGGTTCGATTCCCGACGAGGAGAAGTTCGCCCTCTACGCGCGCTGCCGCGCCGCGATCTTTCCCGCCGAAGACGACTTCGGTATCGCCCAAGTGGAGGTGCAAGCGGCCGGTCGCCCAGCAATCGCGCTCGGCCGCGGTGGCGCGCGGGAAACGGTGATCGACGGTATGACTGGTGTCCTCTTTTCGGAGCAAACTGTCGATGCCCTGATCGCTGCGCTCCACCGCTTCGAGAGGAGTTCCTTCGATCCCGGGACGATCCGCCGACACGCCGAGCGCTTTCGCCCTGAGCGCTTCAAGGCTGAGTTCACCGCGTTGGTACGATCGGCTCTCGAGTCACCGGCTCCGGTCCACCAGGGAAGGGAGGTCCTCGCTCCGTGGAACTGAGAGCCTATCTCGCCATCCTCTGGCGACGACGCTGGCTCGTGGCTTTAGTCCCCGCAGTCGCACTCCTGTCGATCCTCGTGCAAGCGCTGCGCTACCAGCCGCTGTGGACGGCGAGCGCGACGGTGCTCGTCACTCGGCTTCCCCAAGAGGCACCACCGGACGTCTACCGCTACGACGAGTACTACCTCTATCTGACGAACGAATATACAGTCGACGACTTCACGGAAGTCGTGCGCGGCAACGTGTTCGCGCGCGACGTCGCCGAACGGGCCAGCGGACTGCTCGGTGCTCCTGTCGACCCCGGCGAAGTCCAGGCCGCCCTGATCGTCACGCGGCGAAACCGGGCAGTCCTCCTCTCCGTCACCGCGTCGGACCGACAGCGCGCCGTCGCCATCGCCGCGGCCGCTGTCGCCGTATTGCGGGAGCGCGGGACGGAGTACTTCGGATTCACTGATCCGCAGCGTCAGGCGATCGTTCAGGTGATCGACGCCCCTACCGGAGCCGTTCCGGATACGATGCGGACCCGCCTCATCTGGACGATCCAGTTCGTCATCGCCTTGGCCGTCGGGATCTTCCTCGCCTTCCTCGCCGATTACTTCGCCGACTCCCTCCATGCTCCCGAGGACGTTCGGCGCGTACTCCGTACACCCGTCCTCGCCGTCGTTCCGGCACCGTCCGAGAGGAGGCGCCGTGCGCCCTGAGGAATATCTGGCCATCGTCTTCCGTCGGTGGTGGATCGTCTTGATCGCGGCTGCGCTCACAGCTGCAGCGGCCTATCTGTACAGCAGCCTCCAGCCGCCGACCTACCAGGTCAGCGTCCGCCTCATGGCCATCGCCGAACCGCCGGACTACTGGCTCGACCTGTATGCGAAGAACCGCCTCGCCTCCTACCAGGACCTCATACGGAACGCCGACTTCGTGGCCACTGCGCTGGAGCGCGCTGGCGTGGACGACGATCCCGGCCGCGTCCTCGGAACGCTCCAGCTCGGGCGGAACCAGGACAGCAATATCGTCCAGCTCGTCGTCATCGATACCGATCCCGAGCGAGCCGCGCGAGTCGCCAACGCGCTCGCCGACGCCTTCGTCGCCCAATCGATCGCTGAAAATCAACGGATCCTCCAGCAGTTCCGTGACCCGCTCGGTCAGCGCATCCAAGGGACGGTGACCGTCGTCAAGCTCGATACCCCATCTCCACCCAGCACACCCATCGGTCCGCGCACCAGACTGAACACTGCGGCTGGTCTCGTCCTCGGCTTCGCCTTCGGTCTCCTCGTCACGTTCGCTGTCGAGTACTTCGAGGACGTCCTGCGCACGGGTCGCGACATCGGTCGCGCGCTCGGACTTCCCGTACTGAGCACGGTCCTGTTCCCGCGCCGTCGAGGTACAGATGCGGAGGGAACCATGACGAAGTTGGTCGTCGTCGACGAGCCTCTTTCGCGGGCCGCCGAAGCGTTCCGAGCTCTCCGGTCGCAGATCGCGCAGCAGCGTCCCGGCGGCCGTAGCCCACGCTCCGTGCTGGTCTGCGGCATCGGCGACGACGCGAGCGATGCCGCACATGTCGCCGCGAACCTCGCCGCCGCATTCGCTCTCGCTGGCGAGCGCGTGACGCTCGTCGAGGCGAACGTGCGCTCTCCCCTCCTCGATGCTTTGGCCGCAGGGGGTGCAGCGACCACGCTCGTCGACTGGCTCGACGCGACGGAGCCCGCGACGCCGATGCTCGCATCCACACCGGTCAGCAGTCTGTTCGTGCTCCCAGCCGGTCGACTTCCCTCCCGGACCAATCCGGTCGATCTCTTCGAACGTCCCTCCGCACGCGAGCGACTTCGCCAACTCGTCGAGGGAGCCGATCGGACGATCATCTACACTGCACCGCTCCCAGCCCTCGGGGAGGCCCTCGCGCTCGGCCCGCTCGTCGATACCGTGCTGCTGGTCGTGCGCAGCGGCGTCACGCCGCGCTCGGCTGCGCAGGAAGCGAAGGAACGGTTGGAGCTGGTCGGCGCGCACATCGCTGGAGTCGTCCTCCTCACATCGTGAAGCGACCACGCCGCCAGCGCTCGCTCGAGAAGCAGCGACGCCTGCGAACCATCGGCGGGCGTGCCGGGTACCAGCGCCCCACGGCAGCCGGATCGACGCTCGCTTTCTCTCTCAGTGGGCTGACGCTTTCCTAGCTAGCGCACCAGTCCTACCGCGCGCAGCCGCTCGACGATCCTCCGTACGGTCTCGGGAGCGAGACCCGTGGCCTGCACCAGCCGGTGCATGGTCCGGTTCCCCTCGA
>JBEPZP010000081.1:0-9600 GCA_041640735.1 Thermomicrobium sp.
ATCCCTCGTATCCCACCATCTTCTGGAACGCAGCGACGAGGAGAAGGATCCAGAGCGTGCAGTAGACCACCGAACCCGGCATACCGAAGAGCTGCGCCCGGCGGGCATTCTTTACGTCGCCGCCGATGAAGCTCGACGTGATGGCGAAGAGTACGATGTAGAGCGGAAGGCCGAGCGAGAGGAACGTCTGGTAGGCATCGAAGGGATGCGGCTCGACACCGGAGGCTTCGCGAGCAACACGGAACGCATCAGCCACTCCACCCAGCGTTCGCACGTACTCGTCGAAACGGGCGATGAACGTCTCGCGTGGTGTCAGCAACGCGATCACGCCCGCGACCGCGACCGCCAGCGTCGCGAAGGCGAAGGTGACGTTTTGAATGCGGAAGTAGAGCTTCGTGCCCAATGCGAACACGATGCCGAAGACCACGATGAGCACCGTACCAGCCACGAAGATCCCCAACGGCGTCTGCCAGAAGTCAGCCACTCGCATGAGGCCGGGATCGCCAGCGTTGGCAGCCAGGAGTCGGAACAACGAGGAGAGCCCGTACTGGCCGAAGTACGCTGCCGGAATCCCGATGTAGACGCTCAACCAGACGAGCCAATTGAAACTGCTGAGGAAACCCAGCACTGGTGAAAGCGTACGGCTGATATAGACATAGTCCCCGCCGCTCCGCGGCATCGCGGCGGCGAACAAGGCATACGTCGTCGCATGCGCCAGCGCCAGTAGCGCCGCTACGATAACACCACCGAGCATGCTCGCGCCGGGATAGAACGCCGGGACGAACAGCAAGACGAAGAGGACGCCCAGGCCGATATTCTGATTGTTGGTGTTGTAGATGAAGATATCGAGGAGGGACAGCTCCTTGGTGAGTCCGGTCGCCTCCCGAACGAACACACCCGGCCCGCTGCCGCGCAGCCGACCTCCTGCGCCTCCGCTCATGTTCCCCACCCCCTCGCTCGCTCACTCGACCGGAATCTCGCGATAGGCGAGCGAAATGTCGATCCCCTGCCGCCGGCGCCACCAGCGCGCCACCGCGTAGATGACGAGACCCGAGAGGAAGATGCCCACGTTCAGGAGGAACATGCCGAACCCGAGGATCCCCTCGCTGAGCGTGCTGGGATTCAGGCTGATCCCCGAGTACGGATCGTTCAGGTACGCCCACTGCATGATCAGACAGGCGACGATCGAGATCGCTCCCACGATACTCATGACCGGCACCGCTCCGACGCGCCAAGCCACCGGCGAGCTGGCGAACAGATCAGGCCGCCGATACGGTAACAGCACGGCGCTGAGCGACACCATGATGAACGTCAGCAAAAAGCCGAAGATACCGACCAGCGTCGCGAAGTAGGGAGTGAAGACGTAGATCGCCAACGAGACGATCGAGAGCGACCCCATGACGAGGAGACTGACGACCGGCGTGTGGAAACGCGGACTGACCCAAGCCAGGGCCGACGGCATAAGACCGTCGATCGCGTACGCGACCAGGTTGCGCGACGCGTTCAGGATCTGTCCCGGTAACCAGGCATAGCTCCAGAAGACGAAGCCGAACCCGATGAGGAACGCGACCAGCAGGCTCCCGCTCCCCAGCGCCACGAGCTCGTGAAACCGCGGTGCCGCCGCCAGTCCGACCGCGCTCGCCCCCTCGTCACCGAGCGTGCTGATCGCTCCCAACAGTTCCTCGCCGAAGGCGCGCGTGACGCCCCATACCAGGAGCAGTCCCCAGACGAGCGCATACACGACCGTTCCCGGGATCACCCAGACCTGGATCTTGCTCGCCTGCTTGACCTCACCGCCGATGTAGGCGCTAGAAAAACTGAACCCCATCGTGAGGTAGATCCAGGTCATCGTGATCAGGGTGTTGCGGAGGTTGAGCGGCGCCGGCCGGTAGCCGCTCTCCCGTATCAAGGCCTCGAGGATATCGCCCCGGCCAGTGAGCATCGCCAGGTAGTGCGCGAGATTCGACTGCAACACCGCCGGCGACCGCAACAGCGTTACCAGCACTACCAAGACGGTCGCCAGCATCGCGAGTGCGAACAACACGTTCTGGACGCGGAAATACACACCGAGGCCGAGGATGAAGAGACCGGTCAAGAGGGCGATGAGCAGCGCTCCGATCACGAACATACCGGTCGGGGTCGCCGCCCAGTCGGCGAAGCGCAGGACCCCCTCGCTCCCAGTGAACGCGGCGAGGATCCGCATGAGGGGTGCGATGCCGAAACTAGCCAGAAACGCCGAGGGAACGCCGCCGTACAGGATCCACCAGACGGTCGTGTTCCAGTTCGACATCATCCCCCAGGCAGGACCGAGCACGCGGCTGACGTAGACGTAGTCGCCACCGCTCCGCGGCATGGTCGCCGCCAGCAGGCCATACGTGGCCGCCGTCGGCAGCGCCAGCAATGCGCAGAGCACGAGGGAGAGCGGCATGCTCACCCCGCCATAGGCCGGCATGAAGAGGAACATGAGCGCCACCATGAGGCCGATCGAAATGAAATTGACGTTGTAGATCAGCGCGTCGAGGAGTCCGGCCTCGCGCACCAGTCCCGTGGCAGCACGAGTGAAGACGCGTGGTCCTCGACTCGATCCGTCAGCCCGCATCGCTCTCCCCTTTCCCACCTCTCCTCACCACTGTCCACCTTCTCGTTCCCAAATCACTGCTCTCACCGGTGCTCCATCGGCGTCGGCGAGCGGAAGCGGTAGGCAGGCGAAGACGTACTCGCGTTCCGGCGCGAGCGCTGTCAACCCCCGCAGGTTCTCGACGATCAACGTGTCAGCAGCGAGGAGCCGCGCGTGCGCGTGCTCGGTTCCCCGCACCGTCGAGTCCACATTGAGCGCATCGATCCCGACGAGGCCGACGCCCGACGCCACGAGGAGGTCGACTGCCTCCTCCGAGAGGAAGGGATGCGCGAAATAGCGGTCCGTCCCCCAATAGCGATCCCATCCGGTCGCCAGGAGCACGGCACAACCTGTCCGGCAGCGCGCCCGCACGGGTTCCAACACTGCCGCTGGGATTGGCTCGTCGGCATCCAGGTCCCCACAGGGCACGACCACAGCCGGCAGGACGAAACGTTGGGGCGGATAGTCGGTGATCGCGCGCCCGTCCGGGTAGTAGTGCCGCGGCGCATCGACATGCGTTCCCGAGTGGCTACCCAAGGCGAGCCGAGTCACACGCCAGGTCCCGTGCACCGACAGCGGAGCCAGCGCGACCTCGGGGTCACCCGGGAAAACCGGCATCCCTGGCTCGATCCGGTGCGAGAGGTCGATGAGCCGCACAGCAGTCACCCGCTCACCAGCTGGTAACTGGCGACCCGGTCTCCTTCGAGGACGACCAGCGCTCCGTGGAGCACGCCCTCGCCGTACGCCGAGCCCGGGTTGATACAGAGCGTCCGCCCGATACGGACTGCGCCGCGCGATTCGTGGATGTGTCCATGCACGCTCAGGACAGGTTGGTAGCGCTCGATCGCCTCCCGGACTGCGCGGCTTCCCACCGGCACCATGTTCGGCTGACCACCGACCATGACGATCGACAGGTCGTCCCGAAGTTGCGGCGCGCTGTCGAGCGTCGAGTCGTAGGGAGGACAATGCAGGTTGAAGATGGCCGGTCGGTTCGGGTCGAGTTCGCGCGCTAGCCGCTCGAGCCGGGCCGCCAGTTCCTCCTCCGGGAGCTCGCGCGGACTGTTCCACGGGGTCGGATTGACCCAGGCGAGGCTCAGGAGCTGGTACCCGTCGATCTCGAGCACCGCACCGTCCGGATTGACCACGACATCACTCGCGATCAAGACCTCGTCGATCTCGAACTCGTCGTCGTTTCCCGGCATGATGAAGCAGCGCACACCGGTCCCGCGCAACCGCTCTTCAGCCAGGCGCACCCACCGCTCCACCGATTCGCGCATCACGCGGCGAAACACCTGCTCGGCGTAGGCCGGATCGGCCTCCATCCGCGCCAGTTCATCGGGATCGCAGCGGTAGGGGTAGAACCCGTTGAAGCGGATCCGCTTTTCTGCCTCCTCGACCTCCCGGAGGTCAGACAGGATCTCATGACGGCCGAGGAACGTCATCTCCCAGTGACCGTCGGTGGCGACGATCGGCACCAGCACCTTTCCAGTCAAATCACCACCCAGGATGAGCGTGTCGACGCCGTAGAACTTGGCTGCGTTCAGGAACTTGAGAAAACAGCGTTCCGACCCGTGCACGTCACTCGTGTAGTAGAGTGCGAGGCGTTGTGTCGACTGTGCTTTTCCTTTGCGGAACCAGATCATGCCGGTCTACCCTCGTTCCAGCTGGTCGTTCAATCGCGCCGGACTTCCTCGGGAAGCTCGTACCACCGCTTGCGTTCCCCGATCATGGCGCGGAGCTTCCACGCCCGGCTCTTCGGCGCCTCCTCGACCGCACGCCACAGCTCCTCGAGCCGGCGCAGCGAGACGAACTCCTGCGTGAGCTCGCGCTCGAGAATGAGCGCCCGCACGCGTTCCACGTTTTCCTTCGTCGTCCGGTACCACCCCCAGTCGTTGGTCAAGACGTCGAGGATGCGCCGGAGATCGATCGTCTCCTCGTCGCCGTACCCGAGCGGATGGTCGTGGAGGAGCGCCACGATATCGATCAGATCTTTCTCGTTCGCCTCCCAGATCTGGAGCTTGGTCAGGAGCAGATCGGCCAGCGGCAACGTCCAGCGGTCGCGCGTCAAGCGATCACGGAGGTCCAGGGTGTGGCACATCCGCAGTTGATCGAGAAAGACGTCGATCTGCCGCTCGTGGTGCGGGTCCCAAAAGAACAAGCGTTGATGCCCGTGCAGCGTGTTGAATTCCCGGTCCGCCTGATACCCGAGATCAGCGAAGAGCGCTTCGATCGCACGCCTCTGCGCCGAAAGTCCGACGAAATCGGCGTCGCGATAGACGCGTTGGAGGGCGCGGTGGGTCGCACTCGGCGCGTGCAAGTAGACGGCGACACCGCCGAGCACCCGCAAGGTCACGCCTCGCCCCTCGGCTGCCTCGAGTATCCGCTTCACCTCGTCGCGAATATCGTCCACTGGTATCGTCGTCGTAACGACATGCTCAGCCATGGCCTCTTCGAACCTCATCTCATCGAGCGATCGATCCTTGCCGTTCCGGCACCGAACGCTTGCACTGCATCCGCAATCACGCGTCGCACTTCGGAAAGGGTCCGATACAGGCACGAATTCCCGCCATAGTATAGAGCAAGCGACTCGTCTGTGTATCCCCTGGTACCAGCTGCTCCGTCTGGCGCGAGCGCGCCGTAGATCCGCGGTCGCGGCACGGCGCATCGCCCGAGGAAAGCCGTTTCCCCCTCGAGCACACGCGGTACCGGCGCGCAGACGAAAGTGCCGGTGCCCGATGCGGGCACCGGCAGTGGGGTTCGCGTCCAGTCGCGCCTACACGTCGCCTTCGCGCAGTCCGAGCGCGGCCTGCGCTGCTGCCAAACGCGCTATGGGCACGCGGTACGGCGAGGCCGAGACGTAGTCGAGCCCGACCTCGTGGCAGAAGTGGATGCTCGCAGGATCACCACCGTGCTCGCCACAGATGCCGAGCTTAATGTCCGGCCGCGTCGCGCGTCCACCGTCCCGGGCGATCTCGATCAACCGCCCCACACCGGCCCGGTCCAGGGTCTGGAACGGATCAGCTGGGTAGATGCCATGCTCGAGGTAGTAGGGGAGGAAACGCCCGGCGTCGTCCCGCGAAATACCGTAGGTCATCTGCGTCAGGTCATTGGTGCCGAAGCTGAAGAACTCCGCTTCCCGGGCGACGTCTTTGGCAGTCAGCGCGGCACGCGGCACCTCGATCATCGTCCCGACCGAGTACGGGATCTTCCGGCCCGCCTGGGCGAAGAGTTCCCGCGCCACCCGGTCGATGATTTGGCGCTGCAGCATCAGCTCGCGCACGTCGGACACGAGCGGAACCATGATCTCCGGATGGACCTCGATTCCTTCCGCAGCACACTCCAAGGCGGCACTGAAGATAGCGCGCGCCTGCATCTCGGTGATCTCCGGAGCCGTGATCCCGAGGCGACAACCGCGATGCCCGAGCATCGGGTTCGCTTCGGTGAGCGCCTGCACCTTGGCGCGGACTGCCTCCACCGAGACGCCCAAGCGGTTCGCCATTTCGCGGATTTCTTCCTCGTGCTTGGGCAAAAACTCGTGCAGCGGCGGGTCGAGGGTCCGGATCGTCACCGGGAAACCAGCCATCGCCTTGAAGATGCCGATGAAGTCCTCGCGCTGCATCGGCTCCAGCTTGGCCAGAGCGGCTCGACGCTCCTCCGGCGTCGTCGCCATGATCATCTCGCGCATCGCCCAGATGCGGTCACCCTGGAAGAACATGTGCTCGGTGCGGCAGAGACCGATCCCTTCCGCACCCAGCTCCCGCGCCTTGGCAGCATCCTCAGGCGTATCAGCGTTGGCGCGCACGCGCAGGCGCCGGAACTGGTCCGCCCAGGACAGCAGTTCAGCCAGGTCACCACCCACGCTCGGCGGAATCGTGGGCACTTCGCCGAGCAAGACGGCACCGGTGGAACCGTCGATGGTGATCACGTCGCCACGGCGGACGACGAGATCACCGACGCGGAACTCTTCGCGCTCGTAGTCCACGACGATCGCCGAGCAACCGACGACCGCCGGCTTGCCGATACCGCGCGCCACCACCGCCGCGTGGCTCGTCATCCCACCGCGGGCGGTGAGGATACCGCGTGCGGCGAGCATCCCGTGGAAGTCGTCCGGAGAGGTCTCCAACCGAACGAGGATCACCGCCTCGCCACGGTCGCCTAGCAGCTTGGCCTCGTCGGCGTCGAAGACGACCTTCCCGCTCGCTGCACCGGGGCTGGCCGGCAATCCCTTGGCGATCGGTTCCCCTTTCCAGGCGGGATCGATCATCGGGTGCAGCAACTGATCGAGATGCTCCGGCTGGACGCGGAGTACTGCGTCCTTCGGCTCGATGAGCCCCTCGTGCACCATGTCGACCGCGATCTTCACGGCCGCTCGCCCAGTCCGCTTGCCGGTGCGAGTCTGCAGCATCCAGAGCTTGCCGCGCTCCACGGTAAACTCGAGATCCTGCATGTCGCGATAGTGGCGTTCGAGTCGTTCGGCCACCTCGAGAAGCTGCTCGTACGCCCCGCGCAACAGCGGGTCGTTGGCCATCTCCTGAATCGGCTGCGGCGTGCGGATGCCAGCGACGACGTCCTCGCCCTGCGCGTTCGTCAGGTATTCGCCGAAGATCCCTTTTTCCCCCGTGCTCGGGTTCCGGGTGAAGGCCACCCCGGTCGCGGAGTCGGGACCGAGGTTGCCGAACACCATCGCCTGGACATTGGCAGCAGTCCCGAGGTCGTGCGGAATCCCGTGCGCATTCCGGTAATCGATCGCTCGCCGGTTGTTCCAGGACTCGAAGACGGCCAGAATCGCGCGACGCAACTGGTCGAACGGATCCTGCGGGAAGTCCGCGCCGGTCGCTTCGCGCACGATTCCCTTGTAGGTCTCGACCAAACGCGCCAGATGATGTGCCGGGATCTCGTAGTCCTGGATGACGCCGATCTCGCGCTTGAGCTCGTCCAGTGCGTCCTCGAAACGCTCGGAGGGGATATCGAGCACGACCTTACCGAACATCTGGATCAACCGGCGATAGCAGTCGTAGGCGAACCGCTCGTCCTGGGTCATCGCGGCCAGGCCGCGCACCGTTTCGTCGGTCAGACCGACGTTCAGGATGGTGTCCATCATGCCCGGCATCGAAAACTTCGCCCCGGAACGGACCGAGACGAGCAGTGGTTGCTGCGGATCGCCGAAACGACGCCCGAGCTGCTCCTCGATGTCGCGGAGCCCCTCGAGCACCTCTTCCCAGAGCCCCTCAGGCATCTGCCGGCCGCCGTGAAGGTATGCGACACAGGCCCGGGTAGTAACCGTAAACCCCGGTGGTACCGGCAAGCCGATGCGCGTCATTTCGGCGAGGTTTGCCCCCTTGCCGCCGAGGAGGTCGCGCATCTGTGCGTTGCCTTCGCGGAAGAGGTACACCCAGCGTCGGCCCGTCGCGACGGATGCCATGTCGCACCCTCCCTAATCTTGTGACACTTCGAGCGAGAGGTCGCGAGGCAGCGTGAACACTCGCTGCGGTTGTGTTTACTGGTCCACGACGAGTTTGGCAAGGCTGGCGAGCAACGTCTTCGTCCCGTGCCGCTTGAACTGGACTGTCACTTCTTGGTCACCGGCACTCTCCCGAACCGCCAGAACCACTCCGTCACCGAACGTCGGGTGGAAGACCCGTTGCCCTGGGCGATAGCGACGGCTCACGGCACCGCTCGCGCGTGGCTCGGTAGGGAGCGAGAACCTCTGCTCCCGCGACGCTCCGCTCGACCGCCCGAGCGCGCCGCTCCGCTGCTCCTCGACCACGTCAGCCGGTAGCGCCTCGAGGAAGTGCGAGGGTAGACCACGCTCGCGCAACCCGAAACGGCTGCGCAACTGTGCATAACTGAGGTACAGCCGGTGCTTGGCACGGGTGATTCCCACGTAGAAGAGCCGGCGCTCCTCCTCGAGTTCCGCCTCGCTTTCCAAGGCTCGCGCGTGCGGCAGGAGCCCTTCTTCGACTCCGATCAAGAACACGACCGGGAACTCCAGGCCCTTGGCAGCGTGGAGCGTCAGCAACGTGACGTGGTTCCCTCCTAGGTCGGCTTCATCGACACTGGCGACGAGCGCCGCCTCTTCGAGGAACCGTTCCAGTCCCTCCTTGGCCGGGAATTCATCGTACCGCTCGAGTACGTTCCGCAGCTGGACCAAGTTCTCCCAGCGCTCGCGTTCGGTCGGATCGCTGGCTTCGCGATACCGTGACGCCAGACCCGACCGCTCGAGAGCCAGATCGAACACACTGCTCAGCGGTTGCGTAACGAGCGCGCCGCGCAGGCGCACCAGTTCACTCCACAGCTCGCGGAGCCGCTTCGCGGTCTGCGGCGCGATCTCCGGTGGAGTCACGTCGAGTTCCTCAGCCAGCGCCGGAAGCGCTTCGGCTGGGGAGCGGCCGGCTCGGCTCGCCCACTGCTCGAGCTGCAGGAAGGTCTTCTCGCCGATGCCGCGGCCGAACGGGCTCTCGCGCAACACTCGCTGCAGGCTCAGCCAGTCCTTCGGGTTCGCCAGGACGCGGAGAAGTGCGAGCGCGTCTTTGATCTCTTTGCGCTCGTAGAACCGGACGCCGCCGACGACCTGATAGGGAATCTGTGCCCGTACGAGCGCCTCCTCGACCGGACGGCTCTGCGCGTTGATGCGGTACAGCACGGCGATGTCTCGATACTCCGCTTCGCCGCGCGACACGAGGCGAGCGATCTCGTTGACGACCGTCTCGGCTTCGTGCTGTTCGTCCCAGCACGGACACAACCGAATCGGCGGGCCGGGCGGATTCTCGGTCCAGAGCGGTCGCTCGATCCGTTGCCGGTTGGCCCGGATAACGGCGTCAGCCGCCGCGACGATCTGCGGGGTCGAGCGATAGTTGCGCCCGAGCCGGATCACCACAGCGTCGGGGAAATCGCGCTGGAACTCCAGGATGTTGCGGATATCGGCCTGCCGCCAGCTGTAGATCGACTGATCCGGGTCTCCCACGGCACAGAGATTGCGATGC
>JBEPZP010000082.1:0-9547 GCA_041640735.1 Thermomicrobium sp.
ATCGGCGGCGACGTAAAGAATGCCCGCCGGGCGCAGCTCTTCGGTATGCCGGGTTCGGTGGTCTACTGCACGCTCTGGATCCTTCTCCTCGTCGCTGCGTTCCAGAAGATGGTGGGATACGAGGGATTGGCCGCCATCGGTGCGGTGGATCCACAGGCCCTCGGACTCGCCTTCACGCCGACGTTCATCGAGCTCGCAGGTGCTGTGGTGCACCGCAGCCTACCGCTCGTGCTCGTCCTCGGGGTCGGCTTCCTTTTGTGGACGTACGTGTGGTTACCGATCAACTATCTGGCCTCGACGCGCATTCTCCTCGCCTGGTCATTCGACCGTTTGATGCCCGAGCGTCTGGCCTACGTCAGTCCACGTACGCACACACCGCTGGTGGCGATTCTCGTCATCGGCATTCTCGGCGAGATCTGCCTCGCCCTCTATGCGTGGAACATCGTGCTCGCGAGTATCGTGGGCATTTTCGGCTGGATCATCTCCTTCATTTTGACTGCTGTGGCAGCCATCGTGTTCCCGTACCGCCGTCGTGCCGACCTCGAAGTCTCACCGGTGCGATGGCGCGTCGGTGGGATACCGGTGATGACAGTCGTCGGTGCGCTGGCCGTGGCGAGTTTGCTGATCTGTGAGGTGGTCTTCTGGCTCGATCCATTCGTCGGGCTGGCCTACTTCCCGAATGTCCAGATCTTGACCGTTGCGGTCTTCGTGGTGGGAGCGCTACTCTACTGGGGCATCAAGGCGCTCCAGGCTCGTCGTGGTATCCGCATCGAATACGCTTTCCGCGAGATACCGCCTGGGTGACGCTGCCGGATGCCGCATTCGGCGTACAGCCACGGGGTCGCGGGGGGCACAGTAGGCCCCCGTATCGTGGCTACATGCTTGGGGCTGTCCAGGGCAGGGCTCTCCGTTTCGGAGGATGGCGTAGGCGAGGGGGAGTTGTATGTCGACGGACGGCCGGTCTCCGGTGCCGCATACGGAGATTCATCACGCCTCGCGGCGCTTTCTCGAGGCAGCGCAGGACGTGCTGGTCGTCGCTCTGGTCGTGGTGCTCTTCGGGTTGATGATCCGCACGCTGATCATCCTGGTCGAGCACCTCTTCGGTCCCGAGCTGGACTTTCGTATCGTCATCGCGGAGGTGCTCTTCATGCTGGTGATGGTGGAGTTGATGCGACTGCTCATCGTGTACCTCGAAGAGCACCGTGTGGCGGTCGACTTCATGGTCGAGCTCGGTATCGTGGCCACGCTGCGCGAAGTCGTGCTCCGCGGTGTCGTCGAGTTGACCTGGGTTCAGGTGCTGGCTATCAGTGCGTTTCTGCTGACGCTCGGTGCCTTGCTTCGTTTCGGTACGTTGCGGGCACCGCTGCGGGGAGTTCGTAGTCTCGCAGCACGAGAGCAGGGTAGTCCGGCGAGTGCAGGCGAACCTCCTACTGCCGTGAGCGATCGCTCGGTCAAGGGGCAGACGGAGTGAGGGAAGGTTGGCCGACCAGTGCCTTCTGTTCGAGGCCAACTTCGTGTTCCGTGACGCGTAGCCGGACGCGCTGACCCCGGCCGAGCTGGACTTCGTACGGAGCGACCCGGGGGAGTTCCGAGGCTCGGCGAGGTTGGGGGCGGACGACGAGCGGCGAGGTGAGCCCTCCGCTGGATTGACGCAGGAGGATGAGCGCAGACGACCGTCCACAGGGATCAACGGACTTCGCTGCCGGGTGCGCGTCGACGATACCGATGATGACGGCGCCGACTTGGAGACACGCGTGCGACGCGCGGTCGAGCGGCCGCAGTACGAGCTGCATCCGCTCGCTGATCCGTACGGTCGAGGGTTCGGTCACCACCGTGAAGCCTATCCCGTATGCGCGGGTCCGCCGCTCGAGGATCGTCCAGGTCGGATCGTTGTCGGGGACGCCGATGACAGCGATAGCTCGGACGGCTCGACGTTCCACGAAACCGAGCGTGCCGGGCAGGTGTTGGGTATCCCACCCCGGGACGACCAAAAGGTCGTAGGGCCGTTGCCAGGGCACAGTCGCCCGATCGGCGAGCTCGATACCGTCGTGCGGGTACGAGCCACCGCCCACGACGATCGTCGACCCGCCGAACGACAGGACGGCGCTCAACGTCGTACCGGTACTCCCGACGACGATGCTGTTGCGGGGCTGTGCCGAGCGCAACAGCAGGCTCAGGGCGAGTCCCGCTGCCAGCCCGATCACGAGCCAACCGATGGCGGGCAGGCGCGGCATGCGGTGACCTCACGGCGTGGGGCTCGGACTCGGCTCAGTGGCCTTGTCGTAGTACGCGATATCGATCGGCGAGCCGCGCGGTACCCAGCTGTTCCACTGGAGCGTGGCGCTGACCACGCCTCCATCCGGAAACTGCTCGCAGTCGAACGAGGGGAAGCTCGCCACGATCTGTTCGCAGGTCATCGGCACGACGCCGCGGACGGTCAACCCGGCGCGCTGGAGCTCGACGATCGCTTGCCGGTACGGCTGGCCGTAGAGATCGGGCACGCGCACGCGGTCGCCGACACTGACGTAGACCTTGACGGTGCCGCCGTTGCGCACTTGCTCGGCCGGCTCCGTGCGGATGACGTACCCCTCGGGGACGGTGCGGCTGCCCTCCTCGATCCGTTCGATCGTAACGGGTTGCGCTTGCAGCTGCTGCAGGACCTCGGTATACGGGCGACCAGCGAGACCGATCAGGGTGATCCACTCCGGCCCCTTGCTGACCCAGACGCGGATCGTGCTTCCCTTTTCGGCCAGTGTGCCAGCCGGTGGATCCTGACGCACGATCACGCCAGCGAGGACGACGTTGTCGAAAACCTCCTCGACGTCGAGCTGGAAGTCTCCGGCAGCGGCGGCAGCTTCGGCCTGTCGGAGGGTGGAGTTGACGAGATCCGGCACGCGCGCTGTCTCCGGCGTGGGCGTCGGCTCCGGTGACGGTGTCGGGGTAGGGGTGGCGACCGCCGTCGGAGTTTCCGCGACGGGCGGAACGGTCGGGCTGGTGGCGACCGCAACGATGGTCGGCGACGGCTGGGCCGAACGATCGCCGTTGCCCGTCAAGGCGCGGAGGTCGACGAGCTGGAAAGCCAGGACGACGAGTGCGACGATACCGACGAGGATCGCGCTGCCCACGAGCCACGTCGCACAGCCGATGTCGCTGGCTCGACCGGCAGCTGGGGGCGCGGGCGGCGGCCCGCTCCGTGCGCGGCTGCGTGCCGGGGGAACGCGCGGAGGACCGGCTGCTCGCGGGGCAGGGCTGGGGACGCCGGTCGTGTAGTGCTGCCAGTGACTGAGCGCCTGAGCGAGCGCGCCGGCACTCGGGAAGCGTTGCCGCGGGTCTTTCGCGAGCGCGCGCAGGATGATCGCCTCGACCGGCGGAGGGATGTGGGGATTGAACTGGCGCGGGGGCGGTGGTGCCTCGTGGACATGCTGCATCGCCAGCCCGATCGGGTTGTCGGCCTCGAACGGCAAGCGCCCGGTCAACATCTCGTAGAGGACGAGCCCGAGCGCGTAGACGTCGGAGGCCGGTGTCGCTGGCTCGCCGCGAGCCTGCTCCGGCGAGACGTAGTGGACGGTACCCATGCCGAAGCCAGCCTCGGTGAGCGAGACGTCAGCCAGTCCTTTGGCGATGCCGAAGTCGGTGACCTTCACGAAGCCACGCTCGTCGACCAAGATGTTCTGCGGCTTGATGTCGCGGTGGACCAGACCGTGCTGGTGCGCGTAGTCGAGGGCAGCCGCGACCTGCCGCACGATGTGGATCGCCTCGTCCAGCGGGAGCGGTGCTCGTTCCAGAATCAGCTGCTTGAGCGTTTTCCCCGGGACGTACTCCATGACGATGTAGCGGGTGCCGTCGTCACGACCGACGTCGTAGACACTCACGATGTTCGGGTGACTCAGACGGGCAGCCGCTTGTGCCTCGCGTTCGAACCGGCGGAGGAAGCTGGCGTCCGCTGCGAACTGGCCACGCAACACCTTGATGGCGACTGGGCGGTTGAGGACAAGGTCGTAGCCGCGGTAGACGACGGCCATGCCGCCCTCGCCGATCGGTTCGTCGATGCGGTAACGACCGTTCAGGACGCGCGTCTGCACTCGAGTCGCCTCTCCCCTCTCGGCACGCCGAGTCAGCCGGCTGGCTCCGCCATACAGGCTTATCCTACTACGCGGCTCCTCGACCGTTCTCCGGGGAACTGCAGTCACGGACGTGCGAACCGAGTTTCAGCCCTGAGGGCTCAGGTGTGGCAAGATGGAACATGGAACGAGGCGGAGGGGCGAACCGATGGGGCCCTCGATGCATTGCCGGCTCGGCGAACTGTTGACACAGCGGATCGGGAACACGCCGCTCTTCTGCTTGCGACGGCTTCCCGGCATCTACGGTATCGCGGAAGGGGTGCAGCTCCTGGTCAAGGCCGAGTGGTACAACCCCGGTGGCTCGGTCAAGGACCGGGCAGCGTTTCGGATCGTGCAGGAAGCGTTCCGAGCGGGACTCCTCGGCAACGGGAAACGGTTGCTCGACGCGACGTCCGGGAATACCGGTATCGCCTACGCCATGCTGGGAGCTGCGTGGGGCTTTGGGGTGACGCTGGTCGTCCCAGCGAGTATCGGCGAAGAGCGCCGTGCCATCCTCCAGGCCTATGGGGCGGAACTCATCTTCAGTGACCCCTATGAGGGGACTGACGGTGCGATCCGCCTCGCTCGCCAACTCGCGGCGGACTACCCCGAGCGCTATTTTTATGCCGATCAATACAGCAATCCCGCGAACTGGCTCGCCCACTACGACGGGACGGGAGTCGAGATCCTGGAGCAGACCCGTGGCCAGGTGACGCACTTCGTGGCTGGTCTCGGGACGACTGGCACGATGATGGGCACGGGACGTCGCCTCAAGGAGGCCAATCCGAGCGTGGTCTTGGTCGGGGTTCAGCCAGATGATCCGTTCCACGGGCTCGAGGGACTCAAACATCTGCCGACGGCGCTGGTCCCGGCCATCTACGATCCCTCGTTGATCGACCGCATGGAACTGGTCGATACGGAGGAGGCGTACCAGCTCGCGCGCGAGCTGGCGTGGACAGAAGGGCTGCTCGTCGGTCCCTCGGCCGCTGCGGCGCTGGTGGCAGCGTTGCGCGTGGCGCGTGACCTGGAGTACGGCGTGATCGTCGCGATCTTGCCGGACAGCGGGCTCAAGTACTTGAGTACACCACTTTGGCATCCGGATCGGTCGTGAAGGCACACTCGGTGCGGAAGGAGTGAGAGAGGATGGCTGTGACGATCCTGATACCGGCACCGCTGCGACGCTTCACCGGTGAACGCGCGTCCGTCGAGGTCGAGGCCTCGACCGTCGCGGAGGCCTTGGCTAAGCTCGACCAGCTGTACCCCGGGATCCGCGAACGGATTTGCGAACCGGATGGACGCATCCGGCGCTTCGTCAGCGTCTTCGTGAACGGGAAGGACGTGCGGTCACTGCAAGGCGTCGAGACGCCCCTCCAGGACGGCGACGAGGTCGGGATTATTCCAGCGATGGCGGGTGGACAGTGGTCCTGATTCCGCGCGCCCAGTACGAAGCGATCATCGCACACGCGCGCCGCGAAGCGCCCCGCGAGGCCTGTGGTCTGGTGGCTGGCCACGGTGAGCGGATCGAGCGTGTCTATCCGGTCGCCAATCGGGCTGAACTGGCGGTGGAATTCTTCGCCGAGCGCGGCTTGATCCCTCCGGGGCGCGATTATCGGCCGGAAGCACCGGGTAGTATCGCGGTCGAGCGCTTCTTCATGGATCCGGAGGAGCAGTTCCGCGTCTTGCGCGAGATCGAGGCGAGCGGGCTGGAGCACCTAGGGAGCTATCACTCTCATCCGGCTACCGAAGCCTATCCCTCGCGCACCGACGTGGAACTGGCGGCCTTCTGGCCCGGAATGTTGCTCATGATCTGCTCGCTCGCCGATCCAGCGCGTCCGGTGCTGCGGGCGTTCCGCGTGGTGGACGGTCAGGTCCAGGAAGAACCGGTCGTCGTCGAGGACTGAGACCGCTCGGCGGCTGAGAGAACGAGGAACGGGTCGCATGCCGCGACCCGTTCTGCTCACTCGACGGCAGGCGGAGGCGAGCGAGTTCAGTCGGCGACGCTCCGACCGACCGGAAGGATGCAGCTCTGCTGGTAGTCGATCTCCCCGATCGTGTCCACGGTGAGCGTGGAGTTCGGGCCGCAGGCGGCGCACTCCGGGTCGCGCTCGACGTGGAGTTCGCGGAAGGTCGCGGAGAGCGCGTCGTACAGAAGCAACCGCCCGACCAGCGGCTCGCCGATCCCCAGCAGGAGTTTGATCGTTTCGGCAGCCTGGAGCACACCGATGACGCCTGGCAGGACACCGAGGACGCCCGCTTGGTCGCAGCTGGGAGCCAACTCCGGTGGTGGCGGTTCGGGATACAAGCAGCGATAGCAGGGCCCTTCGCCAGGCTTGTACACGGTCACCTGACCGTCGAAGCGGAAGATGCTACCGTCGACGACCGGCTTCCCGAGCAGCACCGCGGCGTCGTTGACGAGGTATCGTGTCGGGAAATTATCGGCGCCGTTGACGATCACGTCGTAATCGCGGATCACGTCCAAGATCGTACGGCTGCTCAGCCACACGTCGTGGGTGACCACTGTCACGTCAGGGTTGAGCGCCTGGATCGTCTCCCGAGCCGATTCCGTCTTCGGTCGTCCTACCCGGTCGGTGGTGTGGAGGATCTGGCGCTGCAGATTGCTGAGGTCGACGACGTCAGCGTCGACGATACCCAAGGTCCCGACACCGGCGGCAGCGAGGTACAGTGCAGCCGGCGCGCCCAGGCCACCTGCTCCGATGATGAGCACCTTGGAATCGAGGAGGCGTGCCTGGCCTTCCTCGCCGACCTCGGGGATGAGGAAGTGGCGGCTGTAGCGCTGGAGCTGCTCGCGCGTCCACTGTCGAGGCGTCACGAACGGGTAGCCAGCGTGCTTCCAGGCGCTGAAGCCACCGGCCACAGAGTAGACGTTCTGGTACCCGAGTTCCTCCAGCGTCTTGGCAGCGAAGGCCGAGCGGACGCCGCCCGCGCAGTAGACGTAGATCGGGGTCGACTTGTCGGGCACTTCTTCTTCGATGCGCAGCTCGAGATAGCCGCGTGGGATGAAGATGGCGCCAGGGATGTACCCCTGCTCCCATTCCTCCCGTTCGCGCACGTCGACGATCACTGGCCGACGGCCAGCGCGCAGCTGCTCGTAGACCTGGTGGACATCGACTTCGCGGATCGCGCGCTTGATTTCCTGGAAGAGCTGTTCGTACCGTCTCGCCATGAAACGATCCTCCGCGATAGGCTCCGGCCGTGGCTGGCAGTCTCGCCCGAGCCACCGACACCAACGATTGTACCCCACAGGGGTACCGGGCGTTGAGGTGAAAAGGATCGGCTATGGAAGGCGAACGGGTCAACCGCGTGGCCGATCACGGGTGCTTCGGCTGCGGAGATCGGAATCCGATCGGACTCAAGCTGGCCTTCTTCCGCCGGGATGGAGCGGTGGAAGCCGCCTTCGTGCCGCAGCCGGAACACGAGGGGTATATCGGCCTCGTCCATGGCGGCATCGTGGCCACGTTGCTCGACGAAGCGATGAGCTGGGCGGTGATCGCAGAAACGGGACGACTGATGGTAACGGCACGCTTGGCCATCACCTACCGGCAGCCGGTGTCGGTCGGTCGGCCTCTGCGCGTGCGCGGCTGGGTCGAAGAGAACCGAGGCCGTCTCGTACGGGCGCGTGCTGAGGTGCTCGACGCTGAAGACCACCGTACTCTCGCGGAAGCTGAAGGGACGTTTTTGCGGGCACCGGCGAAGCTGGAGCAGGCCTGGCAGGAGCGGTACATCAGGTGAAGCGCGCCGACCGAGCACTGACGGGCTGAACGCTGGACGGCAGGAGCGAGACTCACGCTGGAGTCGTCTCGACGGCGAGCGCGGTGCGGAGGCTCTCCCACGCTGGTCGATAGGGCGTCGCGAGGTACGGATCGAAGCCCGACTCGCGGAGATACGTCGCGATCGCTTCGGCCTCTGGGTATACCGGGCTCCAGGTAAAGAGTGCCGGGCCAGCTCCGCTCGGCCAAACCCAGCGCGCTCCAGCACGCGCGAACGCTTCTAGTACGCGCTGCACTTCCGGGAAGGCACGCAGGGGACGGAGAAAGGCGTTGCGCACGAGCGCGGGGTCGAGCCCCAGCCCGGCCCGGAGCCGGGCGGCTTGACGGAGCGTGGCCGCACCGTCGCTGTAATCGTCGGGGGTGAGTGCTGCGTAGAGACGCTCGGTCTTGCCTTGCAGCCGGAGTCGGGGCACGACGATCACGAAGAAGCCGGACGGGGACGGCAAGTACTCGAGTTCGGTTCCCCTGCCTCGCGCGAGCGCTGTACCGGCGTGCAGAAAGAAGGGGACGTCGCTGCCGAGGCTGCGCGCGATCTCCTCGACCAGTTCGACCGGAACCCCTGCCCGCTGCACGACCCCGAGGAGCGTACCGGCGTCGCTCGAACCGCCGCCCAGTCCGGCTGCCAGCGGAATCCGCTTCTGGAGCTGGATACTGGCGCACAGTTCGATCCCCTGTGCGTGCAGCGCGTGCAGCGCTCGTGCGACCAGGTCGTCGTCGATCCCCGCCGGTGTTCGGTAGCAGAGCGACGGGGCTGGTGCGAAGGTCAACGCGTCGCAGAGGTCGATCGACTGGAGGATGGTCACGACCTCGTGATAGCCGTCCGGCCGTCGTCCGAGCACCTCCAGCCCGAGGTTCAGTTTGGCCGGTGCTGCGATGGTGACGGGACTCCGTATGACGACGCGCATGCGTGTCATGAGCGTTCCTCGGTCATGCAGCGGTAGAGACGCAGCCAGTCTTCGAGGGTGAGCGTCTCGGCTCGGCGACTGGGATCGATCCCCGCGGCAGCGAGCAACGCGCGAACGCGTTCCTTTTCCATCCCGAGTGCGCTGGCGAGCGCATTGGCGAGCTGTTTGCGTTTCTGGGCGAAGCCTGCCTGGACGAGCTGGAAAAAGGTCGACCAGTGCTCGCGCTCCAGCGGTGGAGGTCGCCGTTCGAGGACGACGACCGCACTCTCGACTTTCGGCGGCGGCGTGAAGGCGCCAGGCCCGACGCGGAAGGCGATCTTGGGGCGTGTGAAGAACTGCACGAGCACGCTGAGAAAGCTCATCGCCGGAGGCGTGGCCACCATACGTTCGGCGACTTCACGCTGGACCATGACGACGAGGCGGTCGGGTGGGTGCGGGGCCGTGAGCAGGCGTTCGAGGATCGGTGTCGCCACGTTGTAGGGGAGGTTCGCGACCACAACGTAGGGCCGACCCTGGGTAATCTCTCCCCAGTCGACGGTGAGCGCGTCGGCTTCGACGATCTGCACGCGCGAATCGCGAAAGCGTTCCCTGAGGTAGGCGGCCAACCGGCGATCCAGTTCGACCGCCATGACTTCGCCAGCCCGACGGACGAGTTCCTCAGTGAGGATGCCCAAGCCGGGTCCGATTTCGAGGACGAGCGTTTCCGGGCTGAGTTCGGCAGCGGCGAGGATGCGCTGCACGACCGAGCGGTCGT